>DASTMP010000255.1:0-12346 GCA_035714085.1 Blastocatellia bacterium
ATTCCCCATCTTCCTGTCTTCCACAATCCGGCCGCCGCTCAGGGAGATCTTGCGGTCGGCTTTGTCGGCCAGATTGTGGTCATGCGTGACCAGCAAAAGAGTCGTGCCGTAGACGCGGTTGAGGTTGAGCAGGAGCTCGAAAACATGCTCGCCGTTCTTCATGTCCAGATTGCCTGTAGGCTCATCGGCCAGCAATATCTCAGGCTCGTTTGCGAACGCGCGCGCGATGGCCACCCGCTGTTGTTCGCCGCCCGAAAGCTGCGACGGATAGTGATGAGCCCTGTCGCGCAGCCCGATTTCGTCCAGCAGCGTCCGCGCTCGGTCCCCGGCCTTTGAAACGCCCATGATTTCCATCGGCGTGAGGATGTTCTCGTAGGCCGTGAGCGAGGGGATCAAATGGAAAGATTGAAAGATGAAGCCGAGGAGCCGGCCGCGCAGTTCGGCCAATTCGTCCTCGTTCATACTGGTGATCTCGCGGCCGCCCAGACTGACGCTGCCTGAAGTCGGCGCGTCGAGTCCGGCTATCAGGCCGAGCAGCGTCGACTTGCCGCTTCCTGAAGGGCCGATGACCGAAACGAATTGACCGCGCGGTATCTCTAAATCGAGGGAGTGCAGAATGGTCAATCGTTCCGAACCGCTCGTGACGACTTTGGAGACATTTGCGAGTTGAATCATGTTATCTTTACGGTGGTTTTTGGGACGCCGCTCCTTATATAACGACGAGTAATAGCGAAAATTGCCGCTGGGACGCTATTTTAAATCATTGTTCGATTGCGTACCGACATTTTCGGCGAGGAGCCGAAAAGTTTTTAGCTTAATTACCTCTCAGCAGTGAGAGAGCAGGAGAAGATTGAGATGGTAAACAGAAATAGATTCACGTCGTTTGCGGGCGCGCTGCTACTGGCGGCTTTTTCCGTCGCCTGTCAGAAATCTGGCGCGCCCGATCAATCGTCGGCTGGCGTGGCGACCTCCAAGTCGTCCTTCGCGCCGGCGAAACCTCCAGAGAAATTGGACGGGAGGCCGGTTATCGTCGCGTTCGGAGACAGCTTGACCGCAGGGTTCGGATTGCCCGAAGATCAGACCTTCACCACGCTCTTGCAGCGCAAAATTGACGAAAATGGGCGCCGTTACCGCGTAGAGGACGCCGGCGTATCGGGCGATACATCGGCGGGCGGAGTCAGCCGCATCGACTGGGCGCTCGCGATCGAAGGTGGCCCCGTGAAGTTTCTGATCCTGGAGCTTGGTGGGAATGACGGGTTGCGGGCCTTGCCTGTGGCCGAAATGAAAAAGAATCTGGCAGAGATTATCGAGCGCGCGCAGGCGCGCGATGTCACGGTGATCCTCGCGGGAATGGAGGCGCCGCCGAATCTGGGCGAGGAATACACCAGCGAATTCCGGCAGGCTTATCGAGACCTTGCTAAAAAATACAAGGTCCCGCTGATTCCCTTCCTGCTGGAAGGCGTGGCTAGCCGCCGCGAGATGAATCAGTCTGACGGCATTCACCCGAACGCCGCGGGTGAAAAGATAATGACCGAGAATGTGTGGCGAGAGATTGAGCCCCTGTTGCCGAAAAATTGAGTAGAAGATTGATCCCACCGACCTCCATGACATACAAGACCTGGGCGCGCCGACCTGGAGACGCGTTCGCGCTCAGGCCGAAATATAGGAGCGTAAAAAATGATTATTTCCCTGCAGCTTTGGCTAGTCATATCCCTACTCATCCCGGCGCCGCCGCAAGATCCCCCTGAAGTGGCGCCTGCGTCTCCCCCTCCATCTGCTAAAAAATCTCCTCCAATATTTCCATCGACATCCGCTCCCACATCCGCGCCGCCGGCGTCCGACGCATCGAGGCCCCGGCGTGTCAATGATAAAGAGCATCATGATTTGCCTTCCCCGCCGTTGTCCGACGCAGTGAGGCCGCGGCGAGTCGGCGATGGAGTCAAAGAACAAGACAATTTGCCTTCTCCACCGGCGCTCGGCGCATGGAGGCTGCGTCTGCCGCCGATATCGGCGCCAACATCCTCCCCTAAATCGGCGCCCACAGCTTCCCCCGCGACGGCGTGGAAATCTTTACCCCCATATTCATCCGTATCAGATCCGAAATCCTTCACCCTGTCGACGCCAAAATCTTTACCAACATCTTCCGCTATGTCGGCGCCAAAATCTTCTTCCGCTCTCACGCCCAGAGGCGTCAAATTAGCCAGTCTGATCATTCCGGTCGCAGGCGGGCGGCCAAGCGATTTGCACGACACCTTCTACGCGGCGCGTTCCGGGGGTCGGGTCCACCGCGCAATAGACATTATGGTCCCGCGCGGAACTCCGGTGCTGGCGGCCTCCGACGGCGAGATCGTCAGGATCGGCCGCAACAGACTCGGCGGCAAGATAATTTATCAACTGAGCGACGATAAGAAGCTGGTCTTTTATTACGCGCATCTCGACCACTATGCCGCCCAACTCAACGTGGGCGATCGCGTGCGACAGGGCGATGTCATCGCTTATGTCGGCAACACCGGCAACGCAGGCCCCGGCAATTACCATCTGCATTTTTCGATCCTGATAGCGGGCGCCGATCCGAAGAAAGCCTGGAAAGGCGACTCTATCAACCCCTACCCGATCCTGCGCCGAACTAAATAATGATGAATCAACTATCAAGGAACATTCTCAAAGCTCTCTGCGCCTTTTTATGCCCGCTTATTTTGGCGGCTGTCACACACGCGCAGACTTCGTCGCAAGTCTCAGGCCGCGTGACTGACAAACGCGGCGACGCCGTCAGCAACGCTCGCGTGGTCGCGGTCGCCGACAATCAAACCAGGGGCGAGACGAGCGCCGACGGCTCTGGCCAATTCACGCTTGCGCTTCCGCCGGGCGACTACGAATTGCGCGTCTCGGCCGACGGCTTTTCGGACTCCCGCCAGCGAGTCTCTCTGAATTCGACGCAAGCGACCGTCAACGTCACGCTCGAACCTGCGACGGTCGCGGAAACGGTCACGGTCACTCCGGCGCGAACCAGCCTGCGACTGTCATCGGCGCCGGCGAGCGTGTCGGTCTTCGACGCGAAAGACTTGAACAACGCCGCCGCGCAGACCTTCGACGATCTGCTGCGGCAGGCTCCTGGTTTCAGCGTCTTCCGCCGTTCGAGCAGCATCGTGGCCAACCCGACGACGCTGGGCGTCAGCCTTCGGGGGGCTGGCGCAAGCGGCGCCAGCCGCACGCTGGTGTTGTCCGACGGCGTGCCGCTCAACGACGCGTTCGGAGGGTGGGTTTACTGGGACCGAGTACCGCGCGCGTCGGTTGATCGTATTGAACTCGTTCGCGGCGGCTCGTCCGACCTGTATGGCTCCGACGCGCTGAGCGGCGTGATCAACGTCATCTCGCGGCCGCCGACACAGCGCGTGATTAATGCCGAAACGGGTTACGGGAATCGAGACACCGCCGACGTTACATTCTTCACCAGTGACAAATGGAACAACTTTTCGGCCTCCGTCGCGGGTGAGGCGTTCCGCACTGATGGGTACTTCCTGATCGCGCCTGAAATCCGGGGGACGGCGGACGATCTCGCCGCGTCCAAACACCGCGCGCTCACGCTGCGACTGCAGAACGACTGGAACGCGACCGACTCCGTTTTCCTTCGCGGTTCGCTATTTGACGAAGACCGCAATAACGGAACCAAAGCGCAAACAAACGACACGGCTTCGGAATCGCTGGTGGCCGGAGGCCGGTTCAGAACCGCCGAAAGAAGCGATTGGAATTTGACCTTGTTCGCCAACCAGCAACGCTATCACCAGACTTTTTCAGCCGTGGCGGCCGATCGGAATTCAGAGGCGTTGAATCGCTTGCAATTTGTGCCTTCGCGCGATGTGGGCGTTTCGTTCAACTGGTCGCGGCTGAGTTTTGAAAAGCACTTGCTGGTCGCGGGGGTTGACGTGCGCGGCGTGCGCGGAGTGAGCGACGAAACCGCGATCGCCAACAACCGCGCGACGACGTTTTCCAGCTCCGGCGGGCGCCAGCGCCGCGCGGGTTTTTTCGTTCAGGACCTGTTCAGCATCTCGTCGCGATGGCAACTCAGCGCCAATGCGCGTTACGACAACTGGCGCGACTCGTCGGCGGCTTCGGTGTCGCGCAATTTGACGACCGGCGCCGTCACGCCGCGCTTCTTCCCTGCCCGCTCGCAAGACGCTTTCAGCCCGCGACTGTCGCTGATCTACAGGCCGACTGAGCAGCTTTCGCTGCGAGCCTCCGCTTATCGGGCTTTTCGCGCGCCGACGCTCAACGAGCTGTACCGCGGGTTCCGCGTGGGTGACACGCTAACGAACGCCAACCCGAACCTGGTCGCAGAACGGCTGACAGGCGGCGAGACTGGAATGGATTGGACTCCGAACCGCCGAGTGAACGCGCGGGTCACCGGTTACTGGACAGAGATCATCAATCCGATTTCCAACTTCACGCTGTCGGTCACACCGACCTTGATCACACGCGAACGTCGTAACCTGGGCCGTACGCGTTCGCGCGGCGTCGAGGCCGAAACCGATTTCAACATCTCGAATTACTGGCGAATCTCGGCCGGCTACCTTTTCGCCGACGCCACCGTTCTGCGCGCGCCTCAGGACGTGACTCTCGAAGGGCTGTGGATTCCTCAAGTTCCCCGCCATCAATTCACGCTCCAAACCGTCTACTCGAACCCGAGATTCGTCACCGCCGCAATGCAGTTCCGCGCCTCGGGCAAACAGTTCGACGACGACCAAAACCGCCTGCCGCTGGGCGGCTTCGCGGTGTTCGACGTGACGGTATCGCGCCCGCTTGCCCGGTACGTTGAAGCCTTCGTCGCTGTGCAAAACTTGTTCGACGAACGATACGCGGTCGCGCGCACGCCGCTTGAGTCGTTGGGAATGCCGCGAATGGTAAGGGGCGGAGTGAGATTTCGGCTTGAACGATGACTCGCAGGAGGTCGTTTCGATGAGCAGAAAATCCAAAAAGAGATCAAACAAAAAAGATTCACCGCCGCCTCCAAAAGCGACATCCCGTATGGCGGCGGGCATCGCCGCCGCGGCGCTGGTTCTGGCTATTCTTGGAGCCATCTGGTTTCGCTCGGGAGATGGGGGTGAGCAGGCGGACGTCGGCAATGCGACGGTCATTGCGCGAGAGGTCGGTTACGAAGTGGTTAACAATTTCCCGCACGATCCGGGCGCGTTTTTACAGGGCTTGGTCTGGTACAACGGCTTTTTTGAGAGCACGGGGCAGTTCGGCCGATCGTCACTGCGGCGAGTGGAGTATCCCACGGGAAAGGTGTTGCAGCAGGTCAATATAGATCCTCAGTATTTCGGCGAGGGCCTGGCGATGGTCGACAACCGGTTGATTCAGTTGACCTGGCAGTCGCATCGCGGCTTTGTCTATGACCGGGACAGCTTCGAGCGGCTTCGCGAATTTACATACGATACCGAGGGCTGGGGCCTGACCTACGACGGCAAGTCGTTGATCCTGAGCGACGGCACGGATGTATTGACGTTTCTCGATCCTGACAGTTTCAAGCCGACGCGTAAGGTTTCGGTCAAATTCAACGGGGCGGCATTGCGAGAGCTGAACGAGCTTGAATATATCGACGGGGAGGTTTGGGCGAACGTCTGGCATACCGATCGGATCGTTCGCATCGACCCGGCCTCCGGACAGGTGAAATCCTACCTCAACCTCGCCGGCATTTTGCCAGAGGATGAGAAATCCAATCCAGAGGCCGTGCTCAACGGCATCGCCTACGACGCGCATGGCAAACGGATTTTCGTCAGCGGGAAATTATGGCCGCGTATCTTTGAGATCAGGCTGAAATAAGCTCGATCTCCCGTCCCCGCCCCGCCTATCTCGGACGCTCACTTACCGATGAAAGTCGGCGCGGTCACCGACGCGTAATTAGTCGCCTTTTGCGAAAGCCGCGTGTAAAAGCCCGCCGCGCGCCCGCCGATCAAATAGACTCCGTAATTCGGCAACTCCGTTTCCCCCCCTTGACCATCTTCAATCGGCGCGACCTCGAAGAATCGCTGCGCGATCCAATGCTCAGGAATCGCCGTCGCCAGCGCCAATTGCCAATCATTCGGCTTGACGAACGGTCCGCATAAGACCGAATCGCCTTCGCAGCCGTAATCCGATTTCAATACCCACTCATCGCGGTTCAATTCTTCGTGACGCATAGCGGTCAGCCTGCGTGTTTCTGGAATGTATTCGGCGATCCAATTTTGGGACTGTTCTGAAAACAGTTCGCGCCGCTCCCACATCAACGCCATCGCGAACTTGTTCTGTGTGATGACCGCGCCGAAGGGGTTGACGACAGTGACGCGTCCTTCGTTCTCGGCTTCGAGCAGAAGAGGCAACTCGCGCTCAAGAGGATCGGGATCGGCGAACGGCGCCTGGTTCGTCCAGATGGTTTCGCGCTCGCCCCACCAATCGGTCTTGTAATGCCGGATGATCAGATCAATGGCCTCGCCCATGACCGTCACACGCCCATGACCGTCAACGCCTAGGTTGAAAGGCGAGCCGAGCGTGACTTTGCAATCGCGGTCTTCGAGCCATCGCTTGTAGATCGCGATCATGCTCAAGTCCTCCGGGAGATCGGTCGGATAAACTATGGCGACGCTCTCCGGCTCGACATCCTGGCCGGTTCGCGCCTGATGTGAAGCCGCGAGCATTTGCCAGAACCGTTCATCGAATCCTTCATTCGGATCTATCGTGTTCGGATGAAAAGGATGGAGCAATTGATTGAGCAGCGCGGCTTCGGCCTCGCCAGACGGCGTGTCGGAATTCATCTCGCAGGCGCGGACGCGACCATCCTCGGCGCCATTCGGGCATATGAACAGATCGACGCGCGCGACGCCGTGCCAACGGCCCTCCGAAGCGAACCACATCGCTTTCTGCCAGGGAGTGAGATTGAAGAATTGATCGACCAACTCGGGACGGTGAATGACGATTTGGGAAAGTTCGTGATAGATCAGCCCGACACGCTCGGCGGCGGTCCGCAGTCGCTCGGCTTGCGATTGCGTGAGCAGCGCGGGCTGCAATCGAAAGCGTTCTTTGCCGCCCAGCCACGGGTCGGAAAGGATGCCGGTGGCGTAGAGCATTCGAGCAAAATCGCCATAGCTGAGATTGGTCACAACTTGTCCCACTCTTCCAGTGTAATCCCCGCCTGGCGCAGGATACTGCGCATCGCGCCAACTTTAACCTCGGCAGGTTTGGGGACGATGGCAATTCGAGTCCCGTCAGAGTTGACTTTGGAAAATTTGACGTGACTGCCCTTTTGGCTGACCTCGCTGAATCCTGCGACCTTCAATCGGCGACAAACTTCGTTGAACGGCAACGGCTTAAGCGGCACGGATTTCGACCCCGAATTGATGCAACTCAGGCATTACAGAAGCGGTTGGCGGCTCAAGGAAGAGTTCAACAGCTTCACGAAGATTATTAAGAGCCTCCTCGACTGTATATCCCTGACTGGCTACATCGAACTCCAGACATTGCGCGATGAACATATCGTCTTCGCGCCAGACATTTGCAGTGAGATTCAATTTCTTGGTCATAACGACGTCTCCAATCAGAAATGATGCTAAGCGAGGCGTCGAGCGACTGTCAAACTTACACTCTCACCGCTGCGCAGGCTTTTCGTAGACGATGAAATGCTGCTGCGGCAGAAAGCCCTTTGTCTCTTTCCAGACCAATCCCACGGCGGCCATCTCCTTGCGCGCCTGAGCGACGGTCATCTTGTGCAGTCGTTTGATCGGCACGGCGGGGTCTTCGCCTCGGTATTCTATCTGAACCACGCGCCCGCCGGGTTTCAAGGCTTTGACCAAGCTCAGCATCATTTCACGCGGGAATGAGAATTCGTGATAGACGTCGACCAGCAGGGCGACATCAACCGAATTGTCCGGCAGCTTCGCGTCCGCCTCCGCGCTCTTCACGGCGATCACGTTGTCGGCCTTCGATTGCTGCTTGCGTTTTTCTATGACGGCGAGCATTTCAGGCTGTATGTCGACCGCGAAGACTTTGCCTTGCGACACGACACGGCTGATGCGGAACGAAAAATATCCCGTGCCCGCCCCGACATCGGCGACGACATCGGTCGGCTTGAGTTTCATCTGTTCGACCACTTGATCCGGGCGCTCTTCTTCGATGCGTTCGGGGCGCTCCAGCCATTCGGCGCCCTGGTAACCCATGACGTGCGCGATCTCGCGGCCCATATAGAACTTGCCTATGCCGTCGGGATCGTGATCGGCGCGCGTTTCGTAGACAGTTTTGGGGACGGACGCGGCCGGCGATTGCGAGACCGGTCTAGTCTGCGCCTGCTGGCAATCGGCCGTCAGCCAAATTGCAGGCGGCAACAGCGCAGGCAGAATGAAAATCAATAGCTTTTTCATAATGTGATCGTCACTTGATCTTCTTCGCCGTCCGATCGCCGCCCTGATGCAGGATCAGATGCGTGACCGCGCCTTTGTCGTCTTTGACGAAGGTGACCTGCGCGTCAACAACTTTGAGGAAGAATTTGGTCTCCGATTCCGGAAACAGTTCGAATTTCGGCTGCCCAGTCGCTTGAGTCATCAAGCTGTCGCCTTCTCTGGTCATCGTGAAGATGAAGTTGGGTCTGAGCTCGTACTGGCCGACATAAGCGTCGAGGATTTTCGGATCGATTTTGATCGCCACGCGCTCGCGCGGAATCTCGTACTTCTCGCCCAAAACAATGGCGGCCAAATCCTGGCTGATCTTATCGGGACTGGAATAGCCGTAATCGGCGTTGCGCAGGACAACGATGGTGATCTTCTCTTCGGGAAAACGGGCCAGGATGGTGTTGAAGCCGTTGATGCCGCCGCCGTGGCTGACCATCTTGCGGTTGTGCTGCTGACTGACTACCAGGCCGTAAGCGTAATTATTCTTGTCCACAGTCATCATCGCTTCGCGCGATTTGGCGGAGAGCAGCTTGTCGGAGAAGAGCGCTTCGTTCCACGCAAACAAGTCTTCGACGGTCGAATAGAGTGACCCGGCGGCATAGGGCACGCTCATGTCAAGGTAATCCGAATTGACTATTGCGTCGTTCCTCCTTGAGTAGCCCGTGGCGCGTTTTTTAAGTATGCGGTCGTGTGTATCGTAGCCCGTATCGGCCAGTTTCAATGGCGTGAAGATATTCTCCTGAAGGAACGCCTCGTAGCTTTGACCTGATACTTTCTCGATGATGTAACCGAGCATGAAGTAGCCGGAATTGTCGTACTTCATTTTTTCGCCGGCTGGAAACTCGAGCGGCTTGCTCTTGAAACTGTCCACGAAGCCGGCGGGGGTGACTGACGTCAGACTGAGCTTGCGGAACTCCTCCGGAGACTTGACGTCAGTGTAGCTCGGTATTCCGGAGGTGTGCGTCAGCAGGTGATGAATGGTGACCGGCTCCCACGCTTTTGGGCACTCGGCGATGTATTTGCAAATCGGGTCTTTCACGCTGAGTTTGCCGCGCTCCTGCAATAACAGGATCGAGGCAGCGGTGAACTGCTTGGTGATCGAGCCCAGACGGAATTTTGTCTGAGGCGTGTTCGGGACGTCCCACTCGGCGTTCGCCATTCCGTAGCCTTTGCTGAAGATCACTTTGCCATCGCGCGCGACCAGCGCCGAGCCGGTGAAGTCCTGTTTGGCTGCGGCGCGCAGATATTCATCGAGCTTGGACGCGATCGGCGAGGCTTCTTGAGCCAGCGCACAGGCAATGAAGAAAAGCGACAGGGCTGTCAAAACAGCCAGGCGAGTAGCGACTGCTTTGGTCTTGGGCATCGTTACCTCCTTGGAAACCGATTCAAAAAAGGTGAGTGACAATCAGCGCAGTGGCGATATAACCGACCGCTTCGAGCAAGCCAGCGCCGACGTTGCGGTCATGGGCGATCTCGTGATCGAGCCTGCCTTTGCGGAAACTGAACCCGCCGCCCAGAAACAGCATCTGCACGACGATCTGTCGCACTGGATAGAGCGCGACGGTCGCGAGCATCATCAGGCCGAAATCGCGGAAGCCCTGAGCGTAGTCGGTGAAATTGCCCGCCACGGCGTAGCCGGCCATGATCCCGATTGCGATGATCAACCCGGCGCAGCCGAGGGCCGCCGCAACATTGTTCGATTTGACTGATTCGGCGTCGTTATACGAAGTGATGGAGCGGAAGATGTGCGTGAATACGATCAGCGCGACGACGCCCGCGGCCCAGAAAATTATCGTCGGGACAATCGAGCCGCCGTCTCCGCTGAGCGCCCCGGCCACAATCTGGCTCGAAGCGAAGAAGATCGCGCCATCAATGATCCCCGCCGAGAGATTACCCGCGGCGATCTCTTCGCGCAGCGGCGCGCCCACCCAGCGGCTGTATCGCTCGAAGATCACGCCGGCCACAGCCATCGCGATGATGCCGCCCACGCCGTACGCCGCGACGCCCTTGACGTCGGCCCAGAACGAATGGCTCGGCCCCGTCAAAACCGGAATGACCACCTGAATCACGCCGAGCAGGAACCCGCCTAACGAAACCGCCGCGGCCTTGTTGTCGCTATCGATTAGCGTCTCGGTCATCCCCTTGCCGAGCAGCAGGCGATAGACAACGCGCGCGATGATCAGAAGGACGATGATCGCGAGAACCACGAATCCAATTGTTGATGCGTCCATAATCTCTCCGTCGGAAAATCAACCACGAAGAAACAAAGAGCACGAAGGTTTTTTTATGCTCTTTCTTCGTTCCTTCGTTTCTTAGTGGTTGATTTTCATCATTTCAAATCACGCAATATCGCGCGCGCGGCGTTGAATCCCGGCGCGCCCATAACGCCTCCGCCCGGGTGCGTGCCCGACCCGCATAAATAAAGGTTCTGGATCGGCGTCCGGTATTTCGCCCAGCCGGCCACCGGGCGCATAAAGAACAATTGGTCGAGGTCCATCTCGCCGTGAAAGATGTTGCCGCCGGTCAAACCGTATTCCCGCTCCATGTCGAGCGGAGATATCACCTGTCGATGCAGGATGATGTTCTTGATATTCGGCGCGTATTCGGCTAGAGCGTCAATGCAGCGGTCGGCAAAATCCTCTTTCATCGCCTGATTCCAGGCGGCGTCTTTGAGCGTATAGGGCGCGTATTGGGCGAATATGCACATGATGTGTTTGCCCGGCGGCGCGATCGAATCGTCGTAAGCCGTCGGGATGGTGCATTCGAGCATCGGGTTGGTCGACGGCCTTCCCTGCTTGGCGTCTTCCCAGGCGCGGTCGACATAATCCATAGTCGGGCAAACGTGCATCGTGGTTCTGTGCGGCAGGCCTGGCTCGCGAACACCCTTATTCGGATAGGCCGTGAAATCCGGCAGGCCGTCGAGCGCCAGGTTGATTTTGAACGACGAGCCTTCGACACGAAAGTTCTCTATCGATCGTCGGAAATCTTCGTCGATCTGGCCGCGCTCGACAAGGCCCAGAAATGTGCGCTTCGGGTCGGCGTTCGAAACCACGACTTTGGCGTGAATCTCCTCGCCGCTCTTGAGCGCGACGCCATAGGTTTTGCCGTCTTTGATCAGGATGCGTTCGACCTCGGCGTTCGCTCGAATCACGGCGCCTCTCGATTCGGCGGAACGCGCCAGAGCGCCGCTGATGGCGCCCATCCCGCCGCGTATGAATCCCCACAGACCACGCGCGCCCGCCGCCCCGCCCATCACGTGATGCAGCAGAATATAGGCGGTGCCGGGCGTCGCGGGCCCGCCGTTGGTCCCGATCACGCCGTCGGTCGCCAGCGTGGTCTTGATCTCTTCCGACTCAAACCTCTCCTCGAGGAAATCGCGCACGCTCTGAGTCATGATCTTGACCATTCGCGTGACACCCTCATCGCCGAGTTTGAGCGCCCGCAGACCGAACTTGCCGAGCGCGGCCAGGTCGCTCAGACGTCGCCGGACGATGTTCGGCGGCGTTTCGAGCAGCAACGATTCTACCCACTCGGCCAGATGCGCAAGTTCCTCTTCATATCTCGGATAATGTTCGGCGTCGCGTTTTGAAAATTTGGCGATCTCCGCAACCGTCTTCGCCATGTCTTGCCAGAAGAAGATGTGGCGGCCGTCGGGAAAAGCCGTGAAGAATGAAGGGTCTTTGGGGTAGATGTGGTAGCCGAAAGCTCTCAGGTCCAATTCCTGGACGATTCGTGGCTGCAGCAGGCTGCAAAGATATGAGAGGGTAGAGACCTTGAATCCGGGCCAGACTTCTTCAGTCACACATGCGCCGCCCAACACCGGGCGACGTTCAAGCGCCACGACCTTGAAACCTGCGCGCGCCAGATACCCGGCGGCGACCAGGCCGTTATGCCCGGCGCCGATGATTAGCACGTCAAACTGATTTGCCATT
>DASTMP010000256.1:0-2157 GCA_035714085.1 Blastocatellia bacterium
GAGCATGCAAATGTCGAATCCCGAGCGTTGTCCGACAAGGACCTGCCGATTCATTCAGTTCTCGAGCAGGACCATTTCGTCATTCAGTCCTAGATACTCCCACCGCAGCAGCGCGATCGGAATGTTTCCGTTCTTCCAAACATAATCGTGAAACTCGCGCAGTCTGAAATTATTTCCCATCGCCTGCCGCGCGTCGGCCAGAAACTTCGTAATTTGCAGCTTGCCGATTTGATATGTGATGGCCTGTCCGGGCAGGGAAGCGAAGAAGATGGCTTCGGCCCGCGCGGTTTCATAATCCATCGGCGTTTCCGTCTGTAAGTACTCTGTCGCCTCATCAATACTGAACAGCCCCAGCGCAAGCTTGACGTCAACTTCGACCCGCAGAGCGCGCAACCGCATGAAGTTGTAGATGACTTCGCGCGTCCGAGGGCTGTCATCAAACAACCCGGCCTGGAGCATCATTTCTTCGGCATAAAAGCCGATGCCCTCGTTAGGCCCTGAATCGTAGTAGTGGCGACGAATCGGATTTTCATGCGCCCACGAGAGCGCCATCTGAAAGTAATGACCCGGCGCGCCTTCATGGACGATGAGCGGACGCGGGTCGCGAGCCGATGAAAGCTCGAAATAGCCCAGATCGGGCGCGGGCTGTGGGATGTATCGAACGCCATGTTCATCGAGGCGCGTCGGGGAAGTCAGGTCATCAACCACTCCGAGCGCCGCGAGCGGCTCGACATACGAGGGCAGCGGCAGATTGCGATAATGCCGCATCCAGTCCGGCACGGTCAGAAGGTTTCTCTCTTCGAGAAATCGCCGGATCATTTTTTCGTCTTCCTCCTCACGCGCCATCTGCGTCGCCTGATCGGGAAAGAGCGGGAGTTCAGGCGTGCCTTTCGCTCGTTCTTGCGCGATGGCTTCAAAAGCGATGGAGCGCTCCCATTCCTGCCCACCCATCGCCAGCAATTGCTCCGGCGTAAACGGCATCAAGGCGACGTGGCGAAGAAAATAGACATAACCGTCACCCCCGACCGCAAGCTCTTCCGACATCGCGGGCAATCGCTCTTCCAGCCAAGCGCGCCAGTCTTCCAGCGGCGTGATCGCTTCTTCCGTGACTTGCTCAATCTGCCCGGCGCTCTGGCTTGCGAGCAGCGGCTTGAGTTCACGGGCGACTTGCGAAAGCCGCGGACGCATGTCACGCAGGATCTCAAGCGTCACCACTGCGAACGGCTTCACGGCAGCCCGCGCCAGATTTACCTTCCCGTCCGCGAGCAGTTTCGGAATGCGCCGAAGGCATTTGATGATCTCCGCGCTGCGGTCGTAATCGAAGGGCCGGTTCTTGAGCAGTTCTTCAAAGAGCGCTCCGAGCGTTTGATAAACATAAAACCTCGGGTTGCGTTCCCAGGAGCGCAAAACATCCAGCTCCCAGCGCACGCGCGCCAAAGCCGATCCGATCAATCGGTAGTCTACCTGCCGGGGAATCGGCCAGGCGGAGATGTCCATGCTCTTCCAGCGTTCGGTGAATGCGGCCAGAGCCGCGCGCTGCCGCTCGACGGCCGCCTGCGACCAATCGGGTTCCCAATCGCGCGGGCGCTCGATGCGCGGGATGTCGTCGCTTGAGTTTGGTTGATGAAAAGAGCGCCACTGCCAGAAGTCGTTCGCAAGTTGATCAAGCTGATCGAAATTGTGCTCAGTCATCGTCAAATGTGAGAAGATCGCTAGCCACAGAGCACACAGAGCACACGGAGAGCAATAAGGGAATTATTGATTTCTCTGTGTGCTCTGTGTGCTCTGTGGCTATTCATCCACTGACCCTACGCCCCGACCGCAGCCGGGCTGCTACTTAACCTTCCACTCCTGAATGCCGGTAGACCAATTCGGCTGCATCGTGACTTCAAGGCGCAGCCCAGTCGTCGCTACTGGTTTGAAGCTGAGCTTATTAAATCGATCCTTCTCGACGCCGTAAGGCTCGGCCGCTTCGACCGGCTTCCAGGTCTCGCCATCTTTGTAGAGGAGCCGCCAGGAGGCGGGGGTGCGGCACTCGCCGCGGCCCGTGTCGTCGTACCAATAGACCTCGGTTTCGGAGACGGTGGCGGGCTTCTCGAAGGCGTATTCCACCCATTCCGTCGTGCCCTTCTTAGGCCACCAGTGGAAATAGATATC
>DASTMP010000257.1:0-48574 GCA_035714085.1 Blastocatellia bacterium
CGGGGGTTCGCTGGGCGCCGCGCGCGACGCTGATTCATAAAGTTGATATTTGAGTCATTGGCCTTCCACGCCTTTTCCGCTTTGCTGGGGGATAACGGGAGACTTGTAAACCGGCATAGCAGGAACTGATGCGGCAATGACCATGTAATATTCGCCAATTTATCACTCTGAGCGCAAGCGGCGTTGCGCCCCTCCGCGTTCTTTTCGGATAATGGCCGCGCGATGAAAATTTTAACCTCACAACAGATGCGCGAGATTGACCGGCTGACTGTCGAGCGCTGCGGCATTCCGTATCCGACGTTGATGGAGACGGCGGGGGCGCGAGTTGTCGAAGCGATTGTCGGACATGGAGGGCCGATTACTAAGAAGGTAATTTCCGTCTTCTGCGGAAAAGGGAACAACGGAGGTGACGGGGCTGTCGTAGCCCGACTGTTATGGATGCGCGGCGCCCCACTCGTTTGCGTTTACCTGTTCGGCAGGATCGCCGAGACAAAGGGAGAGGCCCGAATAAATTTTGAGATTATCAGTCAAATCTACGAAGAGGAGCGCAAACGCGCGAACTTCCTCCCCAGGCTCTCCATTCAGGAGATTACAGAGGAGGAAGAGGCCGCCTACATTTCCGACGGGGCCGACGTTGTGATTGACGCGTTACTCGGCACAGGGTTAACGCGACCGGCTGAAGGTTTGTACGCGAAGGCGATCGAATCGATCAATCATCGCAGAGACGTCGCCACTATTGTCTCGGTGGACATTCCATCCGGTTTATCATCCGACACGGGACAGCCCATCGGCCCGCGCGTTCAAGCCGATCTGACGGTCTCATTTACCGCCCCGAAAATCGGCAATGTCCTGGCGCCCGCCTCCGAGTCCAACGGCAAACTCGTCATCGCGTCGATCGGCGCTCCGAACTGGCTGATCGAAGAGGGATCGGGATACCTTCAAATTGTCGAAGAAAAACTGATTGCGGAATGGCTGCGAGCTTCGCGCCGGCCCGCTGACGCGCACAAAGGCTCGGTCGGCGACGCGCTTTTGATCGCGGGCTCGCGCGGTAAAACCGGGGCGGCGGCGCTCTCCTCTGAAACGATTCTGCGAGCGGGCGCCGGCCTCGTCACCGTGGCCACGGCGCATTCGGCCCAATCACTGCTGGTCACTCAGGCGCGAACCGAGATAATGACCGAAGGCCTGGATGAAACCCCCGAGGGCGCGATTTCGAGCGAGGCTCTCGACCGCGCGTCGCAGCTTGCCCAAAAGCGCACGGTAATCGCCATCGGCCCCGGACTTTCTTCGAGCGACGAAAGCACGCGGTACTTTGTGCGCGAGATGGTGGAAGAACGAACAGCGGCGATGGTCATCGACGCCGACGGATTGAATTCGCTCGCGCCCTGGCCCGAAGATTTGAAAGGCTCGGATGAATCGCCCATCATCATCACGCCGCATCCGGGCGAGATGGCCCGGCTGACGGGCTGGACGGCCGCCGAGATCGTGGCCGGTCGAATCGATGTCGCGCGAGAATTTGCGACAAAGCATTACATCATCACGGTTTTGAAAGGCAGCCGCACGATCATCGCCTCGCCGGGGGGCGAAGTTTACGTCAACCCCACGGGCAACGCAGGGATGGCCACCGCCGGCTCGGGCGACGTGCTGACCGGCCTCGTCGCCGGACTGCTCGCGCAGCGCCCGTCCGAGCCTCTTGAAGCGACCATCGCCGCGGTATACCTGCACGGCCTCGCGGGCGATCTGGCGGCGAACAAACTCGGGATGCGTCCGCTCGTCGCTTCCGACATCATCGCCAATCTGAGCGAAGCCATGTTACAAGCCGGCGGCGACGCGGAGCGCGGCCAAAAAAACACAATCTCAACGATCTGATGTCATTGATTCCGACCGGACAGTTCGTCACGCGCTCCGCCGAAGAGACCTTCGATCTCGCTTACCGCGTCGGCGAGGCGATCGACGAGCCGGCGGTCTTTCTGCTTCAGGGCGATCTGGGCGCTGGCAAAACGGTCTTCGCCAAGGGCGTCGGCGCGGGATTGGATATTGACCCCGCCGAAGTCAACAGCCCGACATTCACGATTGTGAATCAGCACGAAGGGCGGATGCGACTTTACCATCTTGATCTGTATCGCATCGAAGGGGGCGTGAATGAAGTTTACGATCTAGGTTTGGAAGACATGCTGAGCGATCCTGCTGGCGTGGTCGTGATTGAGTGGCCAGAGAGATTGGGGGCATTCGCAATTTCAAGCGCTTATCGAATCACTATCTCCGATCTCGGCGGCGATGAGCGTCGAATAGTAATGATCTAATAGATGAATAAAAAGGTTTACGAAATCGATGGTAATAATTTTTCCACGCTCGAAGAATTCTGCGACGAGTTCAATCGAAAAATGAATCTCGAAATCACTTGGAACGGAAACCTGGACGCTTTGAATGATATTTTAAACGGCGGTTTCGGGACGCCTGATGAAGGCTTCGTTTTGGCCTGGAAAAATTCGGCGCAATCAAGAAAGAGGCTCGGTTATAGCGAAACGATAAGACAGATCGAAAAGAAGCTACAAAGATGTCATCCGTTGAACGCGCCGAATATCAAAGAGGAACTTGTCAACGCCAAACGGAATGAAGGCCCGACGGTTTTCGACTGGTTAGTAGAAATCATATCTGGCGAAGGGCACGAAGATATAGAACTTAGGCTCGAATGATTTGTTGACACTTAACACCCCACTCGTCGAACTTCATCACCACGGCCTGCCGCGCGTCGGCCAGAAGACCGCGCATGGGCTGGCCGCTGAGGTCGGCGCCATCGCCGCGAAGCCCGACCCGCGCGAGGCGACGGTCGAAGACCTGCTGCATTATCTGCCGATGCGCTACGAAGACCGGTCGAATCTGGCGCGCATCTCGCAATTGCAGGACGGGCAGACGGCTTCGGTCGAGGTGATGGTGCGGGTGGGCGGGATCATTCCGCTCAAAGGCGGGCGGCTGAAGATGTACGAGTTCATCGCCACGGACGGCGAAAAGCAGGCGCGCGCTTACTGGTGGAACCAGATTTACCTCAACAGGGTTTTTCAACGCGGCTCGCGCGTGATCCTTTACGGCCAGTGGAAGCTGAACAAGTACAAAGGGTATTACGAGGTTGAAAACCCGGAGTACGAACTTTTGACCGATGACGACGACGATCCCGAAACGTCGGCGATCCACACCGCGCGGCGCGTGCCCATCTACCGCAAGCTCGGCGATTTCCGCACGCGGCAACTGCGCTCGGTCTTTCATCACCTGCTCAACAACATTGAAAAGGACGTCGCCGAATCTCTGCCCGATGAAATTATCGCGCGCTGCAACCTGATCCCCCGCCTCGAATCTCTGCGCAAAGTCCATTTTCCCGCCGACGATTCGCCGATTGACGATTACAACCTGGCTCGCTCGCCGGCGCACCGGCGATTGATCTTCGAGGAATTCTTCTGGCTCTCGCTGGCGCTGGGTTTACGTAAGGGCGAGCGCGTCAAGGAACCGAAGGGCGAGATCATCGAGATCACCGACCGCGTGCGCGAGGCCGTGCGCTCGATCCTCCCGTTCCATCCGACAGACGCTCAAAAGCGGGCGTTGAAAGAGGTCGTCGACGACATGAGCAGCGACAAGCCCATGAACCGCCTGCTGCAGGGCGACGTGGGCAGCGGCAAGACGATCGTCGCGGTTCAGGCGATGGTCGTCGCGATTGAGAACGGCTACCAAACCGCCTTAATGGCGCCGACGGAAATTCTGGCTGAACAGCACGCCCGCAACATCCGTCGCTGGCTCAGCCTGTCGCCGTACCGCGTCGAGATGCTCACGGGAAGTTTGAAGGCGAAAGAGAAGCGCGAGGTTCAAGGGGCCGTCGCTTCGGGCGACGTCGACCTGATCGTCGGCACTCACGCGCTGATTCAGGAGGCGGTGCAATTCAAACGGCTGGGCCTCGCGGTGGTCGACGAGCAGCATCGCTTCGGCGTGCTGCAGCGCGCCGAGCTTCGGCGGCGCGGCGTCAATCCCGACGTCCTGGTCGTGACGGCCACCCCGATCCCGCGCAGCCTGGCGATGACCGTTTACGGCGACCTCGAAGTCTCGATCATTGACGAACTGCCTCCGGGCCGCACGCCTGTTTCGACTCACGTGCGCGGCGAAGACCGCCGCGAGAAGATTTACGATTTCGTCCGCGACCAGATCAAAAGCGGCCGCCAGGCCTACGTCGTCTATCCGATCATCGAGGAGTCGGAAAAGCTCGATTTGCGAAACGCGACCGAGATGTACGAAAACCTGCGCCAGGAGGTCTTCCCGGAATTCAACGTGGGACTCCTACACGGAAAGATGAAGCCCGCCGAGAAAGAGAGCGTAATGGGGGCGTTCGGCGAGAACAAAATTCAGATTCTTGTGGCGACGACCGTGATCGAGGTCGGCGTGGACGTGCCGAACGCCACCGTCATGCTGATCGAACACGCCGAACGCTTCGGCCTGTCGCAATTGCATCAATTGCGCGGGCGGGTCGGGCGCGGCGCGGCGGAGAGTTTCTGCATTCTGCTTGCGCAGTTTCAGAAGACCAAAGAGGCGCGCGAGCGGTTGAAGATAATGGAAGAGACCACTGACGGCTTCAAGATCGCCGAAAAGGACCTGGAGATTCGAGGCCCAGGCGAGGTCATGGGCACTCGCCAATCAGGCATCCCGGCCTTCCGCATCGCCAACATCGTGCGCGACCAGAAGATTCTCGAGATCGCGCGGCGCGAGGCGGACTATATGCTTAACGAGCGCAAAAACACGCGCGAGACCGACCGCTTGATCAATCATGTGCGCAGCCAGCCGCGATATGGATTGGCGAATGTCGGATAGGAACCGCCACAGAGCCAGGGCCACATAGGAAAGGACATGGCGACGGGGCGACGGGGCGACAAGGCGGCATTTCATCTTCGCCCCGTCACCCAGTCGCCCCGTCGCCATGTCCTTCTGTTCCCCTGTCTCTCTGCGCCTGCGGTGTCTCTGTGGCAAATTTTCAGTCCGCGTCACGCTCTTCCATAACAACGAACGCGTAATTCCGCCGCGCGGCGATCGGGATGGGTTCGTATGCTTTTTCACCGCGTAGCGCAAAGGCGAGAGCGTCTGCGACGGCCTCGGTGAGGTCGGGATGAACGCCTTGTTTCATACAGGCGTCCAGGTGCGTGGCGAGAATCTCCTGGGCCCATGCAAGCTCTTCATCGGTGATTCTGAACAGGTGTTCAGTTTCGGACTCGATCCCAGAAATCACCTGGCGTTTGATGTGCGAATCCAGCAGGCGTTTAGCAAGAGGTACGGCGTTGGGATGCTTCATATCCTATTCCCCAGTTAAGCTTGTTCAGTTAATTTTCTACGACCGCGAATTGATGCGGGCATACTACAATCGCTCGGCGTGGCAGGCAAGCTATTTCTTTACGGGTTTGTGATCCGTCCAGAGCTTCGCGCCTGCGGCGGTGGCTTCGAGCTTGCGCGAGAGGCTGAGTCGGGCAAGCCCAAGGTCTATGAGCGCGGCGATCTCCTGCTTGGCGACCATTTCATCGATGTCGGCGTCGGCGCCGAGCGTGTGATCGATGATCCACCCCGCCAGGCCAACTCTTTCGGCGCGGACCGACGCGACCAGATGCTCGGGGCTGTAGCGCCCGTCGAGTTCGGCGATGACGCCGAGCAACGCAAACGCGCAAGGATTGAGATCGCCGAGATCAGAGGCCAGTAGCGCGAGTTCCGGGGCGCCCGCATCGGGCGCCGCGACTCGCGGAGCGACGTCTACGAGTGACAGCGATTGCTGCGTCTTCTGGATCCTGGCCCGCAACTGGTAATCGCCGCGCAGTCCGCGCGCGATCTGCTTTTCGTAAAGCAATAATGTGCAGACGGCGTCGAGCGAGGCGTAATTCAATTGCTCCTCGGTCAGAGGGCGACGGCTCCAATCGCCGCGCTGTTCGGTCTTGTCGAGATGAAAACCCAGATGGGCCTCGACCTGAGCCTTCAATGAGCATCGGCGCTCGCCGCCGCGCCGCGCTGCGAGCATCGTGTCGTGAATAGGCGAAGTGGCGATGCGAAAATGATGCGACAGCTTCACCGCGTCGAAACCGGCGTTATGAATGGCCTTGATCTGCGCGCTCAGCTCGAGCGGGCGCCGCAGCGACTCCGGATCGAAGTCCGCCAACGAGTCAATGACGACGACGCGTATGCCATCGCTTTCGCGGAAAGCCAACTGGATGAGCGAAACGCGCTCCGATTCGCGATCCCACCAATAAATCGTTTCGATGTCGAGAGCGATCACGGGCGCGGCGTCGAGGCGTTCGAGCGCCGCCGTGAGGGCGAGTTTATCGCTGACGAATTCGACGGTGTGATTAAACATCCTGGTTATCTTCTTTGATCGTTCTCACGGAAGCAAGGCGTAAAATATATCGCAACGATTACCCGATCAGTCGTTCTTACAGCGCGTATCCGCGTATACCCCTGATCATCCGATTCAGTCTCGGGAGAACGACTATGAGGATATTGGCTCGTGTCTTTGCCGTCCTGCTGTCAGCTCCTTTTCTATTCTCGCCAGTTCACACGCAGGTCAACGGCAATCTTGCAGACGCCATCGCGCAACTGCTGAATCATCCCGCGCCGCCGCCTCCGCCGCCGAAAGAGCTGGCCGAGGCTCTGGCCGCGATGAAGGGGTCTTCTATCAACTACTTTTACGCCAACCCGCCAGATCCCGGCGAGGACGCTCCAATCAAGGTCCTGATGGCTTATTGGGAGATGCAGGCCAGGGAGGATACTGGCAAACAACCTTCAGAGAAAGTCCGCCAGCGATTGTTGCAAGCCTGTGAGGATGAGCCGGGATTTCCACTCGGTCTGCTCGACTTTCTGCCCAACACTCCTGACGCGCATGCTCGGATCAAACGAATTTTGGATGATGAGCAGAACGACGGCCTGGACAGTTTTGTCTCCTCTCGCCAGGAGTCCAGGCAGAGCTTGCGCGAATGGTTAATGTGTAACAGCGAATATCTGCGCGATGAATTGATCCGCGAAGCGGGAGGCGTCAAGGACGATGACGGCGAAGTGAAAGGTTCACGACAACTCGCCGCGCTTGCGCGCTTCGATTGGCGGACGGCCGAACCGCTGCTGAAGAATTACGCCGGAGGCTCCGCGCCGCTCACTGCGGCGTTTGCGCTGAGCCTGCTCTATGAACACGCCGTTCAAAACAACCAATCGGCGGATGCCGATACATATCGCGACCGGTTCAAGCGCCTCGTCAGTGATCCTCAGGCGTCCCCCAAGACGCGCTCTATGGCGATGGAATCTTTGATGAAGATCGATTGGCAAGGGCGCGATGAATGGTTCCTCTCCCTCTTCGCTGACCCGACGCTTAGCGAGATGAAGGACGGTTATAGAACGATCCACGCCCTGGCCGAACCAGTCAAACGCGATCCTGACCGGTGGGTTCCCGTCATCAGCCGGCTCGTCGGCCACGGCGACCGCAACGTTCATAACGCGGCTGCGCTCTGCCTCGCGCAGTTCGTTGACCGGCGAGCGCGAAAAGATGCGCGCAAAGACGCGTTGCTGCCTCTGCTGCCCTGGCTGTCGGATCCGCAATGGGCGGACACTTCGGATGAATTCGCCAGGTCTCGATTGGCAGAGAGTGTGGTTCACTTGAAGATGCGTGAAGCCCTGTCGGAATTGATTTCGCTCCTCAGAAATAAAGAGAATAACCATCCTTCAGGCCGGTACATTCTCAAGCGCGCGCCAAAGTCGGGTTCTTTCCTCAGGAATGAAGAGGGCTTTGTCCGTTACACAGTGATCAGAGCGCTGGCAGAGACGCCCGACAATATCTTCGTTCCTCTTTTGCGCGAGGGGATTCGAGATCAAGAGAAAAACGATAATGAAGAAGCCTCCTTGCTGATCCGAGCGTTGATCGGTTCCGGCGGATTGACGATTGAAGAGATGGTAGGGGCGCTTGAATCCTGCGCCTCGAACTCGGAGGTGGACGTAGACTACGATCGCTCATTTCGGCGTCTACGCATTTATCCACAAACGAAATCATTCGAAGTTTCACTAGGGCAGATCGTCGCCGAGCAGAAAGAGTATGCGTCTGAAGCTTTAGCGGCGGCGGTCATCGAACGATTGAAATCTCTGCGTGAGGAGAAGCCTGATGTAGCGGCGAAGCTCTGGTTGATTGCGCGGCAGTGGCCTTTCCAGCCGGTTGACGCCGCCATTGTTGAGCAAATCGCTGACGGCGGCGCCGACCTCGGCGCGTTGCTCACGGCCTGCGAACGACGGCAGGATTTGCGCGCCCATACCGGCGGCGCGCTACGCGAATTGGTTGACGCGGGCGGTTATCGAGCCGGAATCGGCGCCGCGCTGCTTGGCGATCAATCGAGCGCGCTCGACATTTTGAATGGCGCCGACCGTGCGGCGAAGCTGGCTTTATTGGCCTGCGCGCGGATGTTGCGAGAGCCATTGCCAGTCGAGAAGGCCGGCGCGCTGCTCAAATCGCCTGACAAATTGCTGGCGCCCGCCGCCGAACGATATCTGGAAAGCGAAGACAGCGCTGAAGCGCGCAAACTGATTCTTGGGCTCCATCCAGGCGAAGCCTTGATTCTCGGCGCGTGGGACAGATTCTACCCAACACAGGAAGGCTCGGATGATTGGAGTCGTTGGGAAGGCCGTCTGCGCGAAGATGTAAGGAAGAATCAGGCTGACGAAATTTTCGCCACGCTGGAAGAGTATTGGTCAGACAATCCGTCTAGAGGCAGCCATAGCGCGATTGTCCGCGTACTCCGGGGAAAAGGCGAACTTTGCAAACAGAAAGACTCCGCGCGCGAAGAATGCCGCCAGCTCACCGACGCCGAACTGCAAGCGTTGCGCGACCTTTATGAAGGAGTCATGTTTGATAATTTGGGGCCGATTATCTTGCCAGGTGACGGATTCGCCGGTAGCTCGCAAGAGTTTATCAAGCTGGACAAGAGCGGGGGACGTCGCGTCTACACGTCCGAACTGTACAATCTGAAAGATTATCTTCCCCACAAGGCGATAAAGCCGCATATCCAACTTGAGGCGTTCTTCGAGCGGCTATGCTCTACCGGCGAATTCGAGTTGCGTTACGCGCTCAAAGCGAAGATCAAGGAGTTGGAAGTGCTCGCCGCCGACGACCAGCATCCGGTTAAATACGTCTGTAAGCAGGGCAACGGAGTTCGCGCGCTGGTCAAAGAGAAAGATTCGGGGTGGAACGAGACGGCCGGCGACAGAAAGTGGGAAGAAGAGGTTTGGCGTTGGCGTTCAGTCGTCAACAACAAGCTCGGCGAGATCGCGGATCAGCCCGACGCCTGCCCGATTCTCGACGATCAAGAAGATATGCCTGAAGAAATGCGAAAAGGTCGGCGCGGCCTTGAAAGCGACCTTTGGAAGATCAGGGCGGGACGCAGTATCGTTCGCGGCGGCAAATGGAAGGATCGGGAGGGGCTTTGGTTGTGCGCGCCCGGCCAGGAACCAAAGTTGATTGTCGAGGGGGACTACTCGGCGCTACTCGTGACGCCCGATGGAAATCATCTGGTGGCCGTGACTAGCGGACCCTTTCTCGGCACGCTGGTAATAATCGACCTTCGTACCAATCGGAAGACGAAAGTGGAAACGGATCATTTTTTCTATCCCGTGACCCTGGCGCCAGGCTCCGGCAAGGTCTACTTCCACCGCAATCGTGAAGAACAGAATGAGCATCTATTGCTCGATCCGGCGACCGGCAAGCTCGAAGTGGTGAAAGGAGAGTTCGAGCCGCTCGGCGACCAAAACTTCCGCCCGCTTCAACCTGTCTCCGGGTCGAGCGAATACTGGGCGGCCATTCCGGATTCCGAAAAGAACCTGACCAGAGTCGGGCTCTACGACACGAGCGTGTTCAGCTTCAAACCGCTGATGGAAATCCCGGAAATCAACTTCACGAGCGATGAGATGTGGGTGGACGAGGCGGCGCGGCGAATTTACCTGGCTTACCACGGGCATCTGTTGAGGTTGCCACTGGCGAGCGATCAGAGATCATCCGGCAAATAAATCTGTCAGGCGGCGTGACAAGTTCATTCTGCTGAAGGCAAAATGCTCGGCGCTATGGTCGTTCTTCTGAAACCCAGATTGACGCGCCAGGACGCCGCCGAGCAATCCGAAACGCTCGGCGGATTCAGCTTCATTATCAGCGAAACGGCGCGGCGGCATCATTGGTCGGGCGCGGGCTGTCTGTCCATCAAATCGTTTCACGGCGGCGAGGCCCTTTATGACGTCGGACGCGGGCGCTACAGAGTCGGCTCGAACTCCTATCTGATACTCAATCAGAGTCAGCCTTACGAGATCACCGTTGATTCGGAAAAAGCCCTCGCATCTTTCTGTGTCTTCTTCGAGAGCGGGTTTGCGGAAGAGGTTAATTACGGCCTGATCACTCCGGCTGCGAAACTGCTCGAAAACCCGCGTCCTGCGCGAGTCGAGCCGGTCTGCTTCTTTGAGAAGACATATCCCCACGACGATATACTTTCGCCCGCGCTGTTCAGGTTCAAGGCCGCGCTGCAAGACCGAAAAGATGACGAGGTCTGGATCAATGAGCGGCTTCACGAATTGATCGGGCAATTGTTGCAGGTTCATCGCGGAGTCTTCCAAGAGGTCGAATCGCTGCCCGCGATGCGCGCCTCGACCCGCGAAGAGCTTTACCGGCGGATTCATCGCGCGAAAGAGTTCATCGCCGCCTCGTTCGAGGAGCCGATTACGATTGACGAGATGGCCGGGGTGGCCTGCCTCTCGACCAATCATTTCCTCAGAACTTTTCGGCAAGCGTTTCGACAGACGCCTCATCAGTTCCTGACCGCGCAGCGGCTGGAACGCGCGCGAAAGCTGTTGCTTCATACCGACCTCTCAGTCACCGACGTTTGTCTCTCCGTGGGCTTCGAGAGTCTAGGCTCGTTCAGCTCGCTCTTCCGGCGAGAGATGGGCGCGTCGCCTGAACAATTCCGCCGCGCAAAAAGGTGATTTTGAAGAAGCGTCGCGATTCGAAGCTCTGAAATAATCCTCCCGCTGACTGTCATCTCCGCAACCAATCGTCAAGGAGGAACTGTAAATGAAGTTGAAATTTATTCCTGTGTTTTTGGTCATCGCCGCGATCGTCGTCTTCGCGCAAAATCACAAACAGTCTAATGAAAGAAAGGACAATATGACCGAACAAACCGGATTCGCGCTTTCGAAAATCGGACAGATCGCCGTCAGAGTTAAAGACCTGGACCGCGCCACGACTTTTTATCGTGACAAACTCGGATTGAAACACCTACACCGGGCGCCGAGCCTGTCAGTTCTGGATTGTGGTGGGATTACGCTGCTGCTGACGCGCCCCGAAAACTCCGCCGAAGATCATCCCGCATCGATCATTTACTTCGACGTCGAGAACATTCAGAGCGCTTTCAAATCGCTCTCCGATCGCGGCGTGAGTTTCGTGGAGGAGCCGAATAAAGTGGGCAGCCTGGGCGATGTGGATGTCTGGATAGCGATCTTCCGCGATTCGGAAGAGAACATGATGGGACTGAGAAGCATGACGCCGAGGAAATAATTTTCCCACAATGCTCAGCGTGGAATTGGCAGTTGCGGCGCCGCAACCCGCGCTGACTTAGCTCGTCAGCATCACGCCTCGCAGATGCTCAAGCCTGGCGCCGGCTTTTTTGATCTGGCGGTCGACCTGGGCGATCAGATCAGCGAAGAGATCAACGCCAATTGTTTCGGCGTTTTCGACTCGCAGCTTGAGTTTGTATATCTCCGAAGTCGTAATCTCTTCGAATTCCGATTCGATCCCTGCCAGGCTCCGTTTGGCTTCAGCTATGCGGCGGACCAGCATGATCATTTCGGCCGACATTGGGCCGCCGATCTCGACGCTCTCCAAACCCGCGCCCGCTTCGAGCAGTTCCTGCAAGCGGTCTTCCGCGCCAGTTTCGTAAGCGCGGTTGATTTCGACCATCAATTGGTGGCGATGCTGGCGCTCTTGAGGACAGGAGGAGAGGTCTGGGTGGAATTTCCGCGCGACTTCGCGGTAGAGCTTTTTGAGCTTGTCGGAGCGAAAAAAACGATTCTGGCCGCAGCCGACCTCGTCGTCGGCCAGCGAGACCGGCTCTTCGTCGTTAAATTCGAGCCCCTGCAATTTCGCGATCTCCTTCTCGATTTCGGCCAGCTTGTCGTAGCGCTCGCCGACGGCGCCAAGGTAACGCCCCTCGAACGCGCGCAGGGCGGACTGCAGGTTCGCGAGCGTCGCCTCGCGTTCGGCGAGCCTCGATCCGAGTTCTGTCAACTCTTCGCGACGCTTCAGCAACGACTGCTCTTCGCTCAATTGATTTAGAACCAACCCTGATGCGTCCATGATTTTTATAAGGCGGCGCCCGAACGCCGTCAGAATCTATCCTGCAATCGCTTCAAAATTTCATTGAACGTTTGATATTCGTGGCAATTGATCCGGCGCTCGCGGCAATATTCGGCCAGCGCGTGTTTGGCGAAGACCTCGTCCGCAGCTTCGGCCGCCGCTTGATCCGACAGCCCGTCGCCGATGAAGATGACGTATTCGCCGCGTCGCCGCGCCTCCTTCAGAGGTCTTGCTTTGTCGTGTCCCCAATCCGTCCCGTCGCGGAATTCGCACTCCCATCCGATCTCTTCATTCGGGTGAATGCGGTTCGCCAGGATTTCGAGATGAGGGAATTCGTCGCGCGAGATGAAGAGGTCAATGATTTGATGGAAGCCGGCGCTGAGGACGGTCAACGGAATCTTCTTCTCTCCAACCCAGCGCGCGAGTGGCGCGAATCCGGCGTCAATCCGAACTTCTTCGCGCAGGAGTCTCTCGGCCTCGACGAAAGGCTTGCGGATGCTGCGCATCTCGGCGGCGATGCCGTCGCGTAAACTCAGCTTGCCCTCGCCGATCAATCGTCCGATGGCTTCGACCATCCGCGCCCCCCCGCCCAGGCGCGTCGCCAGAAAAACCAGCGTGTCGGTATCAGTAATCGTGCCGTCGAAGTCGGAGAAGATGTGTGGTTTTGTCATTCGGCGCCATCAGTTGTCTCGGACTTCGACGCCCGGAGGAGCCTTGAAGGTGAACTCCGCGGACGTCGCTACCACGTTCTCCCTTACGTTTGAGAAGATGAAGTCGGAACGCTCGTCGCCCGATTTGATGATCGAGAGCCGTGACATCTCAAAACTGTTCGGATCGAACTCGATCAGCAGTTCATCGAAATCCTGGAGATGCCTGGGGAGCATGCGCAACACTTTGTTACCCGCATTGATGGGAGATTCTTTGGCGAATTCAATGCGTCTGAATTCGTTACGCAGATTGCCTTGCCCAAGCAGGAATGCGAACGGCGCGCGCAGATCTTCGCTATCCTTGACCGAGCTACGCGTGGCGTAGTTATCCGCCGAGGCGTATTCGTAAAGCCATTTGCCGTCGGAGATGAACAGTTTCTCTTCGGGTTTGGTGTAATTCCACTTCATCTTGCCCGGTTTTTTGAGCAGCAGACGGCCGCTTTCGCGCCTCTCGCTTTGGCCGCGATCGCTGTGAACCTGCGCGAAATCCGCCGAGAGGGTCGAAATCTTGTTGTATTTCGATTGGAGGCCGTTGATCGCGCGATCAAGCTCGGATTGAGATTGAGCGCTGACCGCCAGCGCGCTAAAAGACAGGAACGCCAGCATTAACGCCGGCCTGATAAATAATTGACTCATCTTGTATACCCGCATTACACTTTGCCATTAGTGAGAGCGCCACTCAACGCTCGGCTTCCCGCTTACTAGAAGACCAAATAATATGTCAAACGAGCAATCATCACATAATGAAGCTGTCGCCTGCGCGCTCCGAGCGCTGGGACAATCGGCTCAGCCGCTGACAGTATCAAAAATCGCGAAGGCTGTCCCGAAATCGGCGCTGAACTCCAAAAAAGACCTGCCGGAACTTTTGGAACAGATGGTCAGGGCAGGACAGATTCGCTCCCACAAGTCCCGATCGAGCGTCTATTGGCTGCCAGGTCTGGAAGAGCAGGCCTCTGAAAGAATCCTTGAAGCGCTGAACGAAATCCCATTAACTCAGACCGACCTCAAGAGCAAACTTAGAAGTTTGCTGATCGGATGGCCCCAAAGCAAGCGAGACGAAATGCTCGCCCGGTTGATAAAAGAAAAGCGAGTTTACAAAGTTCCCCCGCTGGCTGGCAAGGCAAATCTGCTGAGCGCCCGCGCTGAAGCGACGCCGCAGGACTACATCAAGCTGGCGCTGCAGTTGGCGGTCGCCAGGCTCAAAACCAGAGGGCTCACCGCCGAGCAGGTTATGACCGCAACGCGCGAAATTTTGCAATCAACGCCGGCCTCGCCTGGAATCTCCCCATCGCATGACGGCGCCGCCGACCTGGAGCGACTGATTCTGGAGCGGATGTTGCTACTCAAACCTTCGGCCGCGACCGGCGCGCCGGTGCAATTGAGCCAGTTGCGCCACGCCCTGCGCCCTGAGATCCCCGACAAGGACGTTTTCGACCGGACGATCATGCGGTTGGCTGAACAGGGACGCGTCGCGGTGCACCGGCATGATTATGCCAGCAGCCTGAACCAGGAAGAGCTTGCCGCGCTCGTCTCCGATGGGCGCGGCAATTACTTCACCGGCGTCACACTTAGGGATTGAATCGGAGGCAAGCTTTGTCATTAGGAGCTATTATCAACCCTTTCATCGAGTCGGTTGTGCGCGATCCCTGGGAGACGCTGGAGACTGATGTCACCAGCGTTCATCAATCCGCTTTCACGCGTTGCTGTGAAGCCGTGGGCGCCATCCGCGCGCGCGCGCGCGCAACTTCGGCTCTTATATTTGGAGAGGCGGGAAGCGGCAAGACCCACCTGCTGGCGCGGTTGCGCGCGCGCATCGCCCGCGAGGCCGAAGCGGACGGCCCCGGAGGCTTGCAGGAGGCCATCTTCGTTTCGGCGCGGTTGCAAACCAGCGCCCGCATGATCTGGCGTCATTTGCGCGATTGTCTGATCGGCGATCTCTTGCGAAAGTCCGCCGCCGGCGGCTCGCAACTCGAACGCCTGCTGATGAACCTTTTGAGCAAACACGGCCTGACGGGCGGCGACGGCCGTCTATGGCTGGCGGAAAGGAGTCGTGAGGCGCGGCGCGAGAATTTCCGTTTCCACGAGTTGGAAGATTTGTTCGATCGAATAGATAGTGAGGGACGTCTCGGCTACAACCTGCGCGCCGCGCTCGGGCATTTGTTGTTGGGGCGACATCGCGGTCTGGCCGGCGCCTGGCTGCGAGGCGCGAGTTTGCCGGAAGAGGCTTTGAAGAAGCTCGAAATGATCTCTGAGCAAGACGGCGACGAAGAATTGGAGGAGCAGGCGCATCAACTCGTGATTGCGCTAAGCAGTCTGGCGACGGCGGACCTGCCGCTCATCTTTTGCTTCGATCAGATAGAAGCGCTACATCTCGATCCGCAAGACCCGTCAGGGCTGATCGCCTTCGGGCAAATGATCAGCGCGCTACACGCCGAGACGAGACACACTCTGTTGATCTCTTGCGCTCAAATCGCCTTTCTCGACATGCTTTATAAACACGTGCGTGGCGCCGACCTCGATCGCATGTTCGAGTTTGGAGAGATATCGCTCAATCCGCTCACCTGGGACGAAGCGCAACAATTGATCAAGGCGCGAATGGACGCGCTGCCGGAATTGAAGCGATTGCGGGAGGCGCAGTCCGATCCACTATGGCCGCTGCGGGAGGCGGAGATCAAAACGGTCTTCAACGGCGCCGATTGCACAGCGCGGCGACTGATCGCTCACTGCGCGGCTTTGTTCGAAGCGCAGCGCGGCGGCGAGGCGATTGAGATTCCACCGGCGCCCGCCGTCGAGGTCTTTCTCAAGGCGGCGTTGGAGGATCGCCGGGGCAAAGCTTTGGAAAGCGGCGAGCCGTCGCAGACCAATCAGATCATCACCCACGGCCTGCCGGCGTTATTGCATCTGACAGGCAATCGCTGGCGTCAACGGAATCGAAATGTGCCAGCAGGCGTGGACCTGTTGTTCGAGAGCGCCGACGGCGACGTGGCCATCGGTCTGTGTAACAACAGGCCCGGCCCCGGCCTGGTCAAGAAACTCGATCAATTGCGTAAGCTGATCGAAGACTTGCCGACGACGAGGCTGATACTGCTGCGCGACAGCCGGCTGCCGATCGGACGGTCCGCGGCCAAGACCCGCGATTTGCGGGAGAGTTTGCTGAAAAAAGGCGCGCGATGGGTCGAGCCGAGCGCAGAAGCGCTTGCCACTCTCGACGCGCTGCGGCGCTTGCTCTCCGACGCCAAGTCTGGCGAGTTGGATAATCGCGGCGATACCGTGGAACTGAAGACGGTTCAGGATTGGCTGACGCAACACCTGGCTGTCGAACTGAAAGATGTTCTCAACGAAATGACGCCCGGAGACGCCATGCCGCCGCCAGAGGAGCTTTACGAAGAGATAGCGGAGTTGCTCGGCAGGCAGCACATAGTGTCGGTGGCGGACGCGGCGGCGCTGCTCGGCAGAGAGGTCGAAGAGGTCGAGGCTTGCGCGCTTAGACACTCAGAACGCGTAGGCGCGCTCGGCGATCCGCCTGCTGTGCTGTTTCGCTTCATCGCCGAATGAACAGGATACAGGTCTATAAAACTTGTATACCAGGCGACCAGGAAAAAGGGAATTTGTTATGGCGGTAACTTTGCAAGTCAGCGATGTTCGCGCGGAGATTCACCGTTCGGCCGGCGGGCGGCAGGGCGCCGGCGCGGCTTCGACCGCATTGCTGGGCCGCCTCTTTCACGAAGTCTTCGCAGAGCTGGTCGGCGCGGACGCGCGCAAGAATTTTCACTCGGCGATTGACGAAGCTGAAAACAGTCTGGACGAGTGGCGCGCGGCGCTCATCAATCATGCGTACCAGCGGCTGATCGGGCCGCGGCTGCGCGCGCATCACGCCGAGCTGAATTTTTCGCCCGAACAGGCGTTGAATTTCTGGGACGCGGCGCAGGAATTATGCGGGTGGCTGGCGGAGTTGTTGTGGAAGGCGAACGAGAGTGGAGCGGCTTTGAACGGCGCGTTGTGCGCCGCCGAAGAGCCGTTGCGCTGGGAGTTGCGCGATGACGGCTGGACGGACGCGGTCGTTTTGACGGGCGTGGCCGACGCCGTGTTCCGCGCGCCAGGCGGTTCGGAGTGGTGTCTGATCGAGCTGAAGACGGGCCGCACGGCGCCGGAAGCCGATCTGGCGCAGGCTTGCCTCTATCACCAGATGCTCTCGTCTTCGCGCGCTGGCGCGACCGGCGCGCTGGCGCTTCTCAGCTTCGGACCGCAGAAACACGAGCGATTGTTCACCGCCGAGGAACTCGCCGATGTACAGGAACGGTTGCGCCAGCTGATCGGCAGGCTGGCCGGCGTCCTGCCCGATTCTGAACCGCGCCCGGAACCTCAACCGGAGAGAGAAGAGCACCTGGCTTTAGGCCTCAAGTTGGAGCAGGCCTTCGCCGAATACAACGCCGAGATCAAAACCAACAAGCCAGTAGTGGGGCCGACCTTTTTACGCTTTCCCATCGAGCTGGGCCGGCGGGTGACGATCAACGCGGCGCAACGCTATGTTCAGAGCGTGCAGGCGCGGCTCGGACTGGCGGCGCCGCCCCGCGTGAGTCTGGAAGGGGGACGCCTGGCGATCGATGTGCAGCGGCCTGATCGCGAGTTCGTCTACTTCGCGCGGATTCGCGACCAACTGCCGCCGGTCGATGAAATGTTCGGCAATGCGCTCGCGCCGGTTGGAATCGATCTGAGCATGCGATTGCGGTTGGCCGATTTCGCGCAGCCAGAAAACGCCCATCTGCTGGTCGCCGGAACCACCGGCAGCGGGAAGAGTGAATGGTTGCGGGCCGCGGTAGCCGGATTGCTGCTGACCAATACGCCGGACACGCTGCGCTTCGCTTTCGCCGATCCGAAGCGAAACGCGTTTCAATTGCTGCGCGACTCGCAGTTTCTTTACGGCGCTATAGCCTACGAAGAAAACGAAACGCTCGCGCTGCTGGAACGCCTCGTCGAGGAGATGGAATCACGCTACGGGCGGATGGCCGCGGCAGGCGCCGATACGCTGCGCGACCTGATCCTGCGCGACGGCCGACCTACGCCGCGAATCTTTTTCATCTGCGACGAGTATGGATTTCTGATGGCGGGAGAGGCGAAGACGAGAAAAGAGATGGAGCGATTGGTCAAGAAGCTCGGAAACAAGGCGCGCGCGGCGGGAATACACCTGATACTCGCGACGCAACAACCCAGCCGCCAGGTCATCACCGGTCCGATTCAAACCAACATCAACGCGCGCGTCGGACTGCGTTTGCCCTCGCCCATCGAATCGCAAATGCTGTTGGGCGAGGCGGGAGCGGAAGCGCTGCTCGGCAAGGGCGACTTGCTTTACAAATGCATCGGCGACCCGGTGAGGCTGCAATCGCCTTATCTGACGGAGGAAGAGCTTGCGGCTGTGTTTGGCGGCGCAGCCTGTTAACCCACAGGCGACCTCGGCTCAGCTTTTGCTCTCGCGCCGACTTCTCGAACGAATAGATCTTCCAGCGATTCGCGCGCCGGATTGACCGAAACCAGCCGTCCTCCCGCTCCATGCGCGATGGCCAGCAGGCGCGCCAATTCGTGATCGTGCGCCAACCGTACACGCGCCCCTTCGGGGGTGGGAGCGACTTCCAGCGCGAAACGACTGAGCGCCGCCAGAATCTCTTCGTTCACGCCGCTCACCACCGCTTCGATCTCGTTCGTACGGGTCTTGAGTATCTCCGAGAGCCTTCCCGATTCGACCAGACGCCCGCGGTTCAAGATGGCCACGCGGTCGCACATAGCTTCCACGTCCGTAAGGATGTGCGATGAGAAGAAGATCGTCTTGCCGCGCGCGCGCAGGCCCGCGATCAACTCGCGCGCCTCACGGCGGCCCAGCGGGTCAAGGTCAGACATCGGCTCGTCCAGAAAGAGAACCTCCGGGTCGTTGATGAGCGCCTGCGCCATACCCACGCGCTGCAACATGCCTTTCGAGAATTTGCGCAGGCGCCTGTCCGCAGAATCCGATAACCCGACATGGCCGAGCAACTCGGTCGCGCGGCGCGCGGCGAGGTCGCGCGGCAAATCGCAGAGAGCGCCGCAATAGATCAGAAATTCCCGCGCCGTCAGATGCTGGTAAAAATATGGGCGTTCGGGCAAGTAGCCTATGCGCGCCCGCATCCGCAGATCGTCCAGCGGCCGCCCGAGAATCCGCGCCTCGCCGGACGTCTGACGCAACATTCGCATCAGGATTTTGAATGTGGTCGTTTTGCCCGCGCCGTTCGGCCCCAAGAAGCCGAAGACCTCACCTGTTTCGACTCGCAGACTCAGCCCGTCCAGCGCGCGCAGACTCCGTTTGCGCCAGAAACCGGTCTGGTAATCATGCGTAAGGTTTTCGATCTCGATGATAGACATATTGAATATGCCACAGAGGCGCCGCAGACACAGGGAGAAGCAGCAGAGAGAAAAAGCGGTGACGCCGTCCCTCAGTCTCTCCGTCCCTCCTTCTCTCCCTCTCTTCTCTCTGCGCCTCCGTGTCTCTGTGGCATATTTTGATCCAACAGCATCAACTGTTCCTCGCAGACCCGTTTGACGAACGGATCGTCGCTCTCTTGGTAGAGCCGCAGAAACATCTCTCGCGCAGTTTCAATTTCGCCGCCTTTGGCCATCATCAAGGCCGGCATTGCGTTCATCCATGCAGGAGCGCCCGGGAGCCCGGAGCCTTGCGCGTAGGCTTCGGCGGCCTCGCGAAAGTGATTCCGCCGCCACAGTGCGAACCCCAGGTCTTGATATAGACGCCATTCATCGGGATTGTTGCGAATGCCGCGCTCGACGAACCGGATCGCGGCGTCGGCGTCGACGTCGGGCAGGAAGACAGCGCCGAAGCGGTATGCGGCGATCAGTTTCGGATCCAGTTCGGCCGTGATGTCGAGCAGCGGTTGGAGCAGCTTCAGCCTGCTCACGTCGAAATATTGATTCGCGCCGCGCTGCCGCTCGAACTCTTCGCCGAAATAGAGCAGCGTGCGAATCCAGTAGATGTCGGCCATCAGGCCGTCGAACCCGAGGCTGGCCCGCTTGAGCGCTTCGCCGGAGCTGATGTAGAGCGTCTCATCGGCCGTCAGCGGAGCGCGGCGCTGCGAGTCCACCCAGTTTTGCGCGCCGACGCTAAAAGCCAGAAAAACGACCAGCAAAATCGGCCACATCAATCTCTTCATCATTTTCTCGGGAAATAGACAGGATTTACAGGATTGCTCAGGATTTTGCATATTGAGTCGAATCCTGAAAAATCCTGTAAATTCTGTCTATTTTCAATATTCCTCTCGCGACGCGTGTGGAAGATTCATTTGAAATTCCTGCGGTTGAAGATCAACACCGCCGCGGCCAGCATGGCCGCGATATAAAAGACCGCGTACGTCGTGTTTCCCGCGACCATTCGCCATGGCGCCGTCTCGCCATGCGCGGTTGCGTTGATGTAATTGAAATTGGCCAGGTTCGGCAGCAGGTGATAGAGCGCGCGGCTGACCGCTCGCGCGACGGCCGAACTCGAGGTTTCGGCGAGGAGCTTCAGATCGGGACTCCATCGGCCGATCAGAAAGATCAACAGGGCGAACATCGCCGACAACGCGGGCGACGAGAAGCACGAGAACAACAGGGCCACGGCCGTGACGATCGCCAGTTCCATGAAGATCAGCCATACCGCGGGCCACAACCGCAACTGAGCGGCGGCGACGCCGCCCTGCGCATAAATGAGCGCGATCGCGATCGCCGCCGCTGGCGCCGCGATGCTCGCAAACAGCGTCAGACACAGCCCGAAGTATTTGCCCAATATGAACTCAGATCGGCGGACCGGCTTCGAGAGGATGTTGGCGATCGCGCCGTTCTCGATTTCTTTCGAGACTAGCCCGATGCCCAGAAGAATTGCTGTCAAAACGCCGAAGACGGTCATCGCCGTCAACCCGAGATCGATAATGATCTTCGTCTCCTGCCCGACCGCGATGCGCCCCATCACGACTGACGCGACGATCAGCAGGATGGCGAGCAGAGCCATGTTGTACAGCGCGCGATCGCGCGCCGATTCCCGAAACGTGTTGAGGGCGATTGGTATGATCTTCAAGGCCTGGAGCCGAATCATTTCTGCGCGATCAGGTAATAGATCAAATCCACCGCCGGCGGCTGCAAGCCGAGTTGGCGGATCATCCCGACGACCTGACCGCGATGGAGCGTAGAGTGGTTGACGACGTGCTGCATCTGTTCGACCAGCGGGAGCGTGAACGGCTCGCCTTTGATGTTCTTGTAGCTCAAATCCTGGCGCAGTCTCTCCTCGTTCAAATTTTCGAGCAACTCCCGCCGTTCGGTTTCGATCTCATGCCACCGCGAACGCAACGCGGCGACGCCGGTGAAATCATCGGCCGTCCAGATGCGCGAATGCGACGCCCCTTTCCATCGTTCGAGCCATATCCATTCGGCTCCGGCGACATGAACGAGAGTACCGTGGATCGAGCCGTGGCTGCTTTTGAAGTCGTATCGCAGTTGCTCTTCAGTCAGCTTCTCGGCGGCGTCGAGCGCGAGACCGTTGGCGTAATCGGTGTAATCGAAAAGTCTGTGAATGTCGTTGAGGTTCATAAGTTCTTCTCACTGGGTGAGGGCAACGGCGATTGCGCCGGCGATTCGCGCGTTGTTCTTCAACAACGCGATGTTCGCGCGGAGGGCGCGCCCGCCGGTCTTCGCCGCGATCCTGGAGAGCAGGAAGGGCGTGACGCTGCGGCCGGCGACGCCTTCGCGGGCGACCGCTTCCAGCGCCTCATCAATCACGTCTTTGATTTCGTTCGCCGGGACTTCGTCTTCCTCAGGAACCGGGGCGACCACCAGCGCGCCGGTCGAAAGTCCCATCCGCCAATGCGCCGTCGCGATCTTCGCAATCTGCCCGGCGCCGTCCGCGCGCGCGTCTAACCTCAGCCCGCTCGAACGCGAATAGAACGCGGGCAGCTCATCGGTTTGATAGCCGATCACCGGCACGCCCAGAGTCTCCAAGACCTCTAACGTCTTCGGCAGATCGAGAATCGCCTTCGCGCCAGCGCAGACGGTGACCACAGGGTAACGCGCCAGCGCCATCAGATCGGCCGAGATGTCGAAGCTTTGGTCAGCGCCGCGGTGAACGCCGCCGATGCCCCCAGTGGCGAAGACTTTGATCCCTGCCAGATTCGCCAGATGCAAACTTGCCGCGACCGTCGTCGCGCCCCATCCGTGGGCGGCGATCACTTGAGACAGGTTCGCCAAATTGACCTTCGCCACGCCGGCCACGCCGGGAGGGGCGCCCTGGGCTATGGATTGAATCTGCTGATCGCTCAATCCGACCACCGCGCGCCCCTCGACGATTCCAATGGTCGCCGGCAGCGCGCCCGACCGCCGGACTTCGGCCTCGCAATCGCGCGCCGTTTCGATGTTGTGCGGCGACGGCAGTCCATGCGCGATGACTGTAGATTCCAGCGCGACCACTCCTTGGCGAGCGCTAACAGCCGCTTCAACACCATGCTCGATTGAAATCATGTCCTTGAAAAACAATATTTGCTCTCTTATGCTCACCGGCGCCCAAGCTTAGCTCAGTCTTTCTGATGAGCCAAGCGAAGGAGAAAATCTATGACCAAACAAATTCTATCCATCATCCTCGGCGGCGGCGTCGGTTCGCGCCTCTTCCCTCTCACCAAAGAACGTTCAAAGCCCGCAGTGCCGCTCGGCGGCAAATACCGCCTGGTCGACATCACCGTCTCCAATTGCATCAATTCCGGGCTTCATTACATCTACGTCTTAACCCAGTTCAATTCCGCCTCGCTCAACCGCCACATCGCCCGGACATACAGGTTCAGCCGTTTCTCAGACGGATTCGTCGAAATCCTCGCCGCCGAACAGACGCCCGAAAACAAAAACTGGTTTCAAGGCACGGCGGACGCGGTGCGCCAGATCATGGTTCATGTCCGGGATTTCGATCCGAGCCACGTGCTGATTCTGTCAGGCGACCACCTCTACCAGATGGATTACCGCAAGTTCATCAATCATCATTTGGAGAGGAACGCCGACGTGACGGTCTCGGTGATTCCGACCGATCACGAACGCGCGTCCAGCTTCGGTCTGCTCAAGACCGATGACGATGGGCGGATCGTCGAGTTCAGCGAAAAACCGATCGCCGATCGGCTGGACGCGATGCGCGTGGATACGACCAAACTCGGATTGAGCCCGGATGACGCCGAACGCCGGCCCTTCATCGCTTCGATGGGCGTATATCTTTTCAGATATGACGCGCTGCGCGAGTTGCTCAAAGACGAGAAGTCCAAGGATTTCGGCAGCGAAGTTCTCCCCGCGGCCATCGGCGTGTATAACGTGCAGGCTTACCTGTTCAACGGTTACTGGGAAGACATCGGGACTATCAGCTCGTTTTACATCGCCAATCTCGACCTCGCCTCGGTGATGCCGAAATTCAATCTCTTCGACGCCGACGCGCCGATTTACACGCGCCCGCGCTACCTGCCCAGCAGCAAACTCGTCGATTGCGAGGTCAGGGACTCGCTGATCTCCGACGGATGCATTCTCAACCGCGTCGCGATCATCCACTCCGTGATTGGCAACCGCTCGCGCATCGAGAACGGAACGCGCCTGGAACACACGCTCATGATGGGCGCCGATTATTACCAGTCGCTGCCCGAATTGGCCGATGACCGCCAGCACGGATTGCCCTGGATAGGCATCGGTGAAAACACCATCGTCCGCAAAGCCATCATCGATAAAAACGTGCGGATAGGGTCGAACGTCCGCATCCTCAACGAGGCCGGACGTGAACACTTCGACGGCGACAATTACCACATCCGCGAAGGCATCGTCGTAATTCCCAAAGGCGCGACGATCACTGACGGAACGATTATCTGATAAGGCGACGGGGAGACTGGGAGACAGGGCGACGGGGCGAGGGCGGAACTATTTTTCCTCGTCGCCCCGTCGGCCCGTCGCCTCGTCGCCCCCTCGCCGCCTTCTATGATTCGATATTACTGGACATTCGTCGTCGCGTTTCTATTGTTGGTTTTCATAGGCGTTCCGACAATCACGATCGGCCACATCCTGCGGAAGTTTTTCGGCGTCGAAGATTTCATCTTCCCGCCTGCGAAGTTCGGGTTGCGGGTTTATGTATGGGCGGCCGGCGCGCGCGTAAACGTTTCGGGGCTCGAACGCCTCGACCGCGATCAGGCTTATGTCTTCATCGCCAATCACCAGAGCAACCTCGATCCGCCGTTGCTTTTCTCCTACCTGGGCCACAACGTCGGGGCCATCGCGAAGATCGAGCTGTTCCGCATTCCGATAATGAAGCAGGGTTTCCCGCTCGCGCACGTCGTGCCGGTTGACCGCAGCAACCGCGAGCGCGCGGCCCAAAGCGCGCGGCGCGGCGCGGACGAATTGCGGCGTGGACATTCACTTATGGCTTTTCCTGAAGGGACGCGCTCATCTGACGGGCGAGTGAAGGAGTTCAAAAAGGGCGTATTCTTTATGGCCATCGAAGCGGGAGTTCCGATCGTCCCCGTCACGATCAACGACACGCGGCTGGTCATGCCCAAGGGCGAAAAGCGCGCCGTTCCGGGCGATATTTATCTGGAGATCCTGCCGCCTGTCAGCATGGAAGGTTACACGACGGAAAACGTTGGGGAATTAATCAAACTCGTCCGCGACCTGATCGCGGCGCGCGTCAGGACGGATTGAATCATCCTGGGAGCGCAGGCAAGGATGGGCTGCGCTCCCAGGCATTAAAGATGAATTCCACATTCCAACTTCTTCTCTCCGTCCCATCTCCCGCTACGCTCGTGCGCTCCGGCGACCACGCGGCGGGTGCAGGGGACGCAGCCGATGCTCGTGTAACCGTCGTCGTAGAGCGGGTTGTAGGGCAGTTCATGGGCCACGATGTAATCCCACACCTGCCGGCGCGTCCAGGCGGCCAGCGGATTGATCTTGACCAGTCCGTGTCTCGCATTCCATTCGACGACGCCGATGTTGGCCCGCGTCGGTGACTGATCGCGTCTGAGCGCCGCGATCCAGGCGTTATAACCTCTGAGCGACAGGCTGAGCGGCTCGACCTTGCGGATGCGGCAGCAGAGGTCGGGGTCGCGTTCGTAAAGGCGCTCGCCGTAAATCCGGTTCTGCTCTTCGACGGAGAGCTGGGCCCGGCGCTCGACGATGTTCAGTCCGTAGCGCGCGCGCAACCGCTCTTTCAATTGATCGATCTCGGCGAATTGGAATCCGGTATCCAGATAGATGATCGGCGTCTGGGGCGCGACACGCGCCAGGTGGTCGATCACGACCACGCCCTCGGCGCCGAAGTTTGAAGTCATCGCCAGTCGCGGCGAGAACCTTTCGACCGCCCATTCCAGAATCTCTTCGATCCCGGCTGTTTCAAAACGCCGGGATAGTTGTTTGATTTCAAATTCCGAAAGCTCCGTTTGCGCGTGATTCAATTTTCCTCCTCCTCGGCCTCAAAGGCATGATCATGCAAAAATCGGCGCGTCAGGGCTCGCGCCTCATCGAGCCTGCCAGCGCGAATCAGATCGAGCGCGTCGGATTCGACGAACGCGCGCAGCGCGTCTCTGCGCCGCGCGAAATCGGCGATGCGGTCTTTCGCCTCGGCGCGCATCTCCGCCGCGAGTTCTAGCAAGACGCCGTACTCTTCTCCGACCAGAGCCGCGACTTCGCGTTTGACCCGCTGTGTGAGCGTCGGGCTGCCGCCGCCGGTCGAGACGCTGATCTGCAACCCCCCGCGAGTGACCAGGGCGGGCGTTATGAAATTGCACAGCTCAGGTTGATCGACGACGTTGCAGAGCAGCCCGCGCTCCTTGGCCGCATCCGCCACCCTCTCATTCACTTTCCGGTCGTCGGTCGCGCTGACGACCAGAAACACGCCGTTTAAATCCCCCTCGATGAAAGAGCCGCCGCGATGAGTGATCTCCCCGTGGTCAGCCGCCGCGCGCAGCGCTTCGGTCAACTCCGGGCTGACGACGGTCAAGCGGGCTCCGGCTTGGACGAGCTGTAGCGCCTTGCCTTCGGCGATCGCGCCGCCGCCGACGACCAACACGTCGCGCCCTTTGAGGTCAAGATAGATCGGGTAATAGCGCATCGATTAACTCGCCAACGCTTCGAAGAACGGGTTAGGCGCGTCGTAATTAGTGAGCCGAAACTCTTCGAACCATTGCAGCCGCTCACGCAGCCGGACGACCTCGCCGATGACAATGAGCGCGGGAGATGTGAATTTCCTGCGTTCGACCGCCGTCGCGACTCCGGCCAGATTCGAGACGACCGTCTCCTGATGGCCGTATGTCCCCCACCGGATGACCGCCACCGGCGTATCGGCGTCGCGCCCGTTCGAGATCAATTGATCGGCGATCTCCGCGATCCGTGACATGCCCATAAAGAAGACCAGCGTGTCGGCGCCGTTCGCCAGATGGCCCCAGCGGATCGCCGATTGCGATTTCCCCGGCTCTTCGTGGCCGGTGACGAAAGTCACCGAACTGCTCAAGCCACGGTGCGTAATCGGAATGCCGGCGTATGCGGCTACTGATGAGCCAGCCGAAACCCCCGGCACGACCTCCCATTCGATTCCGGCATCGGCCATCGCCTCGGCCTCCTCGCCGCCGCGACCGAAGATGAACGGGTCGCCGCCCTTCAAACGTACGACGACCGCATGTTCATTGGCTTTCGCGACGAGCAGGCGGTTGATCTCGGCCTGCGTCCAGAGTTGCTGCGAACTCTCGAGCCCCCGCTTGCCGGCGTAGATCAGTTCGGCGTCGGCGCGCGAGTGTTCAAGAATCTTCGGGTTGACCAGGTAGTCGTAGATCACGCAATCGGCTGCGGCGATGAGATCGCGCGCCTTGAGCGTGAGCAGGCCCGGATCGCCGGGACCCGCGCCGACCAGATAGACCTTGCCGGATCTGTTTTGATTGAATTTCATAACTCCGCCTTTACGCTGACGCCGCCGCGTCGCTTGATCGCCGCGCGGAGGTGATCAGATTCAATTCCTCGAGCCTGGCCAGAACCTTCGCCGCGCTCTCTTCGACCGTTTCGTGGTCTGTCTCGACCACCAGTTCCGGCCTGAGCGGCTCTTCGTAAGGATCTGAGACGCCGGTGAACTGTTTGATCTCGCCAGCCAGAGCTTTTTTGTATAGCCCCTTCACGTCGCGCGCGACGAGCGCGTCGATCGAAGCTTTGACGAAAACCTCCAGGAAGATCGCGCCGTCGGCCTCGACGAGTTTGCGCACTTCGTCGCGGATCTCGCGGTAAGGCGAGATGGCAGCCGCGATCACGCCCACGCCGTTTCGCGCCAGCAGCCTGCTGACATAACCGATGCGCCGGATGTTGGTGTCGCGGTCTTCCTTGGAGAATCCGAGACCTTTGCTCAGATTTGTGCGCACCTCATCGCCGTCGAGCACTTCGATCTTAACGCCGCGGGCGCGCAGTTGTGGGACGAGCGCGTTTGTGAGTGTTGTTTTGCCCGCGCCAGACAGCCCCGTAAGCCATAATGTGAACCCTAGTTTCACGAACCTTTTCCCCTCTTGTCTTTACCAGGTCGCTACCGCTCCCTGTAATGTAATTTGGAGGCGGCGGCCGGAATCGAACCAGCGTATAAAGGTTTTGCAGACCTTCGCCTTACCACTTGGCTACGCCGCCTTGAATTAACCACGAAGAGGATCGAGGATCGAAGATAGAAGATCGCGGACAATCTATTTTCGATCCCCGATCCTCAATCCTCGATCTTCGACTCTCTCAGGCAGCCGCGCTCATCCGGCGGAGCCCTTCGATCAGAACCTGCGCGACTTCGGGCCGCGTGAATTCGACCGGCGGAACCTCGCCCCGCGAGAGCATCTCCCGTACGCGCGTGCCGCTCAGGCTGACGTGATGCGACTGGTCGTGCGGGCACGTCTTGAGCGACGCCATCCCGTCGCATATCCGGCAGAAGAATGTGTTGTCGAAGAACATCGGCGCGATCTTCAACTCGCCCGGCTCGAAATGGCCGAAGATGAGCTGCGAGTCGTACGTGCCGTAGTAATTGCCGACGCCGGCGTGATCGCGTCCGACGATGAAATGCGAGCAGCCGTAGTTCTGTCTGATAATCGCGTGGAAGATCGCCTCGCGCGGCCCAGCGTAGCGCATCGCCGCGGGCAGCACGGCGAGTAGCGTGCGCGATTGCGGGTAGTAGCGCTCGATGATCACTTCGTAGGCGCGCAGCCGGACCGTCGCCGGGATGTCGTCTGATTTCGTTTCGCCCACGAGAGGATGGAGCAGCAACCCGTCAATCGTTTCGAGCGCGCATTTCTGAATGTATTCGTGGGCGCGATGCACCGGGTTGCGCGTCTGGAACGCGACGACGCTCCGCCATCCGCGTTCGGCGAATATGGCGCGTAATTCGCGTGGCGAGTAACGATAAGGCGCGAACTCGCTGCGCCCCCCCGCTCCTTGAGGATGGTCGACCGCGCTGACGTGGCCGCCGAGAAGATAATCGCCCTGCGCATAAAGCGCTTTCACTCCCGGATGCTTCTCTTCGGTCGTCAGGTAAACGCGCTCTGCCTCGAGTTGCTTGTCGTACTTGAAGATTTCGGCCAGATGCAATACGGCCAGCAGCCGCCCGTCGCGCGAACGCAGCGCGACGTCGTCGCCGATCTTCATTTTCGCTCTCTCTTCTTCGGACGCTGACAGCGTCACTGGAATCGTCCAAACCAATCCGTTGGCCAGCCGCCTCTGGTCGCGAACCAGAACGTAATCGGCCTCACCCATGAAGCCTTCGAGCGGCGAGAGCGCGCCATGGGCGATCAATTCCAGGTCAGCCTCTTCGCGCGCGTTGAGCGTCAGCTCTGGCATTTGCGCCGACGCCCGCATCAGCGCTTCGCGCTCGGCTCCGCGCGCCTCACGGTCAATCAGTCTCCCACCATGGGGTTCAATCAAACTCATTTCGTGGCTCCTTTTCGATGTGTTTGTTTGTCGAAAATTTGAACTCTAAGTCCGAGCGGTTGACGTTCCGATTTGCTCGCGCCCCCGCGTTGATTAGTCTGAGCGGCGGGCTTCTTTGCGGCCTTCGTCCGCCCACGCTCGATCGGCTGGCAGAGCAGCCCGTCCCACGTGACTTCAAATCTCCAATCGGCGATCTCGAATTTCATGACAGCGCTCCTGCGGAAAATTTCAGGGAGCGTCATGAGTAGGACTCATAAGGCTCATGAGACCTATAAGCCCCATTCATTACGCAGCCTTCGGAATTATTTTGTAAGGGAAATTAGCGGAAGCTTTGTTGTGGCCAAAGCCGCGTCGCCCGAGGAAATTAGCGACAACAACAACAACAGGAGCAGGTGGCTTGGAAGGAAATGAAGCAGGCGGAAGAGAAGGGAAGAGAGGAATCCGGTAAGGAGCCGCTACTTATGAGCAGCGACGTCACAGGTAAACGTCTATGTCTTTCGTGTCGTCTCATGATCTTCTTTCTACATAAGAAGCCGTCAGGTTCGCGGCCTGAGAGCTTCGAGTTAACCAGTGTTCAATGCGAACTATCTCCGATTTATAATAGCCAAATCAAATATTGTCAACTTATCTCAGAGGAGGCGGCGGCGGAAATTCTTTGAGCCGCTTCCAGAGTATGACGAGGCTTCCGTCTTTCTCCTTCCGCACGACACGGAAGGCGGCCAGAACATCCGATCTGTCATAGTAGATCGAACGAAGCGCGTATGTCTGGTTTACAATTACCCGAGCTTCCCTTTTATACAAATATCTGTTTTTACTGACTCCATTGTAGTTGCGCTCGAACACTTCGCGCGCATCGGCCTTTGTTGATGGGGGATCAAAGGCGGCCAGAAACTTCACTCCTTTGTGCTCAAGGGTGACTTTCTCGAGCGGAACCTTCCCAAGCGTGACGATGAATCCATATTGCGTGTAAAGCTTAAGGTAGTAATTCGTAGTCCGAGGAGGCGCATATTGTTCCGATGGAATTGGATTAGGGTCTAAGCGTGAACTGGATACTACACGGCTCTCCATTTCTGGCCTATCTCTGAACAAAGTTCCCGAAGGCGACTCGCCCCACGGTGAAAAACCCTGATCAGGCCACATTTGAGATATATCAAGTTCAATGTCTGGGATGCCAAGGGGCGACGCGGAGAATTTATAAACCGACCCGCCGCTGCGTATTACCAGCCTATCTTTGTACAAACCTCGTGGAAAAAGACGAATCAGGCCGGTGTTGGGTTGCTTCAGAAATTCCGCGAAGGCGGCCTGGTCTTCGACTGAAGGAGAAAGAAACTGTTTCTCCTCTTCGTCCAATTCTTTCCTTAGCGCGGTAATCTCTCTGATCGCTTCAGTCCGATCCTCTAATTGCGCGAGCGCATTGATGTGAAAGAGAATCGCGAAGGTGGAAGCCATCGCAGCATAAAGAAAACGTCGATTGAACATCGGTAGGGCCTCCCTGATTGAAACTCGTTGATTTATTGCGGACGCGACGGCGCGGGAAATTTCTCGAGCAGGTTCCAGAGAATCACAACGCTTCCATCGGTCGCCTTACGCACGACACGGAAGGCGACCATGATATCCGAATTGCCTTTGCCGCTATAGACGATCGAACGAAGCGCATACGTGCGGTTTACAATTACCGGAACATAGTTTTTATACTCATACCCGTTTTTCTCAGTTACCTCGAGGTTCTGGGCGCGGAGCCACTCTGCATGGACCTCGGCTTTTGTTGATGGTGGGGCAACGGTCTCCAGAAACTTCACTCCATCGCGCTGAATTGTGACTTCCTCGAGCGGAACATCCCCAAGCATGACGATTAATCCCTGCGGGGGAGTCGTAAATCGGTACTCCTCGATCGGAGGGCGCGCATCGTATTTTTCCTTTGGAAGCGGCCGAAACGCGATGTCGAAAGCGCCTATGGCGTCATAGGTTAAGCGAGTGAATGAATAAGATGACCCACCTCCGGGAGTCAGTAGCACATCATCGTATAAACCACTCGGAAAAAGGCGAATCAAGCCGGTGTTGGGTTGCTTCAGAAATTGCGCGAATTTGGCCTGATCTTCGGCGGAAGGCGAGAGAAACCGCTTCTCTTTTTCGATAAATTCCTTCTTTAACGAATCTATGCCTTTAATCGTTTTAGAGCGATCAATTGGTTGCGCGAGCGCGTTGACGCTAAAGAGAATCGCGATGGCTGAAGTCAGCGCGGCATAAAGAAAACGTCGATTGAACATCAGCGGGGCCTCCTTGCATAAAGGATAAGTCAATTCTCGGATGAGCGCGCCTCGCGAGGATAGATATAGATAACGAGTGGCTCGAGCGCGAACATTGAAAGGGGTGCGATGATTATTAGATTAGAGCGGCGCTGCTGTCAAGTAACGCTGAGGTTTAGTCAGTTCGCCCACGCTGGGATTTGGCTTTCTTCAATCCCTCCTGCGCTGTCTTCGAGTCGGGGCGCAACTTGAGCGCGTCGGCGTAATTGCGCTCGGCTGCGGCGTAATCCTTCCTACTCGTCTCGAACAAGCCCATATTGACCAGCCCAAAAAACTTCTCAAGTTCGAGCTTGTGGTTCAAGACCTCCTTGACGTGGGGGTCCGTATCCAAAGCGTGTTTTACCTGATATTGCCCGTAGAGAAAAATCGCCTCTTGGTAGCGTTCTTCCGTCTCGGCCTCTCGCGCATTTTTCAGCTCCTCTTCCTGGGCGCCGTCAGGGGATGGCGTGGCGGGAATTGGCGTGACGGGAATTGGCGTGGCGGTTGGGGTGGGTGTTGAAAGGTTTGTTGCGGCCGAGGACGACGCGTCGCTTTGTTTCAACAATAGGAAAGCGCCCCCGGCGACGGCCATCAGGACAAAGAACGCCGCGACGACCAGCAGTCCATATCGTGGCGGCTGTTGAGCTGGCGGCGGCGCCGCGCGATGTCTGATCGGCGCGGGATCAATGACCTGTTGGTGTATGGGCCGCTGGACCTGCGGCTGCTGGACCTGCGGCTGCTGGATTGGACGCGGCGGGGCGACGGGGGCGGTAGTCGGCGCTTGCCGTGTATCGTATGAGATCGGCTCGGTCATCGAGTGAATGGGCTGCGGCGGTGTAGCCGCCGTGCGCGCTACTGTCGAGACGCCGATTTGCTCGTAAGCGAGCACCGCGTCTAAAAACTCCGCCGCTGATTGGAATCGCGCGCCAGGGTCTTTGTGGAGCGAGCGCATCACCAACGCCGCCAGCGCTTCCGGAACATCCGGCTTCACTGTTGCGATCGGCGGCGGCGCAAGTTCGATGTGGCCTCTGAGCACATCGTACTCCGAGCCGGTATCCGAATGCGGGAAGGGAAGCCGCCCGGTGAGCGCTTCGTAGAAAGTCACGCCCAGGCTGTAGAGGTCAGAGCGCGCGTCGACTTCCAGGCCGCGAATCTGTTCGGGCGACATATATTCGACCGTGCCCGGATTGAATCCCGTCCGTGTCAGGCTGCGCTCGCCCGCCATTTTGACGATGCCGAAATCGGTGATCTTTAATCGCGCCGACCCGCCGAGCAGCATATTGGCCGGTTTGATGTCGCGGTGAATGATGCCCGTGTGACGATTGCCCGACTCGTCCACATAATTGAAGGTGTGCGCGTAATCGAGCGCGGAGAGCGCCTGTTTGAAGAGTGGAACGGCATGCGCCGGGGGGAGCGCGCCCTGCCGGTTGATAAGATCTCGCAGGCTCATCCCGTCTATGAACTCCATCACCAGATAATAATTCTCGGGGGTGGTGAAGAATTCGTAAACGCGGACGATGTTCTGATGATCGAGCTGCGATTGAATGTAGGCCTCGCGCACGAATCTCGCCTTGAGCTGGTCCTGCGCGTGCGGCGGGAAAGAAGAAAGCAGGATGGATTTGACGACCACTTCGCGCGGCAAGCTCTGATGGCGTCCGAGGTAGACCGCGCCCATCCCGCCTTGCGCCAGTTCGCCGGTGATCTTGTAGTTGCCGATGATTTTTCCGATCATAAAAGAACGGGAGGTATGGAGTCTCGACTTCGAGCGGAAAGGTCGGGTCGCCCGGGCCATTCCGCCTGAAGGCGAGACTTCATACCTCAGACGACGTTTGAAGTTTTGACGGCGTTGATCACGGTCTCGGATGCGCCGAAATTGCGCAACTGATTGACCGCCCCGTCACGCGGTTTGAATTTGATTCCGTATTTGCGCAGCGCCGCCACTATGCGCTCTTCGGGCGCGAAATTCTGCACCAGCCAGACCACCTCCATAAAACTCATGCCACGATTCGGGCTGGTGGGTTTTCGCGCCGTTTTAACGGGACGCGATTCCGGTTTGGTCGACGCCCCGACCTCGATACCGGCGACCTCACTGAAGCCGGAGACTTCCCTAACCACATTGCCGGAGAACATGTCGTCGGCTACGCGACCGGCAACCTCGACCAGCCGATCTTCGCCGACGCGCTCCGCCTGCACTCCCCAATCGCCCGGAGCCGAGCGTTCGACGGTGGCGGCGATCACTTCCGCGCCGGACAGCAATCGCACCGAAGCCGCAGCCTCGGCGTTCACGCCCCCTTCTTTTTTTACATCGTCGGTGACGGGGGTCAGGCGGGAGTTGATCGAGCCTTCAACCACCAGGTCGGCCTCGCGGCGCTTGGTCGTCACTCGGAAGCCTGCGGCGGCCAACCGCTCGCTGAGGGTGTTTTTGGCGACTGTGGAAGGCTTGTCGAGATTGGTCTCGCTCAGGTCGAGAAAAATGTGAGCCGGTTTGCGTGTTGTCTGCTGGGCGGCGGCTGTCGTAAGAAGACACGAGGCTGCCGTAAGAATGCCTGCGGCCAGCAGAATTGGCGGAATATGGCTTGGTCTGTTCGATTTGATCATCGCAGTTCTCTACTATTGTTTGACCCATCGCACGGCGTCGCCCTTCAGGACGGCGCCCTTGTCGGCGGTGACGATCTTCGCCTTGGACGCGCTCTCGCGCACCTCGGTTATTTCAATCGTCCCTTTGGCGTCGAGGTCGAATTCGGCCAGCCCTTCCTCTTCGGCGTTCTCGCCGGCGGCCAGCGCGCCCTCGCGCTCGACCTTATGCACGGTGAACTGATCGCCAGGCTTGACGCCATGCCTGGAGCCGAGATTGATGTATACCGTTTGCTGGTCTTCGGCCACGCGCAGCACCCGCCCGCGCTTGAGGAAGAATGCGGCGAGTTTGGCGGCCAGACGGTCAACGGCTTTCGAGACGAGGTCTTCGTAAACGTTCTTCGCGCCGCCGCGACGCTCGGTCTTGTTGCGAATCTCGCTGATCTTGACCTTGTCGCTGAAGCGGATCGCGCGCGTCGCCGGGTCTACGGCCTCCGCGCCCATCTCCACGGTGTAGGTCACTTCGATATGCGCGAATTTATCGCGTTCGACCGCGCCTACGCGCAGCAGCTCAGGGAAGACGTACGCGTCGGGCGGCTCGGCCAGATTGCCCGGGAGTTGGCGGGAGTTGCCGCCTTTTTTCAAATCGGCGATCAGTTTGGTCAATTGCGCGATCTGTTCGTCGTCGAGCGTGACGATCTGTTTGAAGCCTTTGCTGTTGTCGAGCGCGATGCGCAGGCTACTGGCCAGCGCCTTCGGGTCACCGTTGTATTCGGAGTCGGTCGCCGAGGTGACGCGAAAATAGCGGACACCCAGCGTCGGCGTTTCGGGAATCTCTTGGATCGAGAGGTTGATTTCACGACCTTGTGACCCCGTTTCGCGGGGAGGCGTCTGCGCATCGGGAAGCCCCTGGGCCGCGGCGCCGATCAACGCCATTGCCATTACGGCAAGCAGGGCGGGAAGCTGTAGGCGTAGTTTGAACATGGTTTGGTGTCCTGTAATGGGCGGTAATCCGGGCCGTATGCCATATTCCATATGCCGTACGGCATATGGAATATGGCATACGAAATATATTTACCAATTGGTAGGAACTTCCTTTTCGTCGGTGACGACCACGGCCTGGAATTTAGCGTTGGTCAGGTCCACGCCGCCGATCTTGGCCAGATGTTTTGCGACGTCGGCCATCGCGGCAGCATGCTTCGGGCCTTCGGTGACGATCTCGTTAAGATTCTTGATGCCAGAATTGAGCCGTTTGGGTTGCGGACCCGCCATGGCGGTCGGGTCGCTGCTGAGATTGGAGGCGGCGGATTGGGCGCGGGGTTGGACCTCTTTGGCCGTCTCGACCGCAGCCTGCTCCTGTTTGGCCGCGGTGAAGAGCAATTTGGCCAGCTTGCCGTAATTGTCACGATCCTGTTGGCCCAATCCCTTCTCGTTGGCCTCTTTGTCCTTAACCTCTTGATCGACCATGGCTTTCTTCTCGGCGCGTTGCTCCTCGTCGGCCTTGAGCTGAAAAGCGACCTGTTTTTCGGTGTTTTCGTCATACTTGCCGCCGCCGGATTGACGGCCGAGTTCTGCCAGAAGTTTGCGTTTTTCGGCGATCGACTTGTCGAGAGCCTCAATCTCTTTCTTATCCTTCTCGATCTGGCCCCCGGTGGACTTCTTCGCCGAATTGCTCAGCGCCTGCCGGCGAATGACGTCGTCGGCGATGCTGAGCGAGATTCGGGCGTAAGCGAACTTCAGGCGGGCCCCATCAATAGTATTTAAGATTGATTCGAGATCGGCGTTGCCGCCGCTGCTGCCGCCGCCCCCACCGGGGAGCTTCTTTTTAAGACCTCCGAGTTGCGCCTGGGCGTCAGCCGCCGCCATGAATAGCAACGCGGCGACCACGAGGCATTGAAAAATACGCTGAGAGAAATGTCGCATTGTAATTTGACCTCCTAACATTTGAAGCGCGACCACTGAGAGTGTGGATAGCGAAAAAACCAAAGAGCGGGGCAGAGAGTGTGCTGCGGATGAAGTGTAAAAGGACAAATTGAGACTTGCAAGATTTTTCTCAGGGGAGCGCCGAATAAAAGGAATGCGCGGATAAGCAGAAAAGCCGCCAGATCAATCTGATCTGGCGGCTTTAACGGTTTTGATTGCGGGGGTAGGATTTGAACCTACGACCTTTGGGTTATGCTTACCACTACGGCTTTCACCGCCTGACGATTCAGTTTGTGGTCTGGACTTTCCCTTCGCCCTCAGCTTGGCCGCAGCCAACTGTTAGGGCGCCTCCCATCAAGTCTCTACACCTTCTCGCAGCAACTGCGGCGAGCTTGGCTCGGGATTACCATTGCCAGAGGCTTCCCCGAATTTGAGAGGTGATCGCATGCGAGTTTCCTCACATGCAGCCCATTGCAAAATCAACTCCCAAGCGTCGCGATATTCGGCAGAAAGCGGTTTTCGCTGTCGCTTGTCGGCTTCAACCATATGAATTTCACTGGCATAGCCGATGAACACACTGACTGGAAAAACATAAAACATCTCCAGGTCTGAGATGTAAACAAGGGCGAAATCAAAGTCCGTCTGCTTGTAAGACTCACGAAGCATTACCTTGCGGTTAGTCTTTGTGCGCCTATTATCCGCGACAAAATTGCCGCGCATACTATCAAACCAAGCGGATTTAACCTGAACCCTGATGAGAGATCCTAAGACATCAAAGACCAGATCGTATGGAAGCCGATCTCCAACAGGCTTGAGAACTCCCCAGCCGCGCTTCAAAGCTTGAAGAACGGCTGCTTGTTCAGCTATGTCCCCCTTGAGCTTTGTGTCCATAGTTGTCAATTTTGCGGAATCGAGCCCAACGAGCTACCAGACTGCTCCACCCCGCGACAAAATTGTTTCAAGTAACGAAGGGAAGAACTTTACAAGCGGGGTCTGCGTTTGTCAATAGGGCGTTCTGATAACCAACTAAGGTCTACGATGCTTTTACGAAAACGCGCTCATTCCATAAGTATCTTTTTGCCATTCCCCACTTCCCACTCCCCACTCCTTTATTTTTATGCTAAACACTCCGCCATGCCTGAGCTGCCTGAAGTCGAAATTGTCACGAGGCGATTGCGCGAGCTGACCGCGGGAAAGACGATCATCAAGGCTCAATTGATCAGAGCCGGACTCTCGCCCGAGAACTCGCCGCGACAGTTCGCGGCGTCCTTGAAGGGCGCGCGCGTCGAAGATGTCGCGCGGCGCGGCAAACACATCCTCGCGCGTCTTTCGAACGGCCGCACGCTGGTCATTCATCTGCGAATGACCGGGCGGTTTTTTTATCTCGACCGGGGCGCCGAAAACACGCCGCACACGCATGCCGTGCTGTGGCTGGACGACGGCAAGAAGCTCCTGTTCGACGATCAACGCCATTTCGGGTTGATGATGGTAGCTCGCACGGCGGAACTCGACCGCGTCAAGTATCTGAACAAGCTCGCGCCCGAGCCTTTCAGCCCAGAATTTTCACCCGAATATCTACACGACACGCTCAAACGCAGCTCGCAGCAGATCAAGCTCGCGCTGCTCGACCAGACGAAGGTCGTGGGGCTGGGCAACATCTACGCGTCCGAGGCGCTGCACCGCGCGAAGATCAACCCGCGACTGCCAGCGCAGAGGCTTTCCAAGCCGCGAGTCGATTTGCTGCGCAAGGAAATTCTGGCGGTGCTCGGCGAAGCCATCGCCAACGACAACCAGTTCGATGTTGAGGCTGGAGATTTGGATTCGAGTTACGGCAGGTATGATCACGTGACGCGCGTCTACGAGCGCGAAGGCCGACCATGTCGGGTCTGCGGCGCGCCGATCCGCCGCATCACACAAGGCGCCAGGTCAACGTATTATTGTCCCAGGTGTCAGCGCAGATAGTCTGTTCATCGTCGCTGTAAAAAAGGCCTTTTCCAACGTATCATTAACGCCGCGGACTCTAAAGGCGCTTCTAACCGGGAATGAAAAATCGACCTTCATCACATTTCCTCCTGCTAATTTTGCTGTTCGCGCTCGACGCGCTGGCATACTTCACGATCTACCGCGCGGGCGTGGCGCGTGGCTATTCGCCCTCGCTGCTGTTGGCGCTGCGTGATCTGGCGCTCTTTTTCCCGATTTTCATGATCGTCGTCTGGATCGCGCGGAGGCGCCGTTACGCGGGCGATATGACTCTGTTCACCGTCGCCATCCTGCTCTTCAGCGTCGGCCAGTTCATGCAGTACCGCCTCTTCACCGACCCCGAGTACAGCGCCGATAAGCGTTCCGAGGCGCGAGATGCGCGCCTGGCGAAGGCCAACACGCTGCGGCAACGTTATGTGAACCAATACTACGACGCGGACAAGAAGCGCGCGCTCTTCGGCGACCCCGAATTCAACATACCGATCAAGGATACGAACGCGAACGCTGGCGAGGAGAGTTACTGGACGTTCAAACGAATTCTGTCGTCGGTCTCGACGCTCATCCCGATACTGGCGATGCTGGGCTTCTGCGTCGCGTTCACCTTTACCACACGGGACGACGCGCTGCTCTGGCTGCAGCGGCGCAGCTTTCTGATAGGCTTGCTCACGACCGTGCCGTTCGCGTTGATCGCGATCGTCTATTCGAGCGGCGGGAAGTTCCTCGGCAACACGACGCCGTGGGAGGCCGTCAAAATCACCTTCCTGCTCAGTTACGCCGGAATCCTGGCCGATCATTACCGCAATCTATCGCGGACATACTGGGGGATGCCGCCGTGGCGTTTCACTCTGCCGTTTCTGCTGGTGGCCGTCATGCCGGTGATCCCGTTCTTCGCGCTCTCGGATTTCGGGCAGATGCTGGTCTTCTTCGGGGCGTACGTGACGCTTTACGTGGTGGCCGTGAGGCGTCTGCCGCAGGTGACGATGGCCATCATCTTGATCGCCGTGTTGCTCGTGGCTTCGATCTTCTCGGCGGGAATCTATAACACCGCCGTCGATATCTTCAGCGACCAGTCGCAGGTTTCGGCATTCGAACGCGTCAAGGGGGTGATCGGCCGCGGCGTCCCGCGCCGTATCCACCAGCGGTTTTACCTGTGGCTGAGCGGCGGCGCCGCTCCAGACCCCGACGAGCATTGGTGGTGGGCGGCGGAATCCGCGGACGCCGAAGGACGGGGTGTGTCGAACGATGAAGCGTGGTATAACAAATACGCTTACCAGCCCTCGCAGGCGCTTTACGGGGTGAGCGACGGGCGGGCGCTCGGATCCGGGCTCGGGCGCGGTTACCCGGAGAGCGTGCCGATCGCCGATTCAGATTTCATTTACGCCGCGGTCGCGGAGGAGATGGGGCTGGCCGGTGGCGCGATTATCATCGCCGCGTTCGTCATCATCGTGATCGCCGGGATGCGCGTGGCGATCGAGGCGCGCGACATGTACACGAAACTGATCGCGGCCGGCATTACGGCTTTCTTTGGTTTTCAGGCCGTCGTCAACATCGGCGGGGTGATTCGAATGCTGCCGATGACGGGGATCACGCTGCCGTTCGTCAGTCACGGCGGCTGGTCGTTGCTGACCAGCTTCTTTATGCTGGGGATGTTGATGGCGATTTCACATAGAAACAATTCGGCGCCTAGTGGTTAGTGGTTGGTGGTTAGTGGTTGGTGATTAGTATTTTGTTAAACAAAACCAGCCAGCAGCCACCGACCACCGACCACTAACCACTAGGCGCCAACCACTGTCAATGAAAATCACAGTCGGACAAATCACTGACAAGGGGCTTAATCCGAAACGGTTGTCGAATGAAGACAATCTGCTGGCGATGCCCGATCGAGGAATCTTCCTGGTCGCCGACGGCGTCGGCGGGCGATTGGGCGGCGCGGTCGCCAGCCAGACCGCCGTCGACATCTTCTCGAAAGTCTTCACCCAGCAGCATCAGGATGATTTGCGCAAAATTGTCGAAAGCACGATCGATTTCTGCAATCAGAAGATATACGAAGACGCGCGGTCGGACCCCGGCCTCGGTGGAATGGCGACGACGATAGCCATGCTGGCCGTCGAAGGGAATCGCGCGATCGTCGCGCATGTCGGAGACAGCCGGGTCTATCGCTTCGATCGCAAAGGGTTGATCTGTTTGACCGAAGACCATAGCGAGGTCGGCGAGGCTCTGCGCGCCGGTCTGATCACCGCCGAGCAGGCCGCGCGCCATCCGCGCCGCAACGTGATCAGTCGCGCGTTGGGCGCCGAAATCGAAGTCGAGCCGGATTTCCGGGAAATAGAGATCGACGATCGAACCAGCTTCATGCTTTGCAGCGACGGCGTCACGCGCCACGTCACCGACGAGGAGATCGCCCGCTTGATGAAGAACGGGCAACGCCCGCAGGCGATCTGCGAGCTGTTGAAGCAACTTTGCTACCAGGGTGGCGCCGAGGACAACCTGACCGCGATCGTGGTCGATTTCGGCGCGCGTTCGTACGCGCCACACACTGAGGACGCCACGAAACCGCGCGTCCCCGCGCGAGCCGCGCAAGCTCAGGCCGCATCTGATGAGATTGGAGGGACGCTCCGCCAGGCGAACAAAATCGAGGTCAATCTCAAATCGCGTGAGTCGGCCTCGGGGAAGATCGGAAGCGCGTCCGCAGGCGGCAAACAGGGAAGCGCCCCAACCTCACATCAGGCGCAGCAGGGCGCCAACCCACTTGCCGCGCGTCAATTCGAACCCCAAACCGAATCCCAGTCGGGAACGGTTCAGTCGGAAACATCCCGATCGCAAGCGAGAAGATTCAATAAGCCGAAATCCCGCTCCTTGATGATGCAGGGCGATGAACCGCCGCTGGAAGAGGAGATGTCAAAACTTATGAAGATGAGCTTGTTGTTCATTACGTTAATCATTGGCGTGGTCAGTGGCGCTCTCCTTTATGGATATACTCCATTGAAAGGGATCGTAAACAACCTGATGGGCAAAATCGATCCTTATGAGGAGAGACGGATTCAATACCGCTTCAAAGACCCCGAGAGCAGCTCCGCGTTCGCGCTCCATCTGGAAGGGCGTTCCGACGAGGCCCGTGCGCGCATCAACGCCGCGCTGGCCGCCAATTCATCCAACGCCGAAGCGCTCTATTACCTGGGCCGAATCGATCTCGATCAGAAGAAATACGACGACGCGGTGACCCATTTGAAAGAGGCGGCGAAACAGGACGCGAAATTGCCCGATGTGTGGGCGCACCTGGCGACGGCTTATCTGGGATTGGGCCAGTCGCGCAACGCCATGGACGCTCTGCTGCGGCTTTCCGCGACGCCTTCGACCGCGCCGAGCGCGAGTCCGAAGGCGAGTCCGACGCCGGCGGGGTGAAGAAGAGGGGAGTAGGGAATGGGGAGTGGGGAATAGGGAAAAGAAGATCCTCCCCACTCCCCATTCCCTACTCCCCATTCCCCAAATGTTAAAGATGCCTGAACTGAAACTCGAAAACAGCCTGGTCGACGACCGCTACGAAGTGGTGGAGCGGTTGAGCCGCGGCAGCTTCGCGGAGATTTTCGTCGCGCGCGATCGCGAGGCGGGCGGGATGGAAGTCGTGCTCAAGGCGCTCAACACCAGCTTGCAGGGCACCCCCGACGCCGATCTGGAGCGGACGCTGATCGAAAACTTCCAGAACGAGGCCGTCGCGCTCGACGCCGTGCGCCATCCGCACGTGATCCTGCGATGGGGGCATGGCGCCGCCGCCGATCTTCGCGGGACGCCTTTTTATTACCTGTCGCTCGAATACATGCCGGGCGGCGACCTGCTCAAACTCTGTCGCGCCCGCCCTGGAGACGCGCTGCCGCTCAATGAGGCGCTACTCTATTTCAAGCAGGCTTGCGAGGCGCTGGCCTACGCCCATGACAAGGGGATCATTCACCGCGACCTCAAGCCTAACAACTTCCTGCTCAGCGCCGATCACCGCACGCTGAAGATCGCCGACTTCGGAGTGGCCAAGATAGCCACGGGCGAAGACTTCGAGATTACCCGCGTCGGCGCGGATATTTACGCCCCGCCCGAACATCATCCAAATCAGGGGGGCGAGGCTTTCGGAGAGGGCTCGTGCTCGCGGAACCGCTTGACCGCGTCGGCGGACATCTATTCCCTCGCCAAGAGCTTCTACACCACCGTCTGCGGGCGTCCGCCCAGCCAGTTCAGATGCGACCCGATAACCTCCATGCCCGCGGATTCGATCGACGAAGCTGTCAGGCGGCGCCTGCTCGAAGTGCTGCGGCGCGCGACCGACGGCGACCCGGCGGCGCGCTACGCGTCGGTGATCGAGTTCTGGAGCGACCTGGCGCAGGTGGCGTCCGTCGGCGAAGAGGCGAAGACGGATGAGAAGCCCGACGACGCCGATGACACTACGATAATCAGGCCGAGACTGAACGTGGCTCCCGGGACGCTGCCCCATAGCCCCGCGCAACCGGATTTCGATCCACAGCTTGTGACCGCTCGATTGCCATTCGGTTTTACGACCGCGACGCTGGTTGAAAAACCGCGAACCGTTCAATCGGCAGCGAGCCGGCTCGCGGTCGAAGACAAGGGGCTCCATCAGGCGCAACCTGCGCTAAAATTGAAGCCGGGCGACCGTTCCTCGAAGTTCTTCATCGAACTGCAGGAGAAGCGCCCCGCGGGCGCCGTCCAGACCCAGGTCATAGGCGAGCCGCCGGCGGCCAAGGTGGATTCAAAATCGCCGGCGAAGGCCGAATCGCAAACGAAGACTGAATCGCCGGCGAAGGCTGAACCGCCTGCGCCGGGGCGGGCGAAGAAGGCCGCCGACAAATTCAACTGGAAAGTGCGGCGCAAAATTTTTGTCTGCCTGATGGTCTTCACTATTCTGGGCGCGATAGTCAAAGTCGACAGATACGTTCGCAGTCAGCCTGCGCCTTTAGGCTTCGGTCCCCCGACCAGGATCGAAATTGTGACGGACGGGCTGAATGTTCGCTCAACGCCATCGTCGTCGCGGGAAAGGGAGAAGGTGCTCGGATCGGTCGCTAGAGGATCTCAACATGATGTGCTCGAGGGGACGAACAACAATTGGCTCAAGATTCGAGTCAGCAATTGGGCCACGAAGGAGCCGGGCGTCGATACAAATGAAGGCTGGATATACGGCGATTTGGATGGAAATCCGCCCAACGTTCGTGTAGTCTCGCGAAAGTTCTGGCGGTAAAAAGCGCGCTCTCCGCGCCAATCCTGATACTATAATTTTATGAAGCTCTCTGGACTTTTAACCGATTTCAGAAAATGGCTGGACGGCGAGGACTCCGTTTCCCTATCCCCTTCGGCTCATCAACAGCAGCTCAGCGAGTGGGACGAGTTCTTCGTCAAGATCGCGCGCGAAGTCGAGGCCGTCATGAAGCGCGAGATGTTCACTCCGCCGGGCGGCGCGACCTATCTGCCCGGCGAATACATCATCTATCTGAGCAAAGAGGACGACGCGTTATGGCAGGGGCGCAAACGCGAAGGGTTGGAGGAAGGCTTGCGGACCGGTTTGACCGAACGCGCCCGCGAACTGATCGGCGACCGCGTCCCCAAGACCGACAAGATCGCCCTTTCGCTCGGCATCGACGGCGCGCTCGACAAAGGTCAGGTGCGCGTCCAGGCCATTTGGGACGAGGATTCGCCGAAGACTCAGGTCACCGCCCGGAAAAAGAAACCGGCGGCGCCCTCGTCTCTTCCGGCGGCGCCTTCGCGCGAAGTGACGGAGGCGCTCCCGGAAGACGCCGACCGAACCGTCGTCCGCCCGCGCGTCCCGATCGCTCCTCTCTTCACCATCGCCTACTCCAGCCAGTACGAAGGGGAAGCGGTTTTCGCCGCTCACAAGAACAGAATCGAAATCGGTCGCGGCTCGAAAGATTTTTTCGTCGATCTGCAACTCGAAGGCGACCAGGAGATCAGTCGCAAACACGCGATCATAACCAGGGGCGACAACGAGTTATTTAAGATAGAATGCGTGGGGCGGAACTCGATCGAAGCCGACGGACGTGAAATACAGCCCGGCGAAAAAGCCGAGATCAAAGCCGGGCAGACGATCAAAATCGGAGTCTACGAATTGAAAATCGTAGGATAAAACAACCGGCGAGGCGCCAGGCGCCAAACAGGAGACACGAGACTATGACGCGCATCCGACAATTAGCGACCCGGTCATTCGCATTATTATCGTTGGTTCTGTTGCTCTCGTTCTCGCCCGCGACCATCGCGCAACAGAAAGTAGAGATCAACGAGAAGCGCTACGACTTCGCGCAGCTCGTCAATCGCCTCTCGGAGAAAGCCGGGTACTTCGGCTCGGACAACCTGGTCTCAAACGAGTTGTCTTACCAGCATGTGCTCGGCCGGCTGGAGAAGATGGATGTGACAGGCGGCGCATATCTGGGCGTGGGGCCGGATCAGAACTTCACCTACATCGCGCAGATCAAACCGCGGATCGCGTTCATGGTCGACATTCGCCGCGACGCGATGTTGCAGCACCTGATGTTCAAAGCCGTCTTCATGATGTCGCGCAACCGCGTCGAATATCTCTCGAACCTCTTCGCGCGCCCGCTGCCCAAAGATCACAAGAAATGGACCGACCGCCCGATCCGCGACTTCATTGATTACTTCGACCGCACGCCTCTCGATCAGAGGCTGGCCGACAGGCTCACGACCGAGATTCGCAGAAGAATCGCGTCGTTCGGATTGGGCCTTTCACAGCGCGACATCGAAACGATCGACGAAATCTATCAGGCCTTCTACACCGACTGTCTCGAAGTCCGCTACACGATCCGCGACCGCCCCACGGGGCGCTTCTTCCCGGCTTATCGCGACCTGCTGCTCGAAAAAGACCTCGAAGGCCACCACCGCAATTACCTGGCGACCGAGGCCGATTTTCAGGTGGTCAAGAACCTCCAGGATCGCAACCTGATAATTCCCCTTACCGCCGACCTCTCGGGGACGCAGGCCGTCAGAGCCGTGGGCGTGTTCCTGAAGGAGATCAACGAGAAGGTTTCGGCCTTCTACGTCTCTAACGTCGAGTTCTATTTGTGGCGCTACGACACTATGCCCAGATTCGTCGAGAACCTGAAGACGCTCCCGATAGACGACAGGAGCGTGATCATCCGCAGTTATTTCAACTACGCCTATTACACCGAAGTCCACCCGCAGACGGTCGGGAACTCTTTCAGCGTGCAGTTGATGCAAACGATAAACAGCATGCTCGAAGATTACGCTTCGGATCATCCTTACGATAATTACTGGGACCTGGCCACACGCCGCAGCCTCGATCTGAGGCTCAACTGATTTTTCTGCAACCACGATGTAAGGGCGGGTATTCCCGCCCCAGTATTTCGCGCCCAAGCGCCCGGATCACGGGCGCGGGCGGGGAATACCCGCCCCTACACTGTTATCGCATTGGCAAGGAGCGCCGTAATGAATAGCGCCTATCGTCGTTTGAGACTCGCGTCTGTTTTGATCGTCGCGTTGATCATAGCCACTGTTTCGTTCGGACCTACGTCCAGCGCTTCGGGTGGCGCCTCCTTGGGCGCGCAGAAGCGGCTGATCACCGAGGCGGACCTGTTCAAATTCGTCTGGATCGCCGATCCGCAGATTTCGCCCGACGGATCGCGCGTCGCCTTCGTCCGCGTCTGGGTCAATCAGAAGGCCGACCGCTACGATTCGGCGTTGTGGATCGCGCCGACCGGCGGCGGCGCGGCGAGGCAATTGACCGCGGGGCCGCGCGACGCGTCGCCGCGATGGTCGCCGGACGGCAAGCGGCTGGCCTTCGTCCGCTCGGCGGAAAAGGAGGGCCGTCCGCAGCCCGCGCAGATTTACCTGCTCACTTTCGAGGGCGGCGAGTCGCAGGCGTTGACCGATCTGCCGCGCGGCGCCGGCGCGCCCCAATGGTCGCCGGACGGCAAGACCATCGCTTTCACCAGTTCGGAAGATTTGAGCAAAATGGATAAGGCGATGAACGAAGGCGGCGAGGTTAAAGAAAAACAGCCAGAACGCGTGAGTGATGTTCGCGTGATCGCGCGCGGCGTCTACCGCTCGAACGGCCCCGGATATCTCAATCCTAGGGCCAAGACGCATGTCTGGACCGTGGCCGTATCCAATAATCCTGGGGCTCCGGGCGAAGCGCCGAAGCAGATCACGAAGGGAAATTTCGACCAGGGCGCCGTCAGTTGGTCGCCCGACGGCAAGCGGATCTATTTCACTGCCGACCGCGATCTAGAGCCTTATTACGAACCGCCGCGCTCCGACCTTTATTCGATCGCGCCGGACGGCGGCGACGAGAAGAAGATCGTCAGCTTCGACGGGAGAATGGGCGATTACAGCCTCAGCGACGACGGCAAGCGCATCGCGTTCAGCGGTCCGCTGAATCGCAAGCCGATTCAGTCCTACACGCAGCCGGACCTCTTCGTGGCCGATAACGTATCCAACAGTACAGATGGCAGTACAGATGGCAGTACAGATGGGGTGACGGCCAGGAACCTGACCGCCGATTACGACTTCGACGTCGGCGGCGGCATCGGCGGCGATCAGCGCGCGCCGCGCGGCGGATCGTCGGACGGCGTGATTTGGAGCAAAGACGGACGATACCTTTACGTCAACGTCGCCGAACACGGGCGCGCCAATCTGAAGCGGATTGACGCCGCGACGGGCAAGGTTGAACCGGTCACGACCGGCGACCATGAAGTCCAGTCGTACACGGCGACGCCCGACGCCTCGAAGATGGTTCTGCTGATTTCATCCCAGGTCAACATCGGCGATCTCTTCCTGCTCGACGCGGCCACGGGCAAGTTGACGCAATTGACGAAGGTCAACGACGAACTCTTCTCTCAACTCGACGTCACGCCTCCCGAAGAGATCTGGTACACGAGCTACGACGGCAGAAAGATTCAGGGCTGGATTCAGAAGCCGCCCAATTTCGATTTGTCGAAGAAGTACCCGTTCATTTTGGAGATTCACGGCGGGCCTCATTCGGCATACGGATTCACTTTCACGCACGAATTCCAGTGGATGGCGGCCAAAGGCTACGTCGTGCTCTACACCAATCCGCGCGGCTCGACGAGCTACGGCCAGGATTTCGGAAACATCATTCAGTACAACTACCCCGGCGACGATTACAAAGACCTGATGGCCGGCGTGGATGAGGTTCTGAAGCGCGGTTACATTGACGAGAACCGTTTGGGCGTGACCGGAGGCAGCGGCGGCGGCGTGTTGACTAACTGGACGGTCGGGCATACGAACCGTTTCAAGGCTGCGGTGTCGCAGCGTTCGATAGCCGATTGGGCCGGTTTCTGGTACACGGCCGACTTCACGCTCTTCCAGCCGACGTGGTTTCGCGGCGCGCCGTGGGAAGACCCTGAAGATTTCGTCAAACGCTCGCCGATCACCTACATCAAGAACGTCACGGCGCCGATGATGTTCATCGAGGGCGAAGCCGATTACCGTACGCCTCCCGCCGACGGCGGCGAAATGATGTTCCGCGCCTTGAAGTTCCGAAAGATTCCGACCGTCATGGTCCGTTTCCCGAACGAATCGCACGAACTGTCGCGTTCGGGCGCGCCGTGGCATCGCGTCGAACGGTTGCAGCACATCCTGAACTGGTTCGACAAATATCTCCAGGACAAGCCGATCAAGCTTTACGACGTGTATTGAAATGAGCGCATTCAAGATTGGGATGAAATATTTGTTCGCGGCGTGTTTCATCTTCGCGGGCTTCAATCACTTTCGTGACCCCGGATTCTACCTGGGAATCATGCCGCCTTATCTGCCCTGGCCTTCCGCGCTGCACTTGATCGCGGGGTTCTTTGAATTCGTGTTCGGCGCGATGTTGCTGATCCCACGCTATCAGAAGTTGGCCGCGTGGGGATTGGTCGCGCTGCTCCTGGCCGTCTACCCGGCGAACATCCACATGGCCGTCCATCATGACTTATATCAATTGCCGATGATCTTTCACTGGATCAGATTGCCGTTGCAATTCGTCCTGATCGCCTGGGCATGGTGGTTTACGAAGGCCGATGAAGAGAAGGGGCTGAAATTTGAACATCGAAAAAATTCGTGAATATTGCCTCTCCTTGCCGCACGTTACTGAAGAGGTCTTATGGCAAAAAGACCTCGTCTTCAAAATCGGGGGCAAGATGTTCACGGTCATCGGCCTCGACGCCGGCCCCGCGAGCCAATTCTCGTTCAAATGTACTCCGGAAGAGTTCGCCGAATTGACTGAGCTCGAGGGGATCATCCCCGCGCCTTACGCGGCTCGTCACCACTGGGTTGCCGTGGAGAAATCGGGCGCGCTCAGCCAGGCCGAGATCAAACGCTTGATCAAGGATTCTTACGAGATGGTGAAGGCGAAGTTGCCGAAGAAGACTCAGGCGCAACTTGGCTGACGCTTTGATCCTGTCTTTTAGCTTTGCTATTTAGCCTCTGGTTGTTTTGTCGAGGCACAATCCCTACCCGAGGCTCAATCCTTACCTTGCCTATCGTCGGCGGCTCCAGATTTTGGAATCGCAATAGCGCCCCCATTGTAGGTAATGGATTCTCATAGTTTGAGCGATTGTTTAGTAGCGGGAAGGGCTTTCTTCCCAGATGATAGATATAAAGTCCAAGGCCTGAAACAAAACTCAACGCCATTCCGAGAACGACTTGCGCTATCCAAGCCACACGGCGTTTGATCGCCTTCAATCCGACAGGGCAGTTCTGCGTCAGGACCGAGCCGTCCGCCCTGCGATAAAACCTGACGCACA
>DASTMP010000258.1:0-2052 GCA_035714085.1 Blastocatellia bacterium
CCCGGAAAAACCTTTCGGCGCGACTCCGATGATCTTGAGGCTGAAGCCGTTCAAGGTCATCGTTGATCCGATGACGTCGGGATCCGCGCCGAGCCGCCCCTGCCAGAAAGCGTGGCTGATGACTACAACCGGATGCGTCCCGGGCGTGCGATCTTCTTCAGGCGCGAACGTTCGCCCCAGGGCCGCTTTGACTCCCAGACACGAGAAGAAATTGCCGGAGACATACTCGCCTTGAATAATCTCGCCCTCTCCCTTACGGCTCCAGCTTATGAACGATGGATCGCCGTCCCAGGCCAGCGTTTCGGAGAAGACATGATTGTTATCGCGATAAAATTCATATTCCGGATAGCTCAAGCCAGAAAAACTGTCGAATGACGAACCTCGCCGCGCATTGTGATTCCAAACTTCCAGCAACTCTTCGGGCCCCTCGACCGCCGCCGGCCGCAAGAGCAGTTCGTTGACGAAACTGAAGATCGTCGTGTTGGCGCCGATTCCCAGAGCCATTGACAACACCACGATCGCGGCGCCGCCGGGTCTCTTTAATAACATTCGCGCGCCGTAGCGCAGGTCTTGCAAAAGGTCCGCGATCATATTGATCCTCCTGTTGGTTCCGAACACGATAGGCTCTTGCGGCGACGGACGCTCAACCAGTCGCAGTTCACGCTGAAGCGTTTCGCTCTCGCTCAATTCCGCGATCGCCGCGCGATAAGCCTCTTCAGGCGTCGCGACGCCGGCCCGCAACTCCGCGTAGCGATCCTCCAGGTGCTGCGTCAACTCCTCTACAATCTCCGCCTCACGCGTCGGCTCAAGTTTCGAGCCTGCCAGCCGCATTCTGATTTCTTCTTTCCATTCAGACATCGAACATTCAGACATTAATATTCGTCATAGCCACATATTCTGTAGACAGCCATACGCCGTCATGGGAATTAGGGTTCCAGTCGCTACGGCGATTCCCTGGAATAATGAAAACGTCTCTGGGTATGCGCCGCTTCCAGCGCGCAGGCCTGGCAAAATACGCATTAATCGTAAGAAAGCTGATTACGCGTCGCTCCAGGTCGCGCTCATTCGTGGCGCAGCGCCGTCATCGGATCGACGCCGGCCGCCCGTCGCGCGGGGAAGTAACAAGCGAGCAGCGCCACGACTATCAGCAACAAGGTCGTCGCCAAATACGTGAGCGGATCGGCGGCGCTGATACCGTAGAGATAACTTGCCAGCGCTCGCGTCAACGCCAGCGCAAGCAAGAGGCCGATCACGACGCCAGCCAGCGTCAAAGCCAGGCCTTCGCCAATGATCATTCGGAGCACGGCGGCGCGGTCGGCGCCGAGCGCCATGCGCACGCCGATTTCTTTGGTACGGCGCGCGACGGCGTAAGCCAGAGCGCCCGATAAACCGACCGAGGCCAACAGCAGTCCCAGCGCGCCGAACAAGCCGAAGTAGGCCGAAGCGATCCTCGACGGCAGCGTCTGCCGAGCGATGTTTTCGGCCAGTGTGTATTGGCTGAAGCTGACCGCCGGGTTGAGGCTCTTGATCAATTCGGCGACGGACGGAAGAATCGCGGCCGGCTCACGTCTGGCGCGAACAAATAGCGCCACATAGTTTCCGCGATAGCCGAAATACTGCTTGATAGGCCGGTATAGTATCGGTTCTATCTCTTCGCCCAGTTTGTGGTGTGTGGAGTCTTTGGCGACGCCGATGATCTCCAGCGGTTCGCCATTTTCCCGATTCAGACCGGTTAAAAGACGCAATTGCCGCCCAACGGGGTTTTGTCCGGGAAAGGCGCGGCGGGCCAGCGATTCGTTGATGATGACGACTCGTGAAGAGCTGTCGAGATCGCGTTCGGCGAAATCGCGCCCGCTCGTGAGCGGGACGCCAATGGTCGAGAAATAGTTCGGGCTGATAACGAAGCTCTCGAGTTCCCGGTCGCCGAAAGGCGTCTGCTCCGCGCCGGCTATACTTAATTTGTGTCTGCGGAGATAACCCTGGCCGTCGAGTATTGACCCTTCGGCCAGACAAACTGATTGCACATCGGGTAGCGCCGCCACGCGGCTCTGC
>DASTMP010000259.1:0-1944 GCA_035714085.1 Blastocatellia bacterium
CCCGGAAAAACCTTTCGGCGCGACTCCGATGATCTTGAGGCTGAAGCCGTTCAAGGTCATCGTTGATCCGATGACGTCGGGATCCGCGCCGAGCCGCCCCTGCCAGAAAGCGTGGCTGATGACTACAACCGGATGCGTCCCCGGCGTGCGATCTTCTTCAGGCGCGAACGTTCGCCCCAGGGCCGCTTTGACTCCCAGACACGAGAAGAAATTGCCGGAGACATACTCGCCTTGAATAATCTCGCCCTCTCCCTTACGGCTCCAGCTTATGAGCGATGGATCGCCGGTCCAGGCCAGCGTTTCGGAGAAGACATGATTGTTATCGCGGTAAAATTCATATTCCGGATAGCTCAAGCCAGAAAAACTGTCGAATGACGAACCTCGCCGCGCATTGTGATTCAAAACTTCCAGCAACTCTTCGGGCCGCTCGACCGCCGGCGGCCGCAAGAGCAGTTCGTTGACGAAACTGAAGATCGTCGAGTTGGCGCCGATTCCCAGAGCCATTGACAACACCACGATCGCGGCGCCGCCGGGTCTCTTCAATAACATTCGCGCGCCGTAGCGCAGGTCTTGCAAAAGGTCCGCGATCATATTGACCCTCCTGTTGGTTCCGAACACGATAGGCTCTTGCGGCGACGGGCGCTCAACCAGCCGCAGTTCACGCTGAAGCGCTCCACTCTCGCGCAACTCCACGAGCGTCGCTCGATAAGCCTCTTCAGGCGTCGCGGCGCCAGCTCGCAACTCCGCGTAGCGATCCTCAAGGTGCTGCGACAACTCCTCGACGATCTCTGCTTCGCGCGCAGGCTCGAGTTTTGAGCCCGCCAGCCGCATTCTGATTTCTTCTTTCCACTCAGGCATATTCGACCCAAAAGACTCATCCACAAAGTCACACAAAGAGACACGAAAGCGGACGCATCGTCTTCGTGAACCTTCGTGCGGCTTCGCGGAGAAAATTATTCGCTTCGAAGCGCCGTCATCGGATCGACGCCGGCCGCTCGTCGCGCGGGGAAGTAACAAGCGAGTAGCGCCACGATTATCAGCAACAATGTCGTCGCCAAATACGTGAGCGGATCGGCGGCGCTGATACCGTACAGATAACTTGCCAGCGCGCGCGTCAACGCCAGCGCAAGCAAGAGGCCGATCACGACGCCAGCCAGCGTCAAAGCCAGGCCTTCGCCGATTATCATTCGGAGCACGGCGGCGCGGTCGGCGCCGAGCGCCATCCTTACGCCGATCTCTTTTGTTCGGCGTGCGACGGCGTAAGCCAGCGCGCCCGATAAACCAACCGAGGCCAACAGCAGTCCCAGCGCGCCGAACAAGCCGAAGAATGCCGAAGCCATCTTTGACGGCAGTGTCTGCCGAGCGATGTTTTCGGCCAGTGTGTATTGGCTGAAGCTGACCGCCGGGTTGAGGCTCTTGATCAATTCGGCGACGGACGGAAGAATCGCGGCCGGCTCACGTCTAGCGCGGACAAAAAGCGCCACATAGTTGGCGCGGTAGCCGAAATACTGCTTAATAGGCCGGTATAGTATCGGTTCTATCTCTTCGCCCAGTTTGTGGTGTGTAGAGTCTTTGGCGACGCCGATGATCTCCAGCGGTTCGCCATTTTCCCGATTGAGACCGGTTAAAAGACGCAATTGCCGCCCAACTGGGTTTTGCCCGGGAAAGGCGCGGCGGGCCAGCGATTCGTTGATGATGACGACTCGTGAAGAGCTGTCGAGATCGCGTTCGGCGAAATCGCGCCCGCTCGTGAGCGGGACGCCAATGGTCGCGAAATAGTTCGGGCTGATAACGAAGCTCTCAAGTTCCCGGTCGCCGAAAGGCGTCTGCTCCGCGCCGGCTATACTTAATTTGTGTCTGCGGAGATAACCCTGGCCGTCGAGTATTGACCCTTCGGCCAGACAAACTGATTGCACATCGGGTAGCGCCGCCACGCGGCTCTGC
>DASTMP010000260.1:0-1756 GCA_035714085.1 Blastocatellia bacterium
TCACCGGGCGGTAAGCCCCGCGAAACCACGCGCCGACGGGGACGGGAAATCCCATTTTGCGCCGCGTCAGGATCGGTTCCGGCAGAACGCCTTTCATGCTCCGGCGCAGGACGTATTTGGTCGTCAGGCGGCGCAACTTCAACCGCTCAGGCAGCCGCGCCGTAAATTCGACCAGCGCGTGATCCAGGAACGGAACCCGGCTTTCCAGCGATGCCGCCATACTCATCTGATCCTGCTTCATCAGCAGTTCATGCAGATAAGTTTTGAGGTCGGTATAGAGCAGCCGGTCGAGCGCCGTTTCGGCGTCGGTTTCAGCGAAATAGCGGCGCGCCGTCGAATGCGGATCGAGCGCGCCGGCGCGTTCAATTGCGTTGGTTGTCAGTAGCCTCTTTTGCATTAGGCGCGGGAAGACGGCGAAGTTGTCCAGGTACAGACTCTCGACGTCCGGCGGTAGCGTCAGAAATGTTTGCGATAGTTTGCGGCCGAATCCGTCGGGCAGCCCATCTATCCCTCGCTGTATCACGCGGCGCAGAGATTCACTCGTCCAGCCGTGATAACGCGCGCCGAGCGTCAGGTTGTACACGGTCTTGCGGTAACGATAATAGCCAGCCATCAGTTCGTCGCTGCCTTCACCTGTCAGCACGACCTTGACGTGACGCGCGGCGAGTTCCGAAACGAAATAGAGCGGCGGGCTGGCCACGTGCCCCAGCGGTTCGTCTTCGTGCCAGATCAATTTCGGCATGGCGGCGAAATAGTCCGCCGGGCTGACGATCACTTCGTGATGATCCGTGTTGAAGGCGCGCGCGACCATCCGCGCGTACTCCAACTCGTTCGCCTCGCGCTCGGCGAAGCCCACCGAAAAAGTCTTGATCGGCCCATGCGTTATTCCGCACATCATTGCGGCGATGGCCGATGAATCGATGCCGCCCGACAGAAACACGCCCAGCGGGACGTCGGCCATCAGGTGCGAGCGCACGGCGTCGCGGAACAACTCCGTCCACTGTTCAATCGCGCCACGGTCGCTGAGGGCGGGATGGCCGTTACAGGCGAAGCTCAGGTCCCAATACTTCCTGATCTCGATTTGACCGTCCCGCCACGTTAGCGTGTGGCCGGGGAGCAGACGTTTGACTCCGTGAAATAGAGTTTCCTCTCCCGAAGGCGCGTGATTGGCCAGGTAATCGGGCAGTGCGGAATAATTGATCTCCGGCGCGACGGCCCGCGCCTCGAGAAGCGCCTTGATCTCCGACGCGAAATAGAGAGTGCCGTCGCCGTCCAGGGCGTAATAAAGCGGCTTGATTCCCAGCCGGTCGCGCGCCAGCAGGAGTTCGCGGCGCGCCGAATCCCAGACGGCGAAGGCGAACATCCCGCTCAGGCGTTCCACGGCGCGAGCGCCATGCTCTTCGTAAAGGTGAATGATGGTCTCGGTGTCGGAAAGGGTCCGGTACGTGTGGCCGCGCTCTTCCAGTCCGGGACGCAGGTCGCGGTGGTTGTAGATTTCGCCGTTGAAAACGATCCAGACGCCGTGGTCTTCGTTCGCCATCGGCTGTCGCCCGCCGCCTAGATCCACAATGGACAAACGACGGTGTCCCAACCCGACGCCGTCGCCCAGATACAGCCCCGCGTCATCCGGCCCTCGATGCGTCAGAGTGTCACGCATTGCGACAAGGCGCGATTCGCTGACTTGACGATTAAGTTGTCTTGGGATGGCGATGCCGCAAACGCCGCACATAGGTTTAGCCACAGAGCCACAGAGCCA
>DASTMP010000261.1:0-17737 GCA_035714085.1 Blastocatellia bacterium
AACGCATCGTCAGTGGGTTGTTTTTCTTTCTCACTGGAGCCCTCGTGGCCATGCGATCATTGCTAATGTAATTAACATGATAACTTCCATTGTCAAGCAACATATCTGGGCAAGGGAAGGCGAGAAATTATTGCATCTCACTGTGCCCTGCAAACACTCAGACAAAGAGGCCGCAAGAGATCTGGAGATCACTTACGCCTCGGGTTTCTATTCACAGGCGGATTGGCTCTCTTATGATAATCGTCTATCCGCACTGGCGGTAGTCCTGCTCCTTTTGCACTCTCCTGTTGGCGAGGAAGAAGAGAAGGCGTTGGCCCCGCTGTATACAGCGGGATTAGAAGCCGCAAGAATAGCCCGCCACCGGCAGAAATGGAAGCCCACACATCCGATGCAGATTGATATTTGATGGCAGATTGAGATCGTCGCCGCTCAGCGCCCCGTCGAAGCGCCGATGGACTGCGCATGGCGCAACTAATCGATGAGCGGGGGCTCTCGATGTCCTCGCTCCCACATCGAAACAAAGGCGAGATGAAAGTCAGTCAGGCCGATGCGGTCGAGCAGCTGTCTTTGGGACAGATTCGACCTTGCGCGGATATGGCAGAGTTTTCCGCTAATCGTCGCCGGCGCTCACGGGGAGGACATTCATGATTGGCTCTAGCCATAAAGGATCGGAGCATCGCCAGATGGTCGAAGAGAGCGATTGGGGGTCTTGGTCGTCAGAGAATCTGAAAAGGGAACGACTTAAAAGTCCGATCATCGACCTAAATAGACATTCAAAGAGGGGCGACGTTGCGCATTTCCGTTTGGCTGACGGGAAATGGTTGATTTTTCGCTCCCCGGCGATGGTCCAAGTTGTATGGCGTGTGGAGAAGCACGCGCCTTGGGAGTGCGATATTTGTATTCTCGGGGAACGGGGGACAGGAAAGGAACTGTTCGCCCGGCTGATTCACGATCTAAGTGGACGTACTGGGCCATTCAAGGCGTTAAACAGCGCGGCGATGCCGCCAGATTTGGTCGAGAGTTACTTGTTTGGCCATGTCAAGGGGGCATTTACCGGCGCGACCGAGTCGAAAGTGGGGTACTTTGAAGCTGCCGAAGGAGGAACGCTTTTCCTGGACGAGATCGGAGATTTATCTGTAACAGCGCAGGCGAAAATACTGCGTGCAATGCAAGAGCGAACGATAACGCGTGTAGGGAGCGTAACAGAAATAAAGATCAACACTCGGATTATTGCAGCTACTAACCAGGATCTGTGCGCGATGGCGAAGGTAGGAGCCTTTCGAAACGACTTAGTTGACCGGTTCAAGACAAAAATCGTAATTCCCCCTCTGCGCAAGCGGCCGGAAGACATCCTGATATTGGCCGGCCATTTCTTGAAGCGTGAAGCCGAAAAAATGAATCTCAAAGTCGTTCCCGCCGTTTCTTCGGAGGCGGAGAAAAGAATGCTTGAATATGACTGGCCGGGCAATGCGCGTGAACTCGAGAACGTGGTGTATATGGCGTTGGTGGAAACACTACCGAGTACGAGTATAAGCGGGGAGATAATCGAGCTGGCGATTGAGGCGCAGTCCTTACAGCAGGCGCTGTCCGTCCGCGCAGTGGGAGTGGAGATTGAGAAAGTGGGTGACCTGAAACTGCGACAGGCGTTGAAGGCCGTTCAACAATGTGGCGGCAATCAAGCGAAAGCCGCCAGATCCTTGGGCATCACTCGCCAAGAGGTGCACTACTACGTCAAAAAGTTTCTCGCCGGGCTGGATTTGCAGGGGTAGGCGGCAAAAATCTCTGCAGGACAACAAATGATGAAGAATTGTGGTCATAACTGATCAGCTCATATTGCGATTAGGCTTTCTGTATGTGGTTTTGATCTAAATTCTGCCGGGAGTGAGCATCAGCGGGGAGATGAGCAGCTAGTCAAAAGTAATACAGTGTTTTGAGGCTATGCTTCCGATGGCCTCGAAAGCGGGGCGATGAGCAGCTATATAAAAGTATTACGGTATTATGAACCCTTGCTCTATATGAGATCGAACTGAGCTTCGGTCATTTTCTTGAAATCCCGACAGGCATCTAGCGGCAACCACTCGTACTTGATCTTGCGCCAGATGACCTTGCTGATCTCGTTGGTAATGCGCTGTAAGCCTTGCTTGGTCGAGGGAGGTTCTTCGCGGTCGATTTCGATGGCGCGCTGTCGTTCTTCTCCATTGAGTTTGGGAGGGCGTCCGCTACGCGGGTCATCATCGAGACCGTCGAACTTGTGCTCCTCCCACCAATCAATCCACTGACTGACACGGTCGCGATCAACTTGGTAGATGTCGGCGATCTGATCGATGGAATAATGACGCTCACTGAGCAAAACAGCGTGCGCTCGCATTCTCTTACGCTGCGGCGCTGGTGATTTCATGATCTCCTTCAGTTGATCGCGTTGCTCAGTTGTTAACGGCTGAACAAACTTCGTTGGTATTTTCATTACTATTGTACCGCAGAATTTATGTCAAAGCGCTTATGAGAGCAGGATGTAAAGCCGCACCGAATAGACCGTTGTTATATATCATATATGCTCTATATATGATCTTGCCGATAGTATAGCTAATTCTGCTGGTTGCGAATAGTGTTAAATTTTAGTAAACAGGCGCTCATGATGTTTATACGTAAAAAAAATATGTAGAGAAGAAAAATATCAAAAAAAAACGGCAAAACTCTTCCTCTTTTGCGTCTTTTATCAATGAGGAGTCCTTCGTAGCGATGGCTATTGCTGTGGAAGAAAAATATCGAAAAAAACGGCAAAACTCTTCCTCTTTTGCGTCTTTTATCAATGAGGAGTCTTTCGTAGCGATGGCTATTGCTGTGGAAGAAAAATATCAAAAAAAAACGGCAAAACTCTTCCTCTTTTGCGTCTTTTGTCATGGGAAGTCTTTCGTAGCGATGGTTGTTACTCTGATTGTTACTTTAAGCTTGCAGGCATATTGACAACCCAGAGAGGCGAGAGTAAATTATTACCGCTATACCAGGTTTGATCATGAATACAGTTCCCCCAGCACTTGTATTGCAACTCAAACCTGGTCTCGTGTCGACAGAAACATACCAGATGTTATAAGTCATAAGAGAGTTTGCCCCAAGAGCTAGCAAGTGGGCCTGATTGAGCTATCTGGCTCTACATATGCAGTAAGAAAGCCAGGCAACACCATTCGGTAGCCCAATTTAACACGGCTTTGCGGTGATGTTGTGGTCCACGCTTGAAGTTACTCTGCGTGGCAGTGAGAAGGGGATCCCGTAGTTTTATTGGCGGCCGAGCGCGAAGCGCGGCAAATATTCTGAAATGGACCCGCATCGACACGGCATGTCTGATCGCCGCAACTCCCTTTCCCGAAGTTACATCCCACAACATTCAGCCGTAATTTTCAATTCTGACAATCGAAATTAGCGCATGAATCCGTATAAAGCGGTAGTGAGTATGATTGTGCTCTCCCTATTATTGAGTAATCAATCTGCCCAGGCGTCACTGGAAAAACGTGCGGTGGGCGCTACACAGCGGACTCTCGCTTCCGATCTAGACACCGAGCTACCCAAACTCCCATTTGTCGACTGGTTTGAGAAGGTCATTGGGCCGGGGACCGGGGTGATTTGGCAACTTAGTGAATGTGGCGAGCAAGGGGAAGCCTCGCTCAATGCGACTAGTGATATGCGGGCCTGTGTGGAGGCCAACACGATCTTACACGACGGCCGCAGGGTAATTGTCATGATCTCGGTCGGGACGTTTAAAAAAGGGATGATCGGCGCCCCGGCCTTTAATCTCGGTGTGATTGAGAAGAAGGGAGAGTTGTACCCGTTCCGTCGGCTTGGCGATTTGCAGAGACTACTTTCGGCACCCGGGAGCGTGCCAAATAGACCAGCAGTCAAATTGCCGGACGCGAATATGCCTGAGGTCAAGCCAGTGGCGAATAACGCGCATGTAGCCGTGGCACCGGCGTGGGGTGGGGAAGAGTTTGGTCGGTTTATAACGGTCGAAGAGGCGCCACCGCCCGCACCTCCGCCGCGCGTGGAACCGGCAACGCTGACGGCCACTCCGATTGCTGAGAAGCGGCCAGGATCAGAAGATTCTGGCCAGACCGTCTCAAGTGGGGAGGTGAAGTTAGAGGGAGCCATATCGTTTGGCGACGTGATCAAAAGAGTGCCAGCCCGATACCCTGCGCGGGCCAGAAAGATGAACGCTTCGGGACCTGTCAACGTGCGGATCACCATATCGGAAACCGGGCGAGTTATCGATGCCAAGGCCATCAGCGGCCACCCTCTACTGCGCGAAGCCGCGGAAGAGGCGGCGCGTCAGTGGGTCTTTAAGCCCGCAATGCTGAATGACGCTCCCGTGAAGACGGAGACAACCCTGGTTTTCCTTTTCAAGGTTCCCCAATAAATGTCGATGAAGTTGAGACTTTTAATCACTATCTTATTCGCCATCGTGGCGCCGTTGCCGTCTGCTTCGGCGCAAAATACGCCAGTTTCGTCCTCTAGAAACAGAGACCGTGGCAAGTATGTCGGTTTCTTCAACGATCGCGACCTAGCGTGGCGGCCGTTTGAAGCCAAAGGATTTCCTTCGGGCGTCGATGTCAAGCTGTTAAGTCGCGACGCCGAATCGGGCGCGGTTTCTTTGCTCGCCCGCCTCCCCGCAGGTTGGAGGAACGCGGTTGGTTATCACGCCAGTGACATGGAGATGTTCGTGCTCAATGGCGCGGTCAAGATCGGCGATCGCCGATTTAGCGACCGCTGCTTCACCTATGTTCCCGCCGGCGTTTCGTACGGCCCGATGGCCGTCGAGAAGGAGACGATTGCGCTATGGTTCTTCGAAGGTGGCGCTTCATTCACAGCATCGACGACGTCGAAACCTGACGCCGCAGTCGACCAGCAGGTCAGGTACAAAAACTACTTCGATGAGCCGTGGGAGGCCGCGGTCGAGATTGGCTTCAGCAAACAGCCCGGCATCTTCATGAAGATTTTGAAACGGCTCCCGAATGACGGACCGATGACCTGGATCGCGGGGAGTTTCGCCGGCCGTCCGCCGCGCAAATACGAAGTCCATCCGAGCGTAGAAGAAGCCTGGCTCTTGGAAGGCGAGTTCAACCTGGCCGAGTGCCTGCCCGAAGGCCTCAAGGTCTGGCATATGACTGAAGGAAGCTATTTCTATCGCCCCCCACATATTCTGCACATCGGCCCTAACAGCGGTTCGCGTTCCTACGCGATCTGGTTTTTCCGCACGCCGGCGAAATTGGCGTCGGACTATTTCGACGATTGCGGCGGGCTTTTGCCGAAAGGAGCGAAGTGAGCGACGCCCGGATAACTGTTGTCCACTCATACAGTGAGCCGAAAGTCTTCTACGGCTGGATTATTGCGGCTCTCGCTGTGTTTAGCGTTGCCGTAACCAACGGGATTTCGGGCACAGGCATCTCCGCCTTTTATCACGCATTCATCGATGAGTTCGGTTGGAGCCGCGCGGCTATCGCTACGGCAGGCACGTTGCTGCTTCTCTTGCGTGGATTTGCAGGCCCATTCACTGGACCGTTGTGGGATCGGTATGGTCCTAAGCGATTTATGGTTGTCGGCGCGGCGGTCATCGGCATCGCGTTGCTCTTCGGCTACTTTATAAACAAGCCGTCGCACCTTTACCTGATGCTATTGATGATGTCCGTCGGGGTAACTTTGGCGGGATTGGGGGCAGGCACATTTTTGGTTTCGAACTGGTTCACTCGCACGCGTGGCGTCGCAATGGGCATTCTGTTTACGGGTACCAGCTTGGGCGGCATGATTTTTCCGCCGGTCTCGACATACCTGATTTCCGCCTACGGTTGGCGGGTAGCCTTGGTCGTATATGCCTGCTTTTCATTCGCCGTCTTAGCCCCGTTAATATACTTCTTTATGAAGAATCGACCTGCCGACTGCGGCGTTCCTGCTGATCCTCACGAATCGGATCTGTTTCTGCGATACGGGAATAAGGTTAAGAGTGTCGCCGGCGTTGCCGCGATCCTGGGAGCGCTGATTTATTCGCCCGTCTCATCATTTCTGCTTGGAATGCTCGGCAGGCGATTTACGATCCTGATCTTCGCCGTCTTGGGCGTCATTTGCCTAAGCGTTTCGGCGAAATACTTCGCAACTAAGACCGGCTTTCTTGCGGCGCCGAAAGCATCGAGATCCGATCCTGTGGAAGGCGCGGCGCTACCTGAAGCTCTAGCTAGCCATTCATATTGGAAACTTTTGCTAGGCTCTGCGCTCTGTTATTACACAATCAATGTGATTGTGCAGCAGTTCATGCTGAGCCTCCAATCGCCGCAGGTCGGTTTCAGCCCGGCCGACGCAGCCTGGGCGTACAGCACATTGTTTTTCTACAGCCTGATGGGCAAATCACTCCTCGGTTATTTAAGCGACCGATTTCCGAAGCGCGCGGTCAATCTGATCTCTTGCGCGTTGATGTGCGTCGGCACGCTGATCTTGCTCGAGATTAGCCGGACGAGCGCCTGGTTCTTTTGCCTGGTGTTCGGGTTGGGGTACGGCGGCGTTACGGTAACGACGAAGCTGGTGTTGGCGGAGCTTTTCGGTCTGCGTAGCTTGGGCAAGCTGCTCGGCATAATGACGGGCGCCGAGGCGATCTTCGGCGGCGGCGGCAACCTGCTAACCGGCCGCCTGTTCGACGCCACGGGCAGTTATGAGGCGGCGTTCAAAGTGATGGCCGCCTGTTCGATCGCCTCAGTCATTTTGATGGCAATGCTGGGTCGAAGACCACCCGCCTGGTCACTGAGACCGGCGGAGAGGTGATTACATAGCGTTCTGTTGCCGCCGCGAATGGCGGCTGACATATAACTACTAACCACAATGCATACCTGATATGAATTCAGGAGGGACATAATGACAACCAAGTATTTACGAATCTTGTCTTCGACTTTTCTATTGGGCGCACTCGTTGCGGTAATTCCCCAAATTTCCCATGCGCAGGTGACGACCGGCTCCTTTCTCGGGTTCGTAACCGACCCGCCCGGCGCAGCGATCAGCGGGGCCAAGGTCACCGCTACCAATGAAGCGACCGGTCTGACGCGAACTGTCACGACGAACTCCTCCGGCGAGTACGTGATCGGGCTGCTGCCCCCTGGCCAGTATACGCTGACTTTCGAAGCTCAGAACTTCAGGCGACGCGCAGTCAAGGGATTGGTCCTGGAGTTGGACCAGAAAGCCAAGATTAACGTCTCGCTCGAAATCGGCCAGATCACCGAGGTCGTCACGAGTGACGACGGCGACAGCGCGCCTCTCGCCCGCACCGAGACGGCCGAATCCGGCGAAGTGATCGAGAACAAACGCATTGTCGAACTGCCTCTCAACGGCCGCCAGTTTCTGCAATTGGCGCAATTGACGCCCGGCGTCACAACGAATCCGAGGGGCGGCTTCGGCGAGCAACTGGCCGGCATCTACGGTCCACGAATCACCGTGATGGGCGCTCGCGAAAGTGACAACTACTTCACGCTGGACGGCGTCGGCCTCACCGACCGCTTCTACAATACGCTCTCGGCGCCATTGAGCGTGGACGCGATCCAGGAGTTCAAGGTCCAGTCGAACCTCTACTCCGCCGAATCCGGCACGTTCGGCGGTGCGCAGATCAACATCGCCATCAAGGGCGGCACGAATGACCTGCACGGCTCGGTCTACGAATTCATACGTAATGACCGACTCGATGCGCGCAACTTCTTCGACACCCAAAAACCCGAATTCCGCCAGAACCAGTTCGGCGCAACGGCGGGGGGGCCAATCATCAAGGATAAAGCCTTCTTCTTCGGCAACTACGAGGGGTTGCGTCTGGCCAAGGCGCAGACCCGCATCTTCACGGTGCCGACAAACGCAATGAGAAGCGGCCAGTTCACTACGACCATCATCGATCCGCAAACCGGCGCCCCCTTTCCCAACAACACCATCCCCGACGCGCGCATCTCGCCGGTGGCGAAGGGGCTGCTTCAGTTCGTCCAGCAGGCAAACCTGCCCGGCGCGTCCAACAACTTGTTCGGGGCGCCGCAAGAGATCAACGACGGCAACCAATTCACGATCAGAACCGACCTCCGGTACGGTGAACGCGACACGGCTTTTGCGCGCTACACGTTCTATGATGTGAACGGCTATCAGCCTTATGGCTTCGTGCAATTCGCGAGCAGCCCGATCTCGCTGCCCGGCTTCGGAAATTTTCTGAACCAACGCACACATAACGTGGCGCTCAGCGATACCCACACCTTCAGCTCAACGCTCATCGGCGAATTCAAAGCCGGGTTCAATCGGACCGCTGGCGGCCAGTTTCAACAGAACAGCAACGTGGATTTCGCAAACCAGTTCAACATAGCGGGCATCAGCCGCGATCCGTCCGACCGAGGCATCCCGCGCATCATCATCGCGCCGTTCAACTCATTCGGCGACGTGACCACGCCACTCTCGCGGAGGGACAACGACTTCCAATTCAATTACAACCTCTCGTGGTTCCTCGGCAAACACAGCCTGAATTTCGGGGCCGCATACAAGCGAATTCAATTCAACCCTGTTGTCCCTTCCAGCAAACGGGGACAGTTCACCTTCACAGGAAACTACACGGGCAATGCCTTCGCCGACTTCCTGCTCGGATTGCCGCTCAATGCGCGCGGCGGGGCGGGCAGTTCACAAGTCTATCTGCGCGGCAACGAATACGAAGGCTTCGCGCAGGATGATTGGAAGGTGACGAAGCGGCTGACGGTCAATCTCGGGGTGCGGTACGAATACTCGTCGCCATTCTCCGAAAAATTCAACCGCTGGTCCACACTCGACATCCAAAACCGCCAGGTAATTGTCGCGAGCGAGGGCGGCCAGACTTATCCAATGGCGCTGTGGGTTCCCGGAATCGCTCAACAATTGGCGCCGCTGCCGATTGTCACGTCCGAACAAGTTGGACTGGACCGGTCGCTTGTTAACAAGGACCTGAACAACGTCGCGCCGCGCGTCGGCTTTGCGTTCGACCTGTTCGGCACCCAGCGGACGGTCATACGCACCGGCTACGGGATCTTCTATAGCAGCGCGCCGTACAATTCTTTTACGCTGCAGTCCCTGGCGGCGCCCTTCTTTAAAGGGGTTAACGCGAACAATTCGCTGACCAACCCTGCGCCGATCACGACCATCCTGAGCAACCCGTTGCTGGGTACCCCAGGCTGGGCCTCTTATGACATTAACTTTGTTACGCCCTACTACCAGCAATATAACTTTGGCATTCAGCAGTTGATCACACGGGACATGCTGGTTGAAGCGCAGTATCTGGGATCGATGGGCACGCACCTCCACACCAACATCTTCTACAACGTGCCCAATCCGTCGCCGACGACCACGCCCTCCGTAGCCGCCCGGTCGCTCTTCCCGAACCTCGGCAACAATTCGTTGCAGGCGTCGGCGGGCAAGTCGAACTACAACGCGCTGGTCCTGCGCGCCGAGAAGCGGCTGTCGTTCGGGCTCGCTATAAACGGCAGCTACACATTCTCGAAGAGCATCGACACCGATTCGCTGGCCAATCAGGGTCAGTCGACGAACCTTGATGAGAGCAACATCAAAAACCTCGAACGGGGGCTTTCGACATTCGACATTCGACACCGGGGGACAATTAGCTTCACATACGACCTGCCGTTCAAGTTCGGGAATAAGGTGCTCAACGCCGTACTTAGCAGTTGGCAGGCCGGCGGCATCATCACCGAGCAGTCGGGGCAACCGTTCACGGTCAACATCACGAACGATCGCGCCAACAATGGCCTGCTCAATCAGCGCCCCAATCTGGTCGGCGATCCGAACGGCCCCCGCACTGTCCAACAATGGTTCAACACTGCCGCCTTCGTCGTGCAACCGGTAGGCACGCTCGGCACTGCGGGACGCGACATCCTGACAGGCCCGGGGACGAACGTCGTGGACTTTTCGATGCTCAAGAACATCACGATCAACGAGCGTTTCAGAATGCAATTCCGGACAGAGTTCTTCAATCTCTTCAACCACGCGAATTTCGACTTTCCTGAACGATTCTGCTCAGGTACGGTGAACGGCGGGCCTTGCACGGGGCCGGTGTTCGGAACTATCGACGCGGCGCGCGATCCGCGGATTTTGCAGTTCGGTTTGAAGTTCCTGTACTGAACCTCTTACACGAAGCACCTGAGGGAGGCGCGAAGGTTGGGTGGACAACCTTCGCGCCATTTCGCGTGGCGTCGTAGAGGAACCAACGATCGCCGCCGCAAAATGATTAATGATCAAAGCAGCAACCCCTTTCTTTCTTCTGTTCTTGCTCTGCGTCAACTTCGGATCACTGGTCAGGCCGGCCTCACGCACGCGAAGTAAAGATGGCGACACTTCCGGCACCGGGCGAGGTTTTGTCGGATTCATCAACCAACAGGATCTGCCCTGGGAAGAGTTTCGGGTGAAAGGCGTCGCCTCGGGACTCAAAGCCAAAACGCTCAGCCGCGATCCAAAAACCGGCGCGGTGTCGCTGTTACTCTATTACTCGCCTGGCTGGCGCAGCCGGGCCGACAGCAACTATCACACCGGTAATGAGGAAATATTCTTGCTAGAAGGCGACCTGACCATCGGCAAACGGACGCTGACCGACCGCTGCTACTCGTTCATTCCGGCGGGGATGACACACGGCCCGATCAGCACCAGGAACGGCTGCCTGGCGCTGACCTTCTTCGACCAGGAGCCCGACGTGATCGCGTCAAACGAATCGAATCCAGGTTCAAAGCTCGATCGGTTAATCGAGTACAAAAACTATTTCGACGAGCCGTGGGCGCTGGGCGCCACTCGCGCCAAATCGAAAACGCCGCCGCCGCTGCTCATCAAAGTATTGCGGCAGGACGAACAGACTGGCGCGCGGACCTGGATCGCAGGCGTGCTTTCGGGCCACCCGAATTACACCTGGGAGACCCACCCGACGTGGGAGGAAGGCTACTTGATCGAGGGCGAGTATCGTCTAGCCGAATGCCTCGATGGAAAGAGCAAGGCGGGCGTGTACACACCCGGCAGCTACTTTTTCCGACCATCCGGCCTGCCGCATGTGGGACCCGCTGCAGGCGCGAAGGGCTACGCGGTTTGGCTGTTCCGCACGCCGGGGCCGTTAGATGTGAAGTATTTGGATAAGACTGCGTGTAAATAGATGCCAATGAAATTTCAAGAAAGAACATCGATACGATGAAAGAGAATCAACCAAGCAGGACGGCGCAGTTAGTTGCGATCCGCCGCGCTGCGCATCAGCTTTTGGATAACCCGAAGGTTTTCGATGACCCTCTTGCGCTGAGCATCATCGGCCAGGAGCGCGCCCTGGCGTTGCAAAACGGCCAAGATCAATCTGAAGACCCGCGGCTGTCGCTTCACCTTCGGGCTTTTTATGTCGCCCGAAGCCGATGCGCCGAAGACGAACTCGTCCTTGCGGTGGGACGTGGCGTTCGCCAATACGTCATTTTGGGCGCAGGGCTTGATACATTCGCTTACCGGAATCCCTACCCCAAAGGCGCGCTGCGCGTGTTCGAAGTCGACCATCCTGCGACCCAGGCTTGGAAGCGAGCGCGCCTGGAGGAGGCGGGTATCTCGCTCCCGGTTGATCTCACATTCGCGCCAGTTGATTTTGAAGCGCAGGGGCTCGCAGACGGGTTGCAAGACGCAGGCTACGATCCGAGCCAGAGCGCATTCTTCTCGTGGCTGGGCGTGACGATGTACCTGACGACCGAGGGAGTAATGAAGACGTTGCGTTTCATCGCCTCAGCGCCGATAGGAAGCGGAGTCGTCTTCGACTACACGATCCGGCCGTCGTTGTTAACTCCCGACCAGCGATTGATCTTCGACACGCTTTACCAACGCGTCGATTGGGTAAGGGAGCCATGGCAAATGTTCTTCGACCCTGCGGAACTGAAGAAGGATGTGCAAGCTATGGGCTTCGGACATGTTGAAGACATCGGACCGGCGGAGATCAACGCAAGATATTTCAAGGAGCGGACGGACGGACTTCGAGTAGGGAGCCTGGCTCATATAATGCACGCTCGTGTCTGATTGAGAGCAGTCAGTGCGGGCTACTAACACCCTTTCGGAGTATCGGAATTGACTTTTAGCATCCGAGGGCTATCCAAATTCTTCGATAACGTAAGAACCACGAGCCTTTCACGCACTTCGTTGTGAGAAAGGTACTGCCTCGCCCTAGTTGTAATTCGGCCCCCCTAAGCTTTATACACGAAGAAACCATCAAGCAACGATCTTTTTCGCCACGACTCCGGCCACGTCGGTCAGCCGGAAATCGCGCCCGCTATAACGATAAGTCAACCGCTCGTGATCGAGTCCTAGCAGATGAAGCGCGGTCGCGTGGAAATCGTGAATGTGCATGCGGTCTTCGACGGCATGATAGCCGATGTCGTCCGTGGCTCCGTAAACGAATCCTGGTTTGACTCCGCCGCCGGCCATCCAGATTGAATAGCCGTATGGGTTGTGGTCGCGGCCGTCGCCGCTCTCGCTGACCGGCGTGCGCCCGAATTCGCCGGCCCAGATGACCAGCGTGTCTTTCAAGAGGCCGCGCGCTTTCAGGTCTTTCAACAGCCCGGCGATCGGCTTGTCGACTTCGCGGGCGTTCTTGGTATGGAGGTTGTAGAGGTCGCTGTGCTGATCCCATTTGTAGCTGTGGGTGCATTGGACGTAGCGCACGTCGCGCTCGGCCAGCCGGCGCGCCAGGATGCATTGCCACGCGAAATCCTGCGTGATCGGATCGTCCAATCCGTAAAGCTTCTTCGTCGCCTCGGTCTCTTTTTCGACTTGAAACGCCTCCGGCGCCTGGGACTGCATGCGGAACGCGAGCTCAAAGGCCTGGATGCGCGCTTCGATCTGCGGGTCGTGTTTGCGCAGCGCCTTGTGACGGTTGTTGATGTTTCGCAGCATCTCCAACTCGTAGCTCTGCTCGTCGGGTGAGAGGTGTTTGCCGATCAGGTATTCAATCGGCTCGTTTTTGATGTCGTCCACTTTGAGGCCCGAATTGCCTATGGCCGTGCCCTGGTACACTCCGGGGAGGAAGGCCGACGACCAGTTCTTCGCGCCGCCGTGCGAGAGCGCGGGTTTGATGGTGATGAAGCCCGGCAGGTTCTGATTCTCGGACCCCAGGCCGTAAACCACCCACGACCCCATGCTCGGTCGAATGAAGGTCGAAGTCCCCGTGAAGGTTTGCAACAGCGCCGCGCCATGGTCCACGCCTTCACCGACCATCGAGCGGATGACGCAGAGGTCGTCAACGCATTCGCGCACGTGCGGGAAGAGGTCGCTGACCGGGACGCCGCTCTTGCCGCCGGGTTTGAAATCCCACAAGGGCTTCATCAACGGGCCGACGGGGCCATCGGCGAATGCGAGCGGGCGTTTGATTGGCAGCGGCTTGCCATGATCGCGGACAAGACGCTCTTTCGGATCGAAGGTGTCAATCGAAGACGGGCCGCCGTGCATGAACAGGAAGATCACGCGTTTGGCCTTCGGTTCGAAATGCGGCGGGCGCGGGGCGAGCGGGTTATCCTGCGCAGCCGCCAGCGCCTTGAACTCATCGGCCAGCAGCGCCGACAGGCTCAAATAACCGAAACCACACCCGGCGGCTCGCAACCACGAGCGGCGCGACACCGGCTTTTCTATTCTTTGATAAAGAGAAGCAACTGAGTTCATAAAGATGCCTGCGATTCAATTCGTTTAGTGATTCATTTCGGCGCTTCAAGAAAGATCACCGCTTTTATTGATCAGCAGTAAAAAGAATGTAGCGGTTATCCTTGGTAGCTTGATACCAAAACTTACGCAGTGACTCAAACCAGGTCCATGTGTAATCGAAGTCTTCATCATCTATTGGGGAGCCATATTTTTCAGGATCAATATTGAAGTATCTCTCGCGAAATTGTTTCTTGGTTATGCCCCTCAAGGCAGCCGCCGCATCTTGGACCTGCTGGGGTGTCTTTAAGCTGATGTAGTCCTGCTTGGTATAGAGCAATTCGCCACCAAGAATAACGTGATTGAGTGGGTACTGGCCATTCCTCCACGCCAGATCGCCATCGGTCAGCGTTCGATGTATAGCGTCCCAAGATTTATCAGTTTCGCACCCCAATTCTGGGCGCTTCTCCCATAAACCCTCTTCCAGTTTTTCCTGAACGTAGTTCAACCGCGCTGACTCACGCTTGTAAGATCTGAGCTCGTTGACAATCTGCTCATCGAGGGAGAAATGTACGCCTAAGCAACCCATGCAGACTCCGATCAGTTCTTACGCATGAGCCCAACTTTGAATGTTTTCTTCTTAATCGACATAAACAAAATCGTTCGACGACATCAACACGCGGCACAAGCTCTGCCACGCCCTCTGATCCGCCTTTTCGCCCGTGAACTTCCGTTTGAAGCCGGCGACGTAGTTCAACGCCCGATCGATTTCGTCCTTATCGGGATGGCGGTTGAGGATGAGCGCATATGCGGCGTCGATCCGCGCGGCGTCGCCCATCTCTTTCCGATCGAGCAGTGATTGCGCGACGTCATGCGCGCGTTCGTGTAGGAATTCGCTGTTGAGCCAGAAGAGCGCCTGCGTGGCGACGTTGGTCAATTGGCGCTTGCCCGAAGTCGTTGTCGCGTCGCCAAAATCGAAGAGGTTGAGGAGCGTCGGCAGGTTCGCGCGTCGCAGCGGCAGGTAGACCGTGCGTCGTTTCAGCTTTTCGGGATTGAGGCTCAACCTCGCCTGGTTGTTCTCTCCATCAGTGCCGCGCCCGGTTTGCAGCGTGCCTCCCATCGTCAGGTCGAGCGTCCCGTCAATCGCCAGCAACCCGTCGCGCATCTCCTCGATCGATAGGCGGCGGCGGTTGAAACGCGTCAGCAGGTGGTTGTCCGGGTCGGCCTCTTCCGCGATGTTCGGATTGACCGACGACATCCGGTATGCGCTCGACAACATGATCATTCGATGCATCGCCTTGATCGACCATCCGCTTTTGACGAACTCTGTGGCCAGATAATCGAGCAGTTCCGGGTGCGTGGGGCGTTCGCCCATTTTGCCGAAATTGTCGGGAGTGCGGACCAGCCCCTCGCCGAAATGCCATTGCCAGATGCGGTTGACCATCACGCGCGCGGTCAGCGGATGGCCGGGTTGCGTGAGCCATTCGGCGAACTGCAATCGCCCGCTGCCCACGAATGACGGCTTCGTGTCGTAACGCGCGAGTATCGCCGGGAAGCCCTTCGGCGCCGCCTCTCCGGAGTTGTTGTAATCGCCCCGGATGAACACCTTCTGCTCTATGGGAGGGCCGTCTTCGATCGCGCAGGCCATCTCGGGTTCGGCGGGCGCCGACTTCTTCAATTCTTCGAGTTCTTTGTGGAGCGCTGTGAGCTTCGACCATTGCTCGGACGAAAAACGCTTCTGGTCTTTGGCTCCCACGGCGAAAGGCCCGCCCTCGAAATAGGCGTCGTTGAAGAAGCGATCATCGCCCGCTTCGAATTTTGGTTTTTCTGGAAGAGAATTGTTCTCGGTCAGAGCCTTACGATATTCGGCGCGCCACTTGCCGATCTTCTCCTCCCATTCAGCGAAGCGTTTTTGGAAGCGCTCTTGGTAGCCGCGCGCTGTCGCTGCGATCTTGTCGGGCGCGGCGTTGTTCCACTCGTCCAGATAGCCGCGCACGTCGACGCCCGGCTTCAGGAAATCAGCCCATCGTTTGAGCGCTACTTCGTTCAAATTCGCCTGGAGCGCAATGCCGGCCAACGTCTCGCCGTCCTGCCCTTTGTTCTGCCCTTTGTTCTGCCCTTTGTCCAGATAGATCTTGCGCGCGGCGACGAAATAATCGGCCAGACGAGGCGAACTTTCTTTGACCGAGCGCTCCTTCACTTCGTCCACAATTTCTTCAATCGCGATCCTGGCGTGGCGCTCTTTCTCCTGATGCTCTTGTTTCGCGGCCTGGTACCGCTCGAACTCTTCTCTGGGCACGAGCGGTTTTTCAAGGACTACCGAGACGTGTGAGTCGGGATTGGTGAAGCTGCGCGTCGAGGCGAACATCCCGATCATCGCGTAATAGTCCTTCGTCAGGATCGGGTCGAATTTGTGGTCGTGACAGCGCGCGCAGGAAACGGTCAAACCGAGGAAGGCCTTAGTCGTGACGTCGACCTGTTCGTCGTAGACGTCATAGAGCATCTTCTTCTTGTCCTGTTGAGCGATGGCCTTCGGGCCGAGGGCGAGAAAGCCAGTCGCAATTATGCCTCGCCGATTGATCTCGCCGGGGTTCCTGGCCGGAAGCAGATCGCCCGCCAACTGTTCGCGTATGAATTGATCGTAAGGCAAATCGTTGTTGAACGATTCGATGACGTAATCGCGGTATTTCCAGGCATGCGGGTAGCGGTGGTCTTCGTCATTGCCTGTCGAATCTGCGTAGCGCGCCACGTCCAGCCAGTGTCGGCCCCAGCGTTCGCCGTATCGGGGGCTGGCTAGCAGACGCTCGACGACCTTGTTGAACGCGTCGGGCGAACTGTCGGCGAAAAAATCGCGCATCTCGTTCTCGGTCGGCGGCAGCCCCGTCAAATCGAATGTGGCGCGCCGGAGCAGCGTCAGCTTGTCGGCGGGCGGGGCGGGTTTGAGGTTCTTCTCTTCCATCTTTCGCAGAATGAAGCGGTCAACAGGCGATTGCGGCCACACTTCGTCATTCACCTGCGGCGGCGCGACGTCCTTCATCGCCCTCAGCGGCTGATAAGCCCAGAAGCCCTTCTCCTCATCGGTGAACGATCTGGGGGTCGGATTTTTCGGCTTGCCTTCCGACGCCACAGGCGTTACGGCCGAAGCCGCAGGCGCCACGGAGCCGGGCCACGGCGCGCCAATTTTCACCCACTCGGTCAGGGCGGCGATCTCGTGATCTTTCAATTTTCCAGACGGCGGCATCTTAGTCTCGCCGTCGTAGCCGATGACTTTGAGCAGACGGCTCTCTTCCGGCTTCTCTTTGTTGATGACGGGGCCGCTATCGCCGCCGCGTTGAAACGCCTCGGCCGTCGTCAGGTCCAATCCGGCTACCTTCGACTTGGCGTTGTGGCATCGCTGGCAACTCGCGGCAAAAATCGGACGAATATTCTTCTCGAAAAATTCCTCCTGCGCGCCGGCCAGGGTCGGAACCGGCGTGATGGCGCGATCAACATTTCCCCACACGGCCCGCGCCTGTGAGGCGGCCAGGCCGGAGAGCAGCGCGAATACCAGCGCGATTTTCGTCAGTCTGCCCGCGCCACTCATGTTGGATATCGATCTTCTCCTCATATCGAATTCATTCAATCGGCAAAATTATTGTCTAGTGTGACCAGTCATTGACGTGGATCAGAGCCGCATTATCTTCTCTATTACTGATTACTTATGTCAACGGCATGAAAGTTGCAAATTTAAGACATCAGCGTCGCGCATGTGAGCGTGCGGCGATATCGCCGGTCAGCCACTCGCTCACGCGTGCGGCGCCAGAGAAGGGGTGGAAAGCAGCTAAAGATTCTATGGACAAATACGTCTATTCGCGTTCAAATCCGACGCCTGAAGTTGAGTGAACGGGCGAGACTACAAGGATTTGGCTACCGAACATCGCTACAATGGTTTCACGATGGAACATTACCGGTTGAAGCCGAGCAGTGTGAAAGATGATCTGATTCGGGATATGACGGAAGTATTGAACTCCTTGCGGCGCCAGGCTCTACGGCATACGGGCAGCCAAACATAAAGCGGAAAAGGCGATCATTTTAT
>DASTMP010000262.1:0-4474 GCA_035714085.1 Blastocatellia bacterium
AGGCGATCCTGTTCTGAGAACAGGGCGGGGTAGTTGTGCCAAATGTAGCTAGCTACTTCGGAGCGATCATCGTATTGATTCTTGTCCCACGCCACGTTCGCCTGAGTCTTCCGAACTGAAGGCGCCCCGAGTCGATTGGGCCTAACGCTCAGCATCAGCTGCGGCGCGCAGCGCCGTCAGCTGCATGCTGTTGTTCGGCGACGGTTCACGAGGAGCAGCACCCTACTCGTTCTCGCTCAGACCGAGGCCGTCGGTGATGCCATTCCAGCCACACCTACACCCCCAACTTCTCCTTCAGCCAGTCGGTGGTCAGATGCTTTACTACGTCGAACGGCTCGCACTCGCCGCTGGCGGAGGTGAACTCGATCGGCCCCACATCTCGCGCAACCTTCAGAGCCGCCTCGTTCAACACAGCGCTCCGCTTTCCGATCCCCATCAGCGCCGCGCCCATAGACAGGCGGACCTTCTCCGACTCCGTCCCGATCGTGTCCGCGATGCGCTCGACATGGGCGAGGAAGAACTCCTCGCTCGGCGCCTTCTTGCCGGAGAACTTCGACGCCTCATAGAGCAGCCCGTAACCGCAATCGCGGCGTACGGGGTCGTCGCTCCTGACCCACTGGTCGGCAAGCTCGACCACGAATGACGTCTTCGCGAGCGTTGCGTCGCAGGAAGCAAACACGTGGGCCAGCATGCCGCCGGCCAACTCCTCGACCTGTTTCTCGGCCTGGTCACGGGTGATTCGCGCGGGGTCGTCGACGAGAAGCGCGATCACTCTGGCTTCGTAGACGTCGGTCTTCCAGAGCGCGTGCGCGAGCTCCCGGTTGCGCCCAATCCGTTTTGCCAGCTTGCGCAGCCGTGTGAGCCCAATTCCGTAACTCCTCATGCCCGCGGTGCTCGAGCCCAGCTTCTCCCAGTTGCTTATGCCCCGCTCATCGCGTTCAGCGTCGAGCAGAGCGAGGACTTCGGAAACGGTCATCGGAGATATCCTCTTCTAGTTTAGTTACATCGTGCGAACCGTGGAGTATTGCCTCACTACGATCAGTAGCCCACATCCACGACTAGGTGGGCCAGGTCCATGGATCTCGCGCTCGTTGACGGGGCAGTGCTCCCACGGACGCTCCTGTCGCCGAACCGGTTGAGTTGACGCGGCGGCGGCCTATCACTTGTCACTTGTCACTGACATCTGACATCTGACATCTAGCAACTGACATCTATTCGCATCTGAGCGCGACCATCGGATCAACTTTCGTCGCCCGCCGAGCCGGAAGGTAACAGGCGACCAACGCCACAGCCGCCAGCAACCCCGCCGTCACGCCATACGTCAGCGGGTCATTCGGTTTGACGCCATACAACATCCGCGACAAGTTCATCAGGCTTTCCAGGTACTTTGTCAGCAAGTAGGCGCCGCCCAGGCCCAGCGCGACGCCGACAACCGCCAGAGTCATGCCTTGCCTGATGACCATTTTCATCACGTCGGTTTTTGAAGCGCCGAGCGCCATGCGGATGCCGATTTCGCGTGTGCGTTGCGAGACGGCATACACCAATACGCCGAACAAACCGATGGAGGCGAGTTGCTGCGCGAGCAAGCCGAAGAGCGTGACGAGTTTGGCGAACAGCCGTTCCATCCGCAGCGTTTCGTCCGCCTGTTCGACCTGGGTTTTGACGCTGCGGATCGGCAGGGTCTCATCCACTTCGCGCACCGCCTGCCGCACGGAGGCAATCAGCGCTCGCGGATCGCCCGCAGCGCGCAGCTCGAAGTTCGCTTCCGGCATGACAGTGGCCGCCTGACGCCACGGCAGGTACATCGTCGGCGGCGCATGGTCGCGCTGCCTGGCGTATTTGGCGTCTTTGACGAGCCCGACGATTTCGAGTTCATCCGGCTTTTTGACGTCGAGGGTGAAGCGTTTGCCGATCGGCGATTCATTGGGGAAAAACTTGCTAGCGAAGGTTTGATTGACGACGACCACTTTGGGCGCGCGTTCGTCGTCATGACGCTTGAACGCGCGTCCGGCCAACAGCGGAATTTCCATCGTCTCCAAAAAGTTTTCGCGCCCGTACAGAATGTAGCTTTCGCCTGTGGCCCTGATGCGGCCGTCGGCGTCCGGCGCGGCGTCGAGCGCGCTGCGCAAATAAACGTAGGGAACGGCGTCATTGTCCGCCAGCAGCCGCGTGCGGGAAAACGTCACTTTGGGACTGCCCGGCAGCGCTTCCAGCCGCTCGCATATCCGCTCATAAAGCTGCGCGAGCCGTTCGTCTTTGTAGCCGGTCAAACCCGGCGCGACCTTGAACATCAGCAGGTTTTTCGTATTGAAGCCCGGATCAACGCGCTGCAAGTTCAATAGAGTGCGCACGAACAAACCAGCGCCGATCAATAGCAACAACGACAGCGCAACCTGCGTTACGACCAGCCCGCGACCCAGCAGCGAACGCGACGCGGCGCTCGAACTGCGCCCGCTGTCTTTTAGCGCCGGCGTCAAATCCACTTTGGTAGACCGCAACGCTGGCGCGAGGCCGAAGAAAATTCCGGTTAATAACGACAAGCCCAAGGTAAAACTCAGCGCGTGAAAATCCAGTTTGGGTTCGAGCGCGCTCGGTCCCCATTCTTCGAGCGCGCTCGGCCCCCATTCACTGACCGTGAGCAAGCCGTCTTTGATCCACATCGCAAACATCAATCCCAGCGCGCCGCCGACTGCCGCGAGCAGGACGCTTTCGGTCAGTAATTGCCGTATCAAACGCCAACGACTTGCGCCCAACGCCAGTCGCACGCTGATCTCTTTTTGCCGCGAAGCCGCGCGCGAAAGCAGCAGATTGGCCACGTTCGCGCAGGCGATCAGCAACACTATCCCGACGACGCCGAGCAGCATATACAGCGACGGCGCGTAATCCTCACGAAAATTCATCTCGCCCTGAGCGCCTGAAATTAGCGCGAGGCGCGGATAAAGTTTCGGGTCGAGCGGGCTGATCGCATTGCCGCCGCCGGCGAGCGATTCCGTATTGCGCGCGGCGCGATGTTCGTCCACCGATTGCCGAAACGTGGTTTCGAGTTGCGCCTGCGCCTGTTCGAGCGTCGCGCCCGGCTTCAGCCGTCCCATAACGCGCAACCACCAACTGCCCACGCCATAAAACTGCGAGCGCGCCTGGACAGGATCGGGGAGCACCTCCATCGCCAGCGGAACCGTCACATCCTCCGTCAGGCCTACTTGCCCCGCGCCTTCAAAGCCGGGCGGCGTCACGCCAATCACGGTGAAGGCGCGATTGTTGATATTGATCTGTTTGCCGACGACCGACGAATTGCCGCCGAAATGTTTTTGCCAGCACCGATAGCTCAACACCGCTACAGGATCGGCCGAAGCCTGGTCATCCTCATCCGTCAACAATCGTCCCAGCAGCGGCCGCAAGCCCAGGCCCAAATGATAATTGCCCGTGACGACCGCCCCGTTGACGACATCGGCCTGCCCATCGGCCAGCAGATTCACGTTGAATCTGGTGAAGGCGAAGATGTCGGACAGCGCGCCCTGTCGCTCTCGCTGCTGTTCGCGCATTCGTTGATAGCTGACATAAGGGAACGACGTCATACGCCGCAGTCCGGTCACCGGATCGATTCTGGCGCTGCCGCTGTAGTCGCCCGGATCGAATCCGCGCGGCGCGAAGGTTTGGAACAACGCCAGCCGCTCAGGTTCCCTGACCGGCAACAGCTTCAACAACATCGCATCCACAATGCTGAACAACGCCGTATTCGCGCCGATGCCGAGCGCCAGTGACAGTACGGCGATCGCCGTCACGCCTTTTTGTTTGAGCAACATTCGCGCGCCGTAGCGCAGGTCTTGCCAGAGTGTTTGCATAATTCCCCCGAGAGAGATGTCAGATGTCACGCGTCACTTGTCACTGCTTTTGGCCGCCGCTCGCGTCCAACGATTTGTTCGACGGCGACTCATCTTTCTCCTTGCTTTTTCAACCCTGCAAAATTCCCACGAACCTTGAGCGGTTGGTAGGGCCACGCTGCAGTTTTTCCTGAGGCAGCATTCTCGCAGATAGCGACTTCCAGTTGGAAGCTCCCTTCGAGTTCATCAGAACCCGTGCGCGCGGTGGTGTGAAGATAGCCAACGGTCAGATCTGCGGGTCGACAGTTGAATTTCAGCGATCTGCCCCCGAGTTTTACCGGAAATGCGACGTATGTTCCTTGGGTGAGCCGTCCTTCGCCGTCGGTCTCAATCAAAATGTCCCAGCCGCCGTCGGCGCGAAGCTCGATATGATCCGCTGCTATCTTCCCAACCTGTGCGCCGGGACTTGCCTGATTGAACCGCGGTCCGTGATCGGAACCCAAGATCACGCCAGGGATTTCCCAAGGCGCGCGCCCTGAATTGAAGGCAGGCATCTCGACCTGAACCTCGAAGGCCGGGCCTCCGATTAATCGCGAAGTTTCCGACACACTCGGGCCAATCGGCTTGTCCCTTCGCAGTCTCAACGCGACGAT
>DASTMP010000263.1:0-7564 GCA_035714085.1 Blastocatellia bacterium
GTCGAGTTGTAGATGATGCCATCCTTGCCTTCGGCTTCCAGCGCGGCGGCCTGCGCCTGGCCGAAGATGCCATTCCAGCGATAGACCAGCGGATGCACGTTCGGATTGATCGGATCGGTCGCCGGCATCACAAAAATGCGCGCGCCGTTGCTGCCCATTTGGTGTTCGTCCAGCCAGACTGACGGGAACCAGTCGCGCCACAACAGCCGAGCCGTCAACTGGCTCTCTTTCTGCGTAAACATGTACATATCGCGGTTGTTGTCGTGACCGATGTAATGGTGGTAGAGCCACGGCAATGGGCTGACTTCGTATTCGGTACCGACGTTCTTGTTGTACCAGTCGGTGACCATAATCTGGCCGTCGGGATTGAGCGACGGTACGAGCAGGAAGATTACGTTGTCGAGAATCTTTTTGACCGTGGGCGAATCTTCGGTCGCCAGCCGGTGAACCAACTCCAAAACCATTTGCGACGCGCCGATCTCCGTCGAATGGATGTTGCACGTCACCAGCACAACGGCCTTGCCTGAACGGAAAATCTCGTCGCGCTCTGATGCCGACGGCGCCCCGCCTTGAAAGTAGAGCTTTCGTTCAAGCCCCTTGTAGCGATCCAGATTCTTGATCGTGTCCGATGAACCGATTTCGAGCGCGATGAATGGATTGTTGAGCGTAGTTTTACCAAGCTCGCGCAAATTGACGCGGTCGGAGGCGGCGTCCACGAGTTTCAGGTACTCGACTATCTTGTCCCAGCGGGCGAGCTTGCGGTCCTCGCCGACGCGGAAGCCGAGGAACTGTTCAGGCGTTTGGAGTTGAATGCTGGTCGCCTGCGTTCGTTGGTGAATGCCGGACGGCGGCGACAGCGCCACGGCAGTCAGAATGAGGGTGATTACTGCGCGGCGAGAAAACATCATTGGGTGTCTCCTTTGCTTGCGAGAGCGATTTCACTCGATACTCTTTTTCAGGTCTTTACTGGCTGCTATCGCAGTTTCACTTTACTGTTAAGAGTCTACCACTCACTTCGATCCTTCGACCAGGTAAAGAATGGAAAGAATCTGATAGTGGCCAAGGCGCCGTTTGATCATAGATCGCGATCGCTTTTCGGCGCCCCGACATCCGCGCTACCGCTGTTGGCGAAGCCGGTTAGAGAGCGCTGGCCCCTGACCATTGAGGTTAAGTTAGCCAAGCGGCGCGCCCGCGTCCTCGCGGGCAAGCCTCGGCTGCAAGGCCTGCCCGTGAGGACGCGGGCGCGCCGCTTGGCTTGCCATTTTTCCTAACTTAGCCTCAGAGGGCCAGTGACGGTTCTAGGCCGAGCGACGTCCGAGCTTTATTGAAGCCGTTTGCGCTTGTCCGTTACGGACGAATTTCAGATTGACGGTTCTTCCCGGCGGTGTGTCTGCGACGATCTCGGCCAGTTGATTAGGAGATTTCACCGGCTTGCCGTCGAATTCAACGATCAGGTCGCCGTCGTGCAGTCCTGCCGTCGATGCGGGGCCGCCATTGGCCAACTCAGCGACCACTGCGCCGCCACCTACGGTTTGCGGGTCTCGCAGACTCACGCCCAAATAGCCGCGCGAGACAGGCGCGTTGGCGCCCGCGTTGGCGCCAGAGTTGGCGCCCGCGTTGGCGCTCGCGTAGGCGCCTGCATTCCCGAGCAGTCGCTCTTTGACCATTTTTGCCATGTTCGATGGGATCGCGAAGCCGACGCCCTCGCTGCCGCCTCCACGCGATAAGATTGATGTATTAATGCCGATCACTTCACCGTTCATATTCACCAGCGCCCCTCCTGAATTGCCCGGATTGATCGATGCGTCGGTCTGAATGTAGTTGTCGTAAGGCCCGTTGAATTTACGTCCGATGGCTGAAACGATGCCGGCGGTCATCGTCTGTTCGAGGCCGAAGGGCGATCCGAGCGCAATCACCCATTCCCCCTGCTCCAGCTTCGACGAATCGCCGAGCGTCGCGTACGGCAGGTTCTGCGCCTCGACTTTAATCAACGCCAGATCGGTTGTTTGGTCCACGCCGATGCGTCGCGCTCTGAGCTCACGGCCGTCTGACAGCTTGACAGCGAGTTCATTGGCGGCGCTCGCGACGTGGTTGTTTGTCAGAATGTAACCGTCCGAACTGACGATCACTCCGGAACCGTTTGCGCCCCTGGTTCCTACCTTGACATAAACGACGGCGGGCTTAATCCGCTTGGCGGCGTTAATGAACGCGCGCGAAATCTCCGAGGGCGAAGACGTCTGAGTCAGATCGGTCGCCTCGGACGTCCTTTCAAGCATTTGGGTCTGCTGGGCCTGTTGGCCGAAGACCGGCGCGAACAAACCTAATCCCATCAAAAGGGCCAGCGCGGGAACCGTTCTCCGCTCGAGTCTCGCCCTCTTTGTCGAATCGTTGAATCTATTCTTCATCCTTGTGTTTTACCTCTGTGTTGAAACGAAGGGAATAAGTGACAGGAGCGGTTTGCCGCAACCGCCCAACGCGATCGCCTAATGGCGCGCTGAAATCAATTCGCCGTGTGTGAGTCTTCTTTGCTTTGTGTGTTGAATGAACAGGGGTGAAATTGTCTTATTTGCCGGGTCTTCGATGCGCGGCCCCGCATGAACCGCTGTCCGGCAAGCGGATTATTCATTGTTAAATTGAATGTGTTCGCCGTAACGGCGCCACCCAGCGATATATCTCGGTTCAAGATAAATTAAGCGAAGAATCACACCACGGCGCTAATCCGTTGATGCCGGATTTTACTTAGGTTTAGGACAGTGTATGTTGGTAAAACCGCTTCCTAATACGAACGGGGTGTTAGCTGCCCTTACACCCACAGTCTTTGCGCGCTTGAAGCCGAACCTCAAATCTACTCCCCGGTCGGAGAAATGAAGGCGGCCAACCCCACTCAACCTTTGTTGGTCCGGCCGGCGAGACTCGCGACAACGGCGATTAGCTCATCTAATTCGACCGGCTTCTTTATATGTGATTGATAGCCTGCCGAGAGCGCTTTCAAGTAATCTGTCCTGCTGGCATATCCCGTGAGCGCCGCTGCTGGCACGTTTCCCCCCCGCTCTGACGGGAGCGCCCTAACTTTGCGGATGAGAGCGTAACCATCATCTACCGGCATTCCGATGTCGGAGACGAGGACGTCAGGTTTCCATTCGGCAATCGTTTGAAGCGCCTCATTGGCCGACGACGCCGCTTTGACCTGAATGCCATTATTCTCAAGCATGGCAGTGACCATTTCACGGCCGTCCGTCTCGTCATCAACCAGGAGTACTCTGAGACCCGCCAAAGCTGAAGTGTGGTTTTGGGGCGCGTCCTGCAGCGGGGCCTGACCGAAATGCATGGCTTGAGCAGCTAGAGAGGGTTTAGTGGCGGTGGCGGCTGCGAGCGGAAGCCTGACGGTAAAGATCGCGCCCTGCGCGTCTCTGCGGTTTTCTGCCGCCACTGCGCCACCGTGGAGTTCGACGAGGTGTCGAACGATTGACAGCCCCAAGCCCAGTCCCCCTTGCGCGCGCGTGATTGAGGAATCTTCTTGGCGGAAGCGGTCGAAGACATAAGGTAAAAACTCTGGCTTGATGCCAGGCCCCGTGTCGATCACCTTGATTTCCACATTGGAGTTGATGTTTTCAGTCAGAATCTGAACGCGCCCTTCCTGGGGGGTAAACTTGATGGCGTTTGAAATAAGGTTCCAAACCACCTGCTGTAAACGACCGGCGTCTCCGGAGACGCGGTTCGCCTTAGGATCGAGCGTCGTCTTTAACGCAATTCCCTTGGCTTCGGCCGCCGGGCGCATCGAGTCGACCGCCGCTTCTATAACCAGGGTAAGATTCACTGGAGCCATTTCAATGCGAAGCTTCCCGGTAATAATGCGAGAGACGTCAAGGATGTCTTCGACGATCCTCCGCTGCCCCTGGACGTTGCGCTCGATGACCTCGATCGCCTGTTGAGCGCTATTCGCGTCCAGCTTCCCGCTCCGCAGAAGCTGTACCCAGCCGAACATCGAATGCAAAGGGGCGCGCAGTTCATGTGATACGGTCGCGAGAAAATCGTCTTTCAGTCGATTGGCCGTCTCCGCCTCGGCGCGGGCCTTCTGTTCGGCCGCGTACAGGCGCGCATTGTCAATGGCGATGGCGGCTTGGGCGGCTAAGCCAAGTAAAATTCGCTCCGAGCGCTCGGAAAAGATTCCGGCTTCAGGGTGGCCGAAGAAGAGTCCCCCCAGCACTTCCCCTGAACGAGAGACTACAGGTATCGCCAGATAGCTCGTGACGGTCAAGTGGCCGTGCGGCATCCTGTTAAACAGCAGGTTTTTTCCGAAGCGCGGATCCTGCTTAACGTCATCAAGGCGCACTATTCCTTTGCCGCGAAAAGTCGGGCCGAAGAGGTCGCTGGCTCTCGGCGTAGGGAAGCGCTCAAAGTGTTCGCGCGGCGCGCCAGAGAGCGCGTAAAGCATGTACGAGCCGCCACCTTCATCCGGAACGTTGTGGAAGAAAGCGCCAAATTGCGCCCCGACCAATTCGGTCGCCGCGTCCGTAAGGGCTTGCATCAACTTATCCAGATAAAGCTCCGCCGAAAGCATCCGCCCGGCGCTGCTCACCGTTTCGACGATCTCTCTCTCTTCTTCAAGCTGTTCCTGGATCGCCTTGCGCTCGACGATCTCCGCCTCCAGCTCCGCGTTCGTTCTCGCCAACTCCGCCGTCCGCTGCCGGACTCGCATCTCCAACTCGTCGTGCGCCTTCCTGAGCGCTTCCTCCGACTGCTTGAGGTCGCTGATGTCGACGGAGACCCCATGAATGAACCACGGCCGCCCGTCATCGTGGCGGACCATTTTCGCTTCACAGTGTAACCAGACCACATGCCCGTCCCGGGCCATCAACCTGTATGTGGATTGTAACGCCTCGCCTGAAAGGAACAGGCGCGCAGCTTCGATACTCCAACGGGCTTTGTCATCGGGGTGAAGCTGATTGTACCAGCGCACCGGATCATTCAGCCATTCTTGCTGGGAGAAACCCAATATTGACTCGATCTGCGGGCTGATGTACGCCTCGCTAATGCCTCTATCGAGATAAGCCATGAACACGACGGCGGGAATTTGTTCCACAAGAGTCCGGTATTTAGCCTCAAGATCGGGCAATCCCACCGTCGCCGACTTCTTTTGCAGTGCGACAGACTCGCCGCCCGGCCGCCGGGCGGCGAGTTCAAATGGAATGAACGCATTCGCAAGCCCGATAAGAATTGCCTCTGCCTCCGACGGACTGAGAGGGTTGCCATCCTCATACGAACGCTTTTTTCTTCCATTCAACATAGCGTCATCAAGAACTTGCGTCTTTATTCACCTTCCCTTTTATGTCGCCAGTCAGGTTCCTTATTAAGTGACTCCTGAGTAAACCTGCGCAGCGCGCGAATCGTTTTGCCATAAGTCGTGATCGCGTGCGAGGAGAGGAGCGAACCCGGCGGTTGATCCATAAAGGCCATGAACTTGTCCGGAAATCCGGGCATCGTGCAGCCAATACATATCCCTCCCACATTCGGGCAGCCGCCAAGGCCCACCATCCATCCGCGTTTCCCTACGTTACACTGAACCACCGGTCCCCAGCATCCCAGTTTCACGATGCACTCCCGCTCCCCATACTCTTCGGCGAAATCGGCCTGCTCGTAATAGCCTCCGCGGTCACACCCTTCATGTACTGTCTGGCTGAAAAGCCACGTCGGGCGCAAGGCTTCATCGAGAGGGATCATGGGCGCGCTCCCAGCCGCTTGATACAACAGGTAGAGCAAGGTCTCCATGAAATTGTCGGGCAAGACCGGACATCCCGGCACGCATACAATCGGAATTCCGGCGCCGGATCTCCACCCCCAGCCCAGGTAATCCGCCAGCCCCATGCAGCCCGTGGGGTTTCCCTCCATCGCGTGGATTCCCCCGTATGTCGCACAGGTTCCGGCCGCCACCACCGCCCAGGCTTTGGGCGCCAATCTGTCGATCCACTCACATGTGGTAATTGGCTGACCTGTTTCTTTATCCACGCCGAAAGCGGCCCAAAAACCTTCACTCTTGATCTTTTCGTTGGGGATGGAACCTTCTATTACCAGGATGAATGGTCCGAGTTTGCCCTCGTCGGCCATATAAAGATATTTCATGAAATCGTCGCCAACCTCATAGGCCAACACCGGGTTGTGGAAATTCACTTTCGGGATTCCCGGTATGGCGCCGAGGACGAGGTCTTCGATGCTGGGTTGGGTGGCGGCTGTGATCGCGATCGTATCGCCGTCGCAACCAAGTCCGGCTGTTATCCAAAGAACATTAATCTCCTCGATCGGTTGATGCCTTCGGACTTCGCTTTCTGGGATAACGTCCATATCCGGCATTCTGATTCCTCCACATTATTGGCGCCAAATTTGTGGGCTCAGGCGCCCCGACTATTAAGTGTCAATCACAGACATTTGCGCTAACAGATTCCGGGCGCGTGTTCACCCACAAGCATATCAACAATTCGGGCCCCGCCGAAATCGGTCCTCAGAACGATCATTCCGCGCGGCTTGGCCTTCACTTCGCCGATGACGCAAGCGTCGCGGCTGTTAGGACACCTCCTCAGACCGGCGACGAGAATGTGCGGACGCGTCATCGGTCGGCCCCATCCTTCTCTTCAGGCGGGAGCGGCTCAACCTCTTCAGGCGAAAAGAAGAAGCGATGGCCGGGGCGCCGCAGCAGGCCCAAATCCCTTCCCGGATCATCATCCAGGACGACCGCTAAATGGATTCGATCTTCATAGTCCTGCTCGATGGCCTCGATTGTCGCTGTTCGGCCTGCGAGCTCAATGTCGAGGATGTCCCCGCCTCTTCGCGGACGCAGCCGGACGCGGTCGCCGGGCTTAAGGTCCACATCGAGGACGCGGACATGTTCCAAAGGAGTTTTCTCTTCCGGCAGGCGCCATCCATATTCGTTCATCGCTTTTCACTCTCACCTTCCCTAAAGTTGCGGGTGGCGCCGTGGAGTTTCATCATCCGCTCAGGGGGAAGCGCCTCGGTTCTCTCAAGTATCTGGCGGGCGCGCTCGTCTACTCGGCGCATCTCTTGCTTCTCCTGATCCGTCATCGTCAAGACGCGTATAGTGAGCAATTCGTCAATCTCCGTTCCGTCGTAGAAATCGCCCGCGCTTTCCGGGGCGACTTGCGGATAGTCATAGAGGATGATCGGCGCCGAGAGCAGACAGTCGAGTTCTCCTTCTTCCCCGACCAGCGCCGGCCAGGTCCCTATGTTTCTACAACTGGTGGCGGCCCCGCGAAACGCTTCTGGCGGATCGAGTAAGGAGATAAACTCACCCGATCGCGCGCCGAGAATGGTGTGCGTCGAGACCAGTGAGCGCATCAGCGCCTCGTCGCGGCCCATTTGGCCTGCGGCTTCCAGGGGCGTTAGATTCAGGACGCGCGGCGACCTTGAACAACCGTTCCATAAAATGATGACATTTACGCCATCACTTCATCGCGGCGGATTTTGTCTTTTTGCCCGCCGCAGTTTTGCTCTTTGATTGACGCGACGACTTGGTCCCAGGCGCTTCGTCTCGTTCTAAAGTCCGCCCCGGAAC
>DASTMP010000264.1:0-5027 GCA_035714085.1 Blastocatellia bacterium
CCCTCGTTGTCATAAAGCGTGACCGACCAGAAGGCGTTCACCGGCGGCGTGTCACCTTTGTCGAAGTGAAGCTTGTATTTGTTCGCTCCGTCCAGCGGCCTCCCGGTATCATCGGCCAAATTGATGGGATAAATCGCATCCTCGGGAAGGTTCGCCCCGAGACCGGCCTGGGCGATCATGGCCCGCTTCAAATAGTAGTTTCCGTAGACACCCATCGTGTCGGTGTTCATCGACCAGCCGTTCGTCACGCGCGCAAGGGTCGGCAGTTTCCACGCCATCAGTTGTTGCGCTTCGCCGGGAGCGCTCTCCAGAGCCTTGCGAACGGCAGGCTCGGCCCTGTCCAAATCGAAACTCTTTCCCGCCTCGATGCCAATCCGCTTCAATTGCGCAATGATCGGCTGGTCGGTCAGGTGCGGCGGATTGACCTTGAGAAGCTCGGCCGCGTAGGCGAAGAACTTCCCGGCAGGCATCGTATCGACCTGAGTTTTTGGCGGCGTTTTCATATCGACGGTCGGATCGATTTTGACGGCCACTGGCTGCGCTGGCTTGCCCCATTGCGACAGCGGCGTGATCTTGTATCCGGCCTGAATTTTATGAACGGCATCGTAGTCCGGCGGCCCGTCCGTCTTGGTCCGGCCGATGATCCACACGTTGGGCGTCGGCGCGCTGATACGCGCCATGCCCGAAGGGACGGTACCGTTCCAGCCCGGCGGCGTGATGAGAAAGTTGCCGGCTTGGGTGCCCGTTGTACGCCATCCGGGTGAAGCGAAGACGTCGCTCCAGGCGTCAAGCATGGGCAGCAAATAATAGCGGCCGCCGGTATCGGGCGCGGACACGATCACCGGCTCTGCGATCATATCGAGAAAAGCGCTGGAGTAGAGCGTGTCGAAATTCGGGCGCACGACCGACTTGAAGTCGGCGGTCGGAAATTGTTTGAAGCTGTTGAACGTATTGGCCGGCCCGAAGCCCGGAATTTTGCCGGGTTCGACGTTAGTAGTTACCTTTCGGGTGACATCCACCGAGATCAGCGGATAGAAATACAAATAGGCATCGACCGCGATAGCGTGCGCCTCTTGCTCGGTGATCGGGGCTTGTGGCTGCGCTTGTGCGGCCAACGTCGTGTCGGTCCGAGATCCGGTTTGAGCCAGTGCCGGGAAGCTGCGACCGACCGCAGCCAACGTGAGCAAGCTGGAAGATGCGAGGATGGAGCGCCGGGTGGTCGGCATGGCATATTCCTCTACGATTGCGTCGCCTGTTGAGGCTCTGAACGGCCGGGGAACCGCCTTCTGCGACGCTCAAAGGGCGTGAGCGACAAAAGGCTGAAAGCCAGTTTAGCCAGCAACATGCAAAAACAAGCCCGAGCAGCATCTGCCAGGCTTGTTCAGAAACGCTACTCATTTACCGCAACGGCTACTCCTTGACTGCATCGCACCCATTTGAACGTCGAAGGATGAGTCGAACGCGTCTAGTTGCCACATGTTGGGCAACTCGCAAGCCCATCAATGCTCACGCCGGAAACGCGCGCGATTTTTTTCTTGCGAGCGCGCGCTGCAGCTCCGGGCGATACCTGAGTTTTCCCCTTCGCCGCACGCGATCCTCGCCCAAATTCGCGAATTGGCTCGCCCTCTGTATCGGCGCGAAGGGTCGTGGCGGAGAGCGTCGGCGCTTCAGGCAGTCCTTGCCGGTCGATCGTATGGATGACGCCCGACCGCTATTCGGTCTTCAGCCCCGCCTGTTTGATCGCCAGCCCGTACTCTGCGTAGCGTTGGCGGATCAAATCGGCAAAATCTGATTCGTAGGTCAGCATACCTGGGAGATTCTACCAGTATTCAGGGAGGGCTCCCTTCCGGAAAACGAAAAACACCATGATTGATTTGAGTGTGACGTCGGGCACTGTCTCCAGCCGCCGACACCTGCAATGTACGTGTGGAGACCGGACTTGGCGCCAAAGGGCCTTTCACGGCGCGGTCGCGATCCAAAAAATCAGGGTGTCGAAATGGCCTCTTATCATGGCAATACCGAATGGCAAAACCAGGCTTTGCTTCCGTTCTTAGGCCGTCACTCCGGCCATGCGATTTTCTCCGCTAAAACGAGTGCCGGCCGACTCATGATCCTCCAAAAAGGCGCGGCCGCGATCATCAAAGAGGCAATCGAGATCGCCGGACGTTCCGAGCCGAATGCCTTATTTGGTCAACTTTTCCTCAGTCAAGCTTGGGCGGGCGACCTGACTACCATCGAATCTTCGGAATTTCGCGTCGACGATGTAGCTGCGCTCTCAAGCGAACGCACTATCCCACTCATTCTAGTTACTACAGTGTTGGCGCAAGCTCGCGAGAGGTCACACTTTGCTGTTCCGTTGGCGGACCGCTTCAGGGCCAGGGAGTTGGGCGCTGCGAGTAATCAATGCCTGGAAGAAACGCAAACGCATTCGACGGCTGATGACTCCGGCAACCTCATCTACGCTGGTTATCCATATGATCCGTACAAATGAACCGTGCCTGGACGAAGCGCGTCACATTTAGCCGACATCCGCGAGCCGCGTGTCGATGTCCCTATGTGCCAAAATCCGACATGTCGATAAAATATTCTCGTCGCCTGACTGGTCCTGCGGCATTCGAGTGAGCAAACCTCGCCTTCGGGTGTTTACAACCTCCACGAAATCGGACTCGTAGTCCGAAGCATCGATTGATGAGGCTTTGCGCCGCATAGCAATTTCGAAGGTCAAGCTTCCGGTCCCGCAGCCTACGTCTAGAACCGCGCTCTTGCCTGTGAGCATCGTCCGATTTCTTCAATCTCACTCGCTTCGGCGTTCCAGTCCGCCTGTGATAAGCGCCTACTCCAATTTCGCGCCGGAGCGTTTCACGACATCGGCCCATTTCGCCGATTCCTTCTTGATCAGGGCCGCGAACTCCTCCGGCGTCCCGCCGGCCGGCTCGTCGCCGATTTGCTCATAACGCGCTTTGAAGAAGTCAGATTGGATCGCGCGGTTGATGGCGGCGTTTAGCTTATCGACGATCGGGCGATGCGTGCCGGCTGGCGCCGCAACGCCGAACCATATCGGCGCCTCATAACCGGGAACGCCGGCCTCAGCGATCGTCGGCAGCTCGGGGAAGCTGGGCGAACGCTTCGGACCGCTGACGCCCAACGCCCGGATGGCCTTCTGTCGGGCATACGGCGCGATGGACGTAAGGCTCTCGAACATTAGATCGACGCGCCCCGCGATGAGATCCGTGATGGCGGCGGACCCGCCCTTGTAGGGCACGTGCACGATGTCGGTGCCGCTCATGAACTTGAACAGCTCGCCGCTGACATGGCCGGGCGAACCGCTGCCCGACGAGGCGTTCGAAAGCTTGCCGGGGTTTTTCTTGGCGTACTCGACCAATTCGGCGACGCTGTGGATCGGCAGCGAGGGGGCGACAGCAAGCAGGAGGTGCCCGGTCGTGACAAGCGCGATAGGCTGGAAGTCGCGCTCGATGTCGTAGGGTAGCTTGGCGACCATGTGCGGCGCGATCGCGAACGCACCGATACTGGCAAACAGCAGCGTGTAGCCGTCGGGCTGCGCCTTTGCGACCGCGTCATTGCCGATGACGAAAGCGCCGCCTGGCCGGTCCTCGATGATGACAGATTGGCCGAGCTCTTTTGACAGCCCCTGCGCCAGAATGCGTGCGCCATTGTCGGTGGCGCTGCCGGCAGCTTGCGGGACGACGATCTTTATGGCGCGCTCGGGATACTGCGCTTGCGCGGGTGTCGCCAACGCAGCGGCGCATGTCAGGCCAACCGATAAAAGCTGTTTTATCCGCATCGGCTTTCTCCGTCGCTTTTGTTTTCAGCTTCGCCGGCACGTGGAAAGATCGAGGCATCGGCTCTTACGCGAGGGCCAGAGGGCGGTTGATTGCCCAGGCGCCGCTGAACGTTGGGTCATCTCCTCCTCCGCGGTGCGGTTCCTGGAGTGCATCGCCCGGCAAGAAAGAACCGCGTCCGCGTGAGTTATCCTGCTTATGCATGAACACTGCCGCCGGGGTAGCTGGTCGTCCAATGCATAATTGTGCTAACAACTCATGCCACCACGGAATAGGAGTGGCCCCATGGACCTCAGGCGCCTGAAAACCTTTGTCGCCGTCGCGGAACTCGGCACTGTGTCAAAAGCGGCGGTGCACCTGCGCATTGGGCAGCCCGCGCTGTCTCGGCAAATCGGCGATCTTCAGCAAGAGCTCGGCCTGTGTCTCTTTGACCGTGTAGGACGCCGCCTGGTCCTAACCGCCCAAGGCGAGCAGCTGCTCGTGGATTGTCGGCGTGTGCTAACCGATCTCACGACGGTCCGTGAAAGGGCAGACGTGCTTCGGCGCGGAGACAGCGGCGCGCTGAAAGTCTTAGCCCCGCCGCACACGATTGAGAGCGTGCTATGTGGGTTTCTACCGCGATATGCTGAGAACTTTCCGCACGTGCGTGTGGAGTTGACTGAGGCCCTTGGCCCTGAGCAGCCCGCCCTGCTCGAGCGCGGTGAAGCTCATGTGGGCATCAGAATTGACCCGGGTGTTGATCCACGCTTCGAGTGTCGCGTGCTACAATCCGCCGATGTGTTGGCTGTCAGTGCCGCATCCGTCGAACTTGGCAAAGCCGGTGTCATAACGATCGAGAAGCTTGTCTCCTACCCGCTTCTGTTGCCCTCCGGCTATTCCGTCCGCCGCCTCTTCGACGCAGCCTGCCGCCTGGCAAAAGTCCATCCCAAAATAGTGCTGGAGAGCCGCGCATCACACACGCTGATGACCTTAGCAGAGGCTGGGCAAGGTGTGGCGATCGTCCCATCCCTTCAGCGAACTGATCGCTACAAAGTGCGTGTCGCCCGAATAACGCATGTTGGCAAGCCCATTCGAGAACACGTTGCGATCCACTGGGACAAGCGCCGCCCACTTCCTCCTTACGCCGTCACTTTTTGCGAACAACTGGCCCAGTACATGCAAACCGTCTTGCCTATCGCAAAGGCTAAGGCGAGCCATTCCATGGGCCGTGCCCGCTAGACGCCGAGA
>DASTMP010000265.1:0-7277 GCA_035714085.1 Blastocatellia bacterium
AGCGTCTTCGATTTGAATGTTCAGGTTATATAACCACGGGGATCACGGGGATCACGGGGAAGAGCAAAACTAAACATCCCCGTGTCCCCCGTGGTCCCCGTGGTCTGTTATTCCTGAATACCCAACTGAAAAACGCTTTAATAAGCGAAAAACCGAATTCGCGGAAAGCAGATGAATATTGGTCGAATTCGTTATCGCCCATTCTTAGCCGTGGATTTGGGATTTATTCGTTACTAAATGATGAGAACCTTCATGCTTGGAGGACGTATGATTCAAGCGATCGCGGCGAGACAACTGGATGCCCGGGCGGTACTGCAGTATAAGGAAGACGGATTCCTTATCGTTCGCGGAGTGTTCACGGCCGACGAAATCTCCGCTCTCGACGCGGAGGCGGAGCGCCTTTACCGGCGCAGCGACCTCATCGATACCGATAACATCCGTTGCCGCTGGCAGAATCACTTCGAGACAGGGGAATGCCGCTTCGACTGCTTCGATCCTGTCATCGATCTCAGCCCCGCGTACGAACGCGTTGCGCGCAGTCCGCAGATGCTCGATCTCGTGGGACAGCTCTATGAAGAGCGCGCATGTCTCTTCAAGGATAAGCTGATCTTCAAGCCTCCCGGCGCAGAAGGTTACCGCCTTCATCAGGATTACATCGCGTGGGATTCCTTCCCAGTGAGCTTTCTCACCGCGGTCGTCGCTATCGATGCCTGCGATCGGGAGAATGGAGCGACCGAAGTCTTTCGCGGCTATCACCTCCGCGGATACATGTCGCCGAAGGACGGAATGTATCACCATCTGCCGGACGAATCCGTGGACGCATCGGCGGGGGTCGTTTTGACTTTAGCGCCCGGCGACGTCGCTGTCTTCAGCGCGTATACGCCGCATCGTTCGTCTCCCAACCGTTCCGGCCGCAGACGGCGCCTGCTCTACCTGAGCTACAACGCATTCAGCGACGGCGGCGAACAGCGCGACCGCCATTACGCCGAGTTTGCGGATTGGCTGAGGGACAGATATGCCGAATACGGCAAGACTATGACGTACTTCCGATAGTGTATGAGCAGGATCAACGCATGGATTAATGTCCTGATCGCCGCGCTGATTATGGTTGCGACGCTACCCGGCAGGACACAGGGCCTGGGACTCATTACCGAGCCGCTGCTGCGCGATCTGCATGTGGACCGCGTATCGTACGCTCACATCAATCTCTGGGCGACACTTCTCGGAGCCATCGTCTGCCTGCCCGTCGGAAGGATTTTCGACCGTTTCGGCCTGCGAATAACGACAACATTGATAACGGCGCTGCTCAGCCTGGTTGTATGGCGAATGAGCAGCCTCGCGGGCGGAATCGCGGCTCTCTTTGTCCTGGTCTTAGCCACCCGCGCGCTCGGTCAGAGCGCGCTTTCAGTCGCGAGCATCACGGTCGTGGGGAAAGCGTTCGATCGAAGCGTCGGTTTTGCCATGGGCGTCTATTCCGTGCTCTTGAGCCTGTTCTTTGCAGGCGCGTTCACGATCGTCGGCAGCGTCGTGCGCAATGCCGGCTGGCGCGAGGCCTGGTCCGGAATCGCATTGGCGCTAGTCTTGTTCGTCGCGCCCGCCGTGCTGGTGTTTATTCGTGAGCCTGGCGGCGCCTTGCCTTCGAAAGGGAAGAAAGACGACGCCGGAGACGAAGGTCTGTCGTTGCGGGACGCCCTGGGTACCTCCGCCTTCTGGGTGTTCGGAGGCGCAACCTCACTCTATGGCCTTGTGGCTTCGGGGCTGGGGCTGTTTAACGAAGCCGTGCTGGCCGAACGCGGCTTCAGCCAGGAGACTTATCACCAGTTTCTGGCGGGAACGGCGATCATCGCGCTGATCGGGCAGCTCGGGTGCGGTCTGATGACGTTGCGGTGGTCGATGCAGCGGCTTGTCGCAGGCGCATTGTTCGCCTACGCCATGGCGCTTGCCGCGTTTCCTTTTTTAACGACGCTGCCCCAGCTCTGGGTTTTTGCGGCGCTGATGGGTTTCTCCGGCGGAATGATCACCGTGATCTTCTTTGCCATCTGGCGCCGCGCCTATGGGTCGGCGCATCTGGGCAGGATTCAGGGCGCCGCCCAGATGCTGACCGTTCTGGCTTCGGCCATTGGACCGCTGCTGTTCGCGAAAAGCGTGGAGCTGACCGGTTCTTATATGCCGGTCCTGCGAACGCTCGCGCCCGCAGTCGCCTTGTTGGGCGTTGCTGCATTGCGTGTGCGTTTGCCTTTGATTCCGGCGCCAGTCGAAGCGCAGCCTCGACCGGCGCAATAAAAGGATCACAGTCGAAATTGCGACTTCGTGTGGCGCCAGTAAAAGATGTGACGATTTACAGTGAGGATAAACAGAATGATCCTAAATATGCTCACGATTGTTTCTCTGGCCGTGGCTTGCGGATGGGGGCAAGTACTGGAGGGACGATGGGACGGAACGATCACCTACGGCGCCCTGAACGTTCCATTCACAATCCATTTCGAACCCAACGGCAAAACGCTCACGGGCTCTTTCGTGAATGGCGACACCCGCGTATCTTCCACGGCGGGTAGCTTTGAAGCGGGCGTCGTGCGCCTCACTTTCGGGGCATCCGGTACACGGCTGGAGGCTACACTAGCGGATGGGCAACTCAAGGGCTCCATTGGGAGTGGTGGGCAAGACATGCATCCGTTCACCGCGTCACAGTTCTGTGCTTGCGGCTCCGAAGGCGAGGCAGGACCGGATATCTCGGGAACTTGGGAGGCGCCGGACTCCAGCTGGCGCCTGACAATCCGGCGGAAAGGCGAGGACACCCTTGCCACCGTTTCGCGCCCGAGCGGCGAGTTGGGACCGTTAGCTGGACGCTCTGACGGATTGACCTTCATGCTTCACTACTTTGATGGAGTCCGCGCCGCCGTGCTTGAAATCGAGCAGCGCAAGGACGGCGGCCTTGACTTGAAATTCAAGGAACCGGGTACGGACGTAAAAAAGTATCGGGCAGTCCAGGCGACAACCCGAAAGTAGGTCCGGCGCGACTTGGACGTATGCGCATGTCGCTAAACAATGTGGTCATATGACAGCTATTGACGCTTCGCTTATCAAATTTCACATTTCGCTCAACGCAAGCGACCTTGGCCGGTCCATCGCTTTCTACCGCGCTCTTTTCGGTACTGAACCGGCAAAGGTCCGTGAAGATTACGCCAAGTTCGAGCTTGCGGAACCGCCGCTAGTTCTGTCGTTAATTCCCGGCGGGGTCGGCGGAAACGTCAACCATGCCGGATTGCGCGTGCGAACCGCTGATGAATTGGTAGAGATTCAGCGACGGCTCGAAATCGCAGGCATCGTGACTCAGCGCGAGGAAGGAGTGGAGTGCTGCTATGCGCGGCAGACGAAGTTCTGGGTCGCCGACCCGGATCGGATGTTGTGGGAGGTTTATGTCTTCCACGAAGATATCGACGAACGTGGAGACGGAGCCGTTCCGGTCGCAGCGCCCGGCCCGGTGGTTACTCTATCGAAGCCCCTCTCGAGCTGGACGCACCGTTTGGGCAACGCTCTCCCCGACCGAATTCCCCATGACGCCAACTCGCTGACAGAAGTGATGCTTGAAGGAAGTTTCAACGCGGGGCCTGGCGCCGTAAACCTCGACATGCTGATGGCCGAAGCGCTGCGTGCGCTACGGCCCGGCGGCGCCATACGACTGCACGGGCTGACGGGCGACTCAACCGGAAATTATGGAAAGCTTTTCCTGCCGGGTCCGGCGTCGGCTGTAGAGTATGCGCCGACGCCATCCGAGCTGACAACCGCGCTAACTCGAGCTGGGTTCCGAGACATTCACATCGTCCTTCTTTCGCAAAAGCCGTATTTCGTCGTTGAGGGAGTGGGGATGCGCGAGATCCGCATCCAGGCGAGGAAGCCAGGCCACCGGACAGAACAGAAAACGCATCATGCGATCTACCGCGGTCCTCTGGCCGAAGTAACGGACGATTACGGCAACATGTTTCGGCGGGGAGAACTCACGCCATTGAATGCGCACGACTGGCAGATGCTATCGAAGGGAGACGCCGCCGCGTCATTCATTTTCCTGACGCCGGCTGAGAAGAGCGAGGCCGCCTGCAAAGAAGTGGCGACGCCGACGCCGATGTCTTCAGTCAAGGACTGTGATGGTCATTGATCGAACCGGAAGCTGCAACAGCCAAGTTCCAGCACGCGCGCGTGCGCGCGGCTGCGGCGGATTCTTTCGGGTACGACATACAAACGTTCCCGCCCATGTTTTTCGACGTCGAGCAGACCTGCTTCCCGCAGGATCCGGAGGTGCTTCGAAACGTTGTAGTACGACGTGCCAAGGCGGCGCGCAATCTCGCAGACGCCAAGAGGAGCGTCCATTAGCAGACCAATGATGCGCACTCGATTGTCCTCGCCGAGCGCCTTGAGCGCGCTTACGCAATCGTGTCCGTCAAAAAGCAGCATATCGGGCCGCTTATTTGCAATTCTTTGAGTAACAGATTTGCCCATCAAAGCGAATTATAGCATGAACCTGAATCTTCTCGGCCGAAATGGCTGGTTGAGCAAACTGCGCTTCGGGCTGGTGGAGTATGACCGCACTGTCTTTCTAACACGTCTGAACTAAGTTTCTATATCCAGTTCATCGTAAGCTCACGAATCAACTACTTCAAGAAGAGTAAACGAATTTTGCCGTCGGAGTTTCCGACCGCCAGGGTTCTGCCGTCGGGCGAGAGCGCCATGGAATTCAGCGAGCCGCTGTGAAACGGCCAGCGTCCGCGCATTCTCAGGAGCAATCCCACATCAGGTCCACTAATGGTAGTGGGAGGTGGTCTGAAATCAGGAGGCGCGGCGGAGTCCGCGCCCGTGGTTGGATAAATCATGGCGAATGTCTTGACAAAGGGCCACCCGGGAGGTTTCAAAACGCCCACAAGTTTGGCGGACTCACTATCATAAAAGCGGATGATACTGTCGCCGCTGCCGCCGATAATCTGTTCGCCGTCGCGCGAAAAGCTGATGGCCTTCAGCCAGCTCACTGGCGGCGCCGGATTTTTTCCAGATTTGGCTCTCGTCGCATCGGCGATCGTTTGTATCTCTTCCACCGAAAGCATCAATTCGGACGCCGTCTTTTTCAATTCATATGTGCGGCAATCCCAAATCTTCAGGGTTTGATCATAACCCGCGCTCGCCAGCAGACGGCTGTCGGGTGAAAACGCAAGAGTAGTGATCGGTTTGATATGACCCGGGAGCTTTTGCTTTAAGTCGCCGCTCTGCGCATCCCATAAAAAGACTTCAAATTTGGATTCCTCTTCGACGGACGCGCCGCTATCAACTCCTTTCAGGCTGAAAGACGCAGATACGCTCAGATTTTTATGCGGCCGGAGGCGTTGATCATTCTTGCGGCCACCGAGACTTACCAGACAGAAACATGTAAGACGCTTCGTCAATATTTATCACCGTTTTGAGCCGCCGCCCAGTAAAGCGCATTGAAGAGCAGAGGGAACGTCGCCTGAGTCTGCGCGCGGTGCTGCGGACGCAGGCCGAACAGGACGATGCGGCCTGGATTCATTTCGATAGCCACAACCGCCGCCCGCCCCGCCATCCACTCTTCGCCGCGCAGCCAGCCTGAGGCTAGCACGCCCGTGTTCGGGTAACGCGCTACGACAGCGGCTCGCTGTGACGCAAAGCCTTCGACGAGCGCGAAGAAGGGGCTGTTGTTGTAAAAGCCATACGTCTCCGCAGGCATGCCGAACCCGACCGGGTGCGTTTGATCCACCTGAATGTTGACAATGGTTCCGGGCGCGAAGTGCTGTTCGCGGGTCAGCGCTCGTTTGAGGTTGCGCACCGGGATGGGGAATTTCTCAATTGCCAGATCGCAACTCGCGCCGAGCGTAATCAAGGTTCCCCCTTCGCGCACGAATATCCGCAACGCTTCTAGACCATCTTCGCCGATACCGCCGCGATATTCCTGGCGGATGGATTTGAAATTGTTTCCTTCGAGGATTTCGCGCGGCGATTGGTCGGCGAGCATCACTACGTCGAACTTTTTGCGCAAGCCCCCCGCTTTGATCTCAGCGTTGTGAATTGTGGCATAGGGGAAATCGTATTGTTCCAGCACCCAGCGCGTCCAGCCTTCGTCCATGTTTGAAGTCCACGGCTGATAGAAGCCGATGCGCGGCGCGCTTTGCACGGTGAAATACGCTTTGGGCTTTGTTACGCTGAGTAAATTGGCGTCCGCCACGGCCATTGAAGATGAAATCGTCCCGTCGCGTTGCGTTGCGGCGATTGTGACAGCCTTTCCGCTCTTGAGCCAGCGGTTGATCGTCACCGCGTCATCAGCGCCATTGTAAGTCGCGGAAGCTTTCCCATCGGCGTTCGTGACCGCCGATGAACTCCCAGTGGCTTTGTTGAGTCGCAGGCCGTTCGGCAACGGCTTCTTCACGAAGACGGTTTCAACGCCCATCAGCATCCCCAACGACCATGCTGTCACATCATATGGCGGTTCGGGCGGGGAACCGGGCGAGCGGCGCACTTCGGGGTAGGTCTGCTTTTCGAGCAGGTCTTTTGCATATCGCGCGAAAACTTGATTCATCGGGATGACGTAGGTCCCTGGCGGATACTTCTTGCCGTCGGCTTCAAACTCGCTCTCGGCGCGCGACACTTCGACGCCGGCCAACTGCAGCTTTTCAATCAAATGATCCGCCGCGCGAGGATTGTGCTGCGTTTGAGCGTTGAGGAGGATCGCCGTCACATCGCCTTGCGCGCCCTTTTCTACCGTCGCGCGGTTCATCTCGTAAATCTGCTTCAACAATTGTTCGCGCCGGTCAGCGGCGGTTTCGAGCAAAGCCATCGTCGCGATCAATTCGTAATCCACGATGTCGCGCAGCGTCCATCGTCCGCCCAGCCACGGGCGCGGGTATTCGGTGCGCGGCGTCGTGTCGCGCGGCGGCGGCAACGGCTCATTCGGATTTTCCATCTGGCGGCGAGCCTGCGCTTGAAAATCTTCACTCGCGGCCGGGGGCGACTGGCCGGGTTGCGCGCGGCGCTGATCGATTGGCGACGCGACGCGCGCGCTCGCGACTTCAGTCAGCAAGCCCACCTGGTTGTGCCACCAGCCGCTCCAAGCCATCGCGCCCTGCCAGAAGTTGGTATATGTCGAGTTGTAGATGATGCCATCCTTGCCTTCGGCTTCCAGCGCGGCGGCCTGCGCCTGGCCGAAGATGCCATTCCAGCGATAGACCAGCGGATGCACGTTCGGATTGATCGGATCGGTCGCCGGCATCACAAAAATGCGC
>DASTMP010000266.1:0-33618 GCA_035714085.1 Blastocatellia bacterium
GCGGTGATTTTCCATTGATCCTTCTCGCGCCGCAATTCGCCCTTCTCTTCCAGCTGGCGGCCGGCGCGCTGCACGGCGCGCGCCCAGCGGCTGCGGCCATTTTCGGCGCGCTCGTCCAGATCCTGAGTGGTGAGTTGCGGGAAGTAGCGTGGCAACCTCTCGTAGAGGTAGCGCAATTGATCGCCGCCTCCTGTGGCTTTGAGTTCTTGCAGGATTGGAAGTTCGAGTCGAGAAGTTTCAGGGAAAGGCATCTGATTTGAAGATCGATAGTCGAAGCTGAAGCTACGGACGGGTCACGCCCCGCAACATTTCTTGTACTTCTTGCCGCTGCCGCACGGGCACAGGTCGTTGCGCCCGATCTTCTCCGACGCTCTGTAAGGCTCGGTTTGCGCGAAGTTATTCCCGTTCAAAGCAGAGAGTCTGTAGTGATCGGCGCCCAATTCATCATCTTCGTCATCTTCATCCCACTCTTCCTCTTCGTACCAATCTTCGTCCTCATCCCACTCATCGCCGTGCTCACGATTCTCGAACCATGCGCGCATCTCAATCGTCACGTCCTCGACCAGATGATTCCAGTCGGGAAGATCGGCCAGGACCTCATCTTTGCCGATCGCAATCTGCTCATCGACCCACTCCGGCTCAACGATATATTCATCAACCAGCCCGTCCTCGTATGCCTTCTTGATATGGTCGTAGACCTCCTCGGGAAATAGGTCGTTGGCCGCGTCCACCAACTCGCTCCAGACCACTTCGTTTCTGTCCTCCAATCCTCCTTCGAAGAGGCTCTTGTAATAGGCCATGGCCTCTTCACGCGACCTTTCGCCCGAAACCACAAGGGCCAGCCATGACCTGATCGCGGCGGCCCGCGTGAACTCTTCGACCTCTATGCTCGCGGCAAGCTCGGTGACCAGGCTGGTGTCGCCCATCGAGACGGAAGCGAGAAGGTTGGCCAAATCTTCGGTGGGAATGTCCCCGAGCAAATCGTCAACTAATTCCGGCGGATGCGAGGCGAGTTTGATGATCAACGGGTAGGCGCGTTTCTCGCGGAATTGGGCTAGCAGAAACATGGCGTAGATGTACGAATCGTCTCCGGCTTCCAGAAAGTTTTCGGGGTCGTCCGCGGCCCTTTCCAGAGCCCTGAGCAAATGCGGGGTTATCTCATCCCTTTTTTCGACGGCCTGACGAAGCGCATGGCGCGGGAACACTTGATCATCGTAACAGAAAATCTCCATTATCTCTTCGACGCTGAGTTCGCGGATATTATCGAATTCATCCTCTTCACCCTCTTCATCGTCGGATTCGCGGTACCAGGCCCACCATTCCATCTCCTTGATCGCGCTTTCCACCAGTCGGTAATGCCGGTCTTCGCGAAGCCGCGGCAGGACGGCTTCTTTGCCCTCGGCCATCTTTTCGTCGACCTCTTCAAGATCGATCATGAACTCTTCTATCAGGCCATTTTCAAAGGCCTCTTTTATTCTGTCGTAAAGCTCTTCCGGGTAAAGTTCGGTCGCGCAATGGGCGATGGTGGTCAAGACAGCCCCTCTCTCCTCGGAAGGCTCTTCATTCAACGTTGCGTCGAACAAGCGGGAGTAATAATTCATCACCTCCTCGCGGGTTTTGCCGCCGCTGAGCGTGAGGGCGAGTAAAGCGTAAAGCGCCGAACCTCGCGCGTACTTTTCCGCCTCGATGTTTTCCGCCAGTCGCATAATCAGGCTCGCGTCGCCGCCGCACACCGAAGCCAGGATCTTTGGCAAGCCCTCGGTAATCGTGTCGCCGAGCAGTTCGTCAACCGTCTCTGGCGGGAGCGAGGCGATGCGGACGATCAACGGATAAGCCCGCGTCTCGCGGAACTGCGCCAGCAAATAGAGCGCGTAATAATACGAGTAATCTTCCAGGTCCAGGGCTTCATCGGGGTCGTCCGCGACCCTTTCGAGAATTTTCAGCAGATGCGGCGTGATCTCGTCTTTCCGGGCGACGGCCTGCTCCAACGCCTCGCGCGGGAATATGTTGTCCTTGTGAGAAAGGGCTTTCAGAATCTCTTCGGTTGTCATATGTCAGGCTGCTTTCCGCTTACGAGCCAACAAGCGTTCACGTAAGCCTGCGCTCCAGGTTTGGTAATCGGGATCTTCTAACTTTTTCTTAAAGGCTTCCGGTTTCGATCGCTAATGATACTGCCGCCGCAGTTCAACGACAATAAAGAAGAGGCAGCGATCCATGGATCACTGCCTCTCGCATTTCCGTTCAGGCGCTGGCGAATAGGCCTTATTTTTCCGCCCCGATCCTCATTCCGTAAAACGACCGGTAGACGAAGAAGAAGGCAGTGGCCAGGAAGATGGCCGCCAGTATGTGACTGAGCGTCGCGTCTCCCTGTTTCGCCGCCGTCAGGCTCACAGCCAGTTCGACCGCCAGCAATCCGAAGAGCGTCGTGAACTTGATGACCGGGTTCATGGCCACCGACGAGGTGTCTTTGAACGGATCGCCGACCGTGTCACCGACCACCGTGGCGTCGTGCAGTTCGGTGCCTTTGGCCTTCAGCTCGACCTCGACGACCTTCTTGGCGTTGTCCCATGCGCCGCCGGCGTTGGCCATGAAGATCGCCTGGTATAGGCCAAAGACGGCGATCGAGATCAGGTAGCCGATGAAGAAGAACGGCTCGACGAAGGCGAAGCCGAGCGAGGCGAAGAAGACTGTCAGGAAGATGTTGAACATCCCCTTCTGCGCGTACTGCGTGCAGATCTCCACCACCTTCTTGCTGTCTTCCACCGACGCCTTCTCGACGCCTTCGAGCCTGATGTTGGCCTTGATGAACTGGACCGCCCGGTATGCGCCAGTGGTCACGGCCTGCGTTGACGCGCCGGTGAACCAGTAAATCACCGCGCCGCCCGCGATCAGCCCGAGGACGAACGGGGCGTGCAGGATCGAGAGTTTCCCTACAGCCGTCGCGTCGCTCAACCCGCTCGTCAGCAGCATAATGATCGAGAAGATCAGCGTTGTTGCGCCCACCACCGCCGTGCCGATCAGCACCGGCTTGGCGGTCGCCTTGAACGTGTTGCCCGCGCCGTCGTTCTCTTCCAGCAGGTGTTTGGCGCGGTCGAAATTAGCCGTGACGCCGAAATCCTTCTTGATCTGATTCTCGACGTTCGGGATCTGCTCGATCAGCGACAGTTCATAAACCGACTGCGCGTTGTCCGTAACCGGGCCGTACGAATCCACCGCGATGGTCACCGGCCCCATGCCCAGAAAGCCGAACGCCACCAGACCGAAGGCGAACACAGCCGGCGCCACCATCAAACCTCCCAGACCGCCGCTGAAGGTATATGCGATGCCCATCAAGATAGCGATGCTCATGCCCAACCAGAAGCCGGAGAAGTTGCCGGCGACCAACCCCGACAAGATGTTGAGCGACGAACCGCCTTCGCGCGACGATATAACCACCTCGCCGACGTGGCGTGATTCCATGGAGGTGAAGGCCTTGACCAGCTCGGGAATGATCGCCCCCGCCGCCGTGCCGCACGAGATGATGATCGAAAGTTGCCACCACAGGTCGGTGTTGCCGCCCAGGTTGGGGATCATCAGATAGGAGACGATGAAGGTCAGAACGATCGAGACCGCCGAGGTGATGATGACCAGGTTGGTCAGTGGGCGCTCGAAATTCATCTCGCTGGCGCGGCTGTAACGCGCCTTGGCGAGGCCTTCATTGATGAAATAAGAGCCCGCCGAAGCGATGATCATCATGATGCGCATCACGAAGATCCAGACCAGCAACTGCACCTGAATCGCCTCGAAGTTCGGGCCTGCCGATTGCGCGTTGATGGCCAACAGGATGAACGAGATCAGCGCCACGCCGGTCACGCCGTAAGTCTCGAAACCGTCCGCGCTCGGCCCAACCGAATCGCCGGCGTTGTCGCCCGTGCAATCGGCGATCACGCCCGGATTGCGCGCGTCGTCTTCCTTGATCTTGAAGACGATCTTCATCAGGTCGGAGCCGATGTCGGCGATCTTGGTGAAGATGCCGCCCGCGATGCGCAACGCAGCGGCGCCCAATGATTCGCCGATCGCGAAGCCGATGAAGCACGGCCCCGCGTATTCGCGCGGCACGTAGAGCAGGATGAAGAGCATAATCAGCAGCTCGACCGAAATCAGGAGCATCCCGATGCTCATCCCCGCCTTGAGCGGAATCGTATAGATCGGGTAAGGCCGCCCTTCGAGCGACGCGAACGCCGTGCGCGAGTTGGCGAAGGTGTTGACGCGTATGCCGAACCACGCCACGCCGTAGCTGCCTATAATGCCGACCAGGCTGAAAAGCAGAATGATCGGCAGCGTAACCGCGAGCGGTTTGCCCGGAACCGGCGAGAGCACGCCGAAGTAAAGAACGATGATGGCGGCGATGAACCCCCACAGAATGAGAATGAACTTTCCCTGCGTGATTAGATATGTCTTGCAGGTTTCATAGATCATTTCGGAGATTTCGAGCATCGCCCGGTGGACGGGCAATTTCTTCAACTGCATGTAAATGATCAAACCGAAGACCATCCCAAGGAATGAAACGAGCAGGCCGATCAAAAGCAGCGAGTGGCCGTCAACGCCCATGAAATTGACCTTTGAGAGATCGGGCAATACCAGACTGGCCTCGCCGCTTCTGTGCGATGAGCCCTCGCCGGGCGTCTGAGCCAATGCAGACGCGGCGCCCGCAGCGATCAGAGCAAAGCCCCCCGCCACTGTCGTGGCGATGCGACGAAGTCGGATGATTGAGGAAAAAGCGTCTTTCTTCAGATAGAGCAACATGAGGAGGCTGATGCTCAAAGTAATTAGTAGCATAGCTGGCGGTTCCTTATTCAGTTTGGATTTTTGTCGTAATGACAAGCGCAGGATTATAGACAAAGTGAATTAAGTTGCAAAGTCGTAAATCGCGGATTTACAGGCATTTCGCGCGGCGCCCGCCAGGACCTTTGGTCAGACAAAGATCAGCAACTTCCGGCGCGGCATACGTTCAAAGGCTGAGACCGAACTCACGTAAAGATCAGGTTGTAATTCAGTTTGTTCGTGATAAAGTCTGAATCGTTTCATCAAAACGAAAAAATAGACAGGGTTTACAGGATTTCTCAGGATTGATCTATATTGGTAAAATCCTGAGAAATCCTGTAAGTCCCGTCTATTTCCAGGGAGAAAAAATGTATCGAAGCGGGAAGACAATTGTTTCAATCATTGCGCTATTCTCTTTGATTTCGGCGATCGCGCTGGCGCAAAGCGGGCGCGGGCGACCGCCCGCTCAGCCCGCGCCGAAGCCCACGCCGAAACCGAACACGCCGGCGACCGGCGTGATTGGCGTGCCCGAAGGCGGCAAGCTGAAGGCTCACGAACTCGACGGCGCGATTTCGCGAGCCGTGTTGATAAACGGGTTGACCGTGATCATACGCGAGCGCCATTCATCGCCGCTGGTGGCCGTCAATGTCAGCGTGAAAGCGGGTTTAATTAATGACCCTGATGATCTGGTCGGGATGTCCAGACTGACTCGATATATGATTCTGAAGGGCACGGCCAAACACCCGGGCGCGGCGGTTGATCGCGATGTAGCCACGCTCGGCGGGGTTTTGAATTCCGAAACCGGCTACGATTTGACCTCGTACAGCCTGATCGCCCCTTCTGAAAGTTATCAGGCGATGGTCGAGTTGCTCGCCGATCTGATCAAGAATCCGGCCTTCAAATCTGAAGACGTAAAGGGAGCGGCGCAATTGGCGCTGCTCGAAAGCAGGCGAGAGCAGGACGACGCCGACAGGGCGGCGGTTGAGAAACTCTTTGCGACGGCCTTCACGGCGAATCCTCTGAAGCGTGGCGCCGCGGTCTCCGACACTTTCCCTTCGCGGGCGACGCGCGATCAGACGATGGCCTTCTATCAGAACTTTTACCAGCCGGCCAACACCGTGGTAACGATCGTCGGCGACATCTTCGCGCTCAAGGCGCTCGGGCAGATTCAAGTCAATTTCGGCGATTTCAAAAAAGCCGCGGGCAATCAACAGCCGGCGCCTGGACCAAATGCCCCTGGAACAGATGCGGCTAAAACAACCGCCGCCAATTCAAAACCGTCTCCGGCGCCCGCCGACAACAAAAACACCGGGCGTCCAGCCGATCAACCTCCCACGCAACCCGCGAGCATCCACAACCAGGGGCCGCAATCCGCAATCATCGAAGAGCCACCCCAGGACAAGTTGCGCTACGGCAATTCGCGCGCCGATATGAGCGAGACCATCCTCACGGTCGGTTATCACACGCCCACGCTCAAGGCCGACAAAGAGGCGGCGACGCTGCAAATGATGGCCGCGGTTCTGGGGTTGGGACAAGGGTCGCGTTTGTGGCAGGGGTTGCGCGAGGGGCAGTCTTCGCGTGACAAGTCCAGTGTGGTTTTCGAGATCGAGGCGAATCAACTTTCGCTGCCCGGCGCCGGGATGTTCGTCGCGCGGATGCGCGTCGATCCGGGGCGGATCGACCGCGCAGAAGCCGAATTTTTCCGGGAGATCGAGGGATTCCGCCGCGAACTGATCGGCGACGCCGAACTGGCGCGCGCCCGTGTGATGCTGGAAAAGGAATACCTCGACACTGTCTCGCGCTACGAAGCCGAGGCGGCGACGCTTGCGCGCTATCAGATTCAATCCGGCGATCACAAATTGTTCGACAAAATCCTCAAGCAAATCCGCGCCGTAACAGCGCAGGAGATTCAGCAGGCGGCGGCGAAATACTTGACGATGGCCAACGCTTCGGTCAATGAATATGAATCGGCGAAGGCAATCTCTCGCTCGTTCACGCCGGAAAAATTCACCGAATTGATCCTGACCTTCGAACCTAAGGCGGCGCAACCGATCAAACCGGAAGAAGTCAAACCGGCTGTCGCCTTGAAAGCCTTCCAGCAGGGCGAAGAGCGAGGGCAGGGCAGCGAAGGGCAGAACGTGGTCATTGCCAGCGTGCCCTTGCCGGTTAAGGATTTCTCGGTGCTGCGAGGGCCTCGCGCTTATGTGCGCGAGGACAAGGCGTATCCGAAGATTTCGGTCGGCGTCTATTTTCAGGGCGGGCGTTTGATCGAAGACAAGACCACGAGCGGAATGACGGAGCTGATGCTGCGCTCGATGCTGAAGAGCACGACGACGCGCAAATTCGACCTGATCGCTCACGAGCTTGAGAGCTACGGCGGAAAGATTCGGATCGTCAATGAGCCGGACTTCTTCGGCTTCACGCTGGACGTGATGTCGCGCAACGCCGAGAACTCGGTCAAGCTGCTGCTGGACGTGATCGAAAACCCCTTCTTCGACAAAGTGGAAGTCGCGCGCGAACGCGACGCGCTGATCGCGGATCAGGCGCGGCAGCGTGACGACAGCCGCCAACGCTCGATCGAATTGATGTGGGATTCGCTTTATCCGGGGCATCCTTACGGGCTGCCGCGATTCGGGATGGCCGAAGTCGTGAAGGGGGCCAATGAAGAGAAGCTTGAGGCCTGGCACGCGAAGACGGTCAAGCGACAGTTTCCCCTCGTCATCATCGTCGGCGACACCGACGGATCGGCGCTCGTCTCAAGAATCTTCTCCGAAGGATTGAAGCGCAACGAACTCGATAAAACCATCAAGGCCAATTTGCCGAACACATACGCGACGCCCGACGATAAGATCGAACAGCGGTTGCGCCAGGCCTCGGAGTTGGCGACCGGTTTCCGCTCGCCTCAGTTTCCGCCGGAGAAGCAAAACGACCAGTTGGCGCTGGCCATGCTGGGGACTATGGCGTCTTCAGGAAAATTGATCGAAGAGTTGCGGGACAAACTGAGCCTGACCGACGACGTCTCTCTGGTCTCCGACCAGCGTCTGGCGTCCGGCGTCTTTCTGGCTCAGATCGCGACGCTGCCTGAAAATGAACAACGCGCGCGCGAAGCGCTGCAAGCCGCGCTTGGGGGCTTGGCCGCCGCGCAACCTTCCGACGATGAGTTCGAACAGGCCCGAAACGCCGAGATCGGACGCTATGCCATCGCGCTGGAAGATCACAACGCGAGGACGCTTGAATACGCCCGCGCCGTCATCTTCGGACTCAAGCCCACCGACGTCGAAGCGCAACCTGACCTGATCCGCGCGGTAAAAAAGGCCGACATTAAACGCGTCGCCGAGAGCATAGTGAAACCCGATATGGCCGGACACGGCATCGTGCGCGGCAATGCGGCGGCGCAATCAACCAGAAACTAAAGAAGCAAAAAAGGCAAAGAGAGCAAAAAAAAGGCAAAAATTCCAGAGCCTTTTGCCTTTTTTGCTCTCTTTGCCTTTTTTGCTTCCTCTTCGCTTTCCGCTATGCGACCTGACTTTAGAAATGTATCCTGACCTCAGATGTGGAAGATCATCTGACCACTTCTGACGGAGATGACGAGATGAACGAACGGTTTGCGCTCACGAGCCATAAGGAAGAAACCGAGACGGCGGAATCCGATGACTACTTGATCGAGATAACAACCCATATCCGTGAAGACCAGGCCTGGGCTTTGGAGATGCTGGGGGCTCTCCGGGAACTGGCGCTTGGCGTGAATTTCGATAGAGCGACGCTGATTCGGGAGGCGTTGGATCTGCTGATCGAGAAGTACAATATTCCAGTGAGTAAGTGGCCAGATAAATGGCCCGGTAAGCGTCGCGGCTCGGCCCGATAAATGCAAAGCGAGTTCGATTTCATAAAACGCGTTCGCGATCAGGCGCCGAAACGACAAGCGCCGGACCTGGTCTTCGGCATCGGCGACGACGCCGCCATCTTGCGCGAGCGGGAGGGGCGAGAAACGCTCGTCACCGTTGACCTGTTGGTCGAAGAGATTGACTTCAAACTCGAATACGCTCCGCCACGGCTCCTGGGACACAGAGCCCTGGCCGTGAGTTTGAGCGACATTGCGGCGATGGGCGGCGCGCCGGCGTTCTCATTGCTCACACTCGGCATTCCGAAACGATTTCAAATCTCGAACCCCGAATCCAAAACCTTTTTCGAAGAGTTTTTCGCCGGCTATTTCGCGCTGGCCGAAGAACACTCCGTAACCTTGATCGGCGGTGACCTCTCATCAACGCCGGATCGCTTAACGATTGATTCGATCGTGATCGGGCATTGCCGGGCCGGAGGGGCCGTTCGTCGCGGCGGCGCGAAGGTCGGAGACTCGATTTACCTGACAGGCGCGGTAGGCGCGTCGGCCGCGGGGCTGAAGTTGTTACTGAACGGCGCGCGGGTAATCGAGAATGAAGACAGTCCGGCCCAATCGGCCCTGCGCGCGCATTTAAAGCCCGAGCCTCCCGTCGCGTTCGGCCGGCGAATCGCCGACCGAGGTTTGGCCCATTCGATGATCGATGTGAGCGACGGCCTGGCTCAGGATCTTCTGCGCATCTGCGAAGAGAGTGGGGCCGCTGCGATTGTCGATTTCGATTCCGTGCCGCTGGCGAATGAAGTCGGCCTGATCTCGAAAGAGGCTGAAGTGGCGTTCGAGTTCGCGGTTCAAGGCGGAGAGGATTTCGAACTGCTGTTGACTGCAAGCGGCGCTGACGAAGTCGAATTGATCGAGATTGCCGCTGATTGCGGCGTCAAACTCTCGCGGATCGGCGAAATCATCCCGGCGCATCAAACCCGGCCCCGGCCCCTGCTCAGTCGCGGCGGCCAGGTTAAGCCTCTGTCAATTCATGGATTCGATCACTTCCAGATTTGACGCGCGCGGCGCCACTGCCCTAAGCTTCCATTTCAAAGTGGCTGTATTGGAGCGAAACATTGATAGATAGAAACGAACAATTGCAAAAAATATTGCTTCGCCGAATGGGCGAAGCGATCAAAGATTTTGGAATGATCAGTGAAGGCGACCGTATCATGGTCTGTCTGAGCGGCGGCAAGGACAGCTACTCGCTGCTGCGCCTACTGATGGAAATAAGACGCCGCGCGCCGGTCAAATTCGACCTGCTGGCGGTCAACCTGGATCAGAAACAACCTGATTTTCCCGAGCACGTGCTGCCCGAATATCTTTCGAGCATCGGCGTACCGTACCGAATCGTCGAGCAGGACACATATTCAGTCGTCAAGCGCCTGGCGCCGAAGACCTATTGTTCGGTCTGTTCGCGCATGCGGCGCGGCATTCTCTACAACGTGGCGGTCGAGGAGGGCTGCACGAAGATCGCGCTTGGGCATCACGCCGACGACATCCTGCAAACGTTTCTTCTCAACCTGTTTTACATCGGCACGATGAAGGCCATGCCTCCGGTGCTGCGTTCGGACGATGGGCGCAATACCGTAATCCGCCCGATGGCCTACATCTGGGAGAAACAGATCGCCGAATACGCGGCGATGCAGGATTTCCCGATCATTCCGTGCAACCTGTGCGGCTCGCAGGATAATTTGAAGCGCAAACGCGTCAAGCGGCTGATTGACGAATTGCAGAAAGAGATTCCGCACATCCGCCAGTCAATGCTCGCGGCGGTGGGCAACGTCGTGAACACGCATCTGCTCGATCACAACCTCTTCGACTTCAAATCACTGTCGGAAGCCATCGGCGATGTCGCGGCTGAACTCGATCTGGCTGTCTCGGACTACGAGGAGGAGACCGCCGCGCCCGCGCTGGTTTCAATAGCGCGCTGATTTTGATAGTAAGCCGAAGAGAATACGGAAGAAATATAGACAGGATTGACAGGATTTTTCAGGATGAAGAAGAAAAGACGATAGCCTTTCTACACGAATCCTGTCCAAATCCTTTAAATCCTGTCTGAAACTTTCCGCGTTTTGCGGCGTTCTCTTCACTTCGTTCGGTCACACTTTCATCACAACTCGTCAAGCTTTGCCCAAGGAGAAGATATGTTCGCTCGATTCTCGAAAGCCGTCGTCCGTCTGACCTGTCTTTCACTGCTCCTTCCCGCTCAATACAATTCCGCGATTGCGCAGTCGAAAGCGACAAACCCGGAGCGCAAGGTTCCTGGCAAGACCGCCGCGGGCACGCTGCTGCCCAACGGCTGGACGCTGACGCCCGAAGGCGCTCAGATTCCCACGAGCGATCTGCCGCTCAACATGGCCTTGAGCAATGACGGCCGCTATTTGCTCGTGACGACCAACGGCAATGGCGACCAGACGATCAACGTGATCGACTTGCAAACCGGCCAAAGCGCGCAGACCCTGAGCGTGAATAAATCCTGGCTCGGGCTGGCCTTCGCGCCTGACGGCAAGCGGTTCTTCGTTTCGGGCGGCGATGACAACGAGGTGATGGTCTTCGATTTCGCCGGGGGGAAGGCCGAGCAATCGGGCAAGATCATTCTGGGGAGCGCCGATTATCACAAACTCGGCGACAGAGAGCGCGCCGCTGCCCGTCGCCAGGGCCTCGGTGAATACGCCTTCCCTGCCGGCATCGCCGTAACCCCGGACGGCAAGCGTTTGTACGTGGCCGAAAACCTGACGAATAAAGTAGCCGTCGTCGACCTGGCGACCCGGCAGGTGATCACGAAGATCGCGGTCGGCGAATATCCTTACGATTGCGAAATCTCGAGCGACGGCAGCCGCGTGTACGTAAGCAATTGGGGTAGCAGAAGCGTCGCCGTGATTGACCCCGCCGACAATCATGTCGTCAACACCATTCCGGTCGGCGACCATCCGAACGATCTGGAGCTGACGCGCGACGGCCGTGTCCTTTACGTCGCCAACGCCAACAGCAATACTGTCTCAGTCGTCGACACCGCGCAAATGAAGGAGATCGAAGCCATCTCGACCGCGCTGCATCCGAAATCGCCCATCGGCAGCACCCCCAACGCGGTCGCGCTCTCGCCAGACGAAAAGACGCTCTACATCGCCAACGCAGACAACAACGACGTCGCCGTCGTCGACGTGGCCCATCGCGGCAATAGCGAAGTCGAAGGATTCATCCCTACCGGCTGGTATCCGACCTCGGTTAGAGTTAGCAAGGACGGCAAACGAATCTTTGTCGCCAACGGCAAAGGAGTGGCTTCGGCGGCCAACCCGCAAGGCCCGAACCCGTATAAAGGGCGCACGCCGCAATACATCGGCAGCATGCTGAAAGGCACGGTCTCGCTGATCAATCTGCCGGCGAAGTCGAAGCTGGCTCAGCTCACGCGCCGCGTATACGCCAATTCGCCATACACCGACGAGATGTTGAAAGCGGCGCGGCCGCCGAAAGAGAAGACCGCGATCCCCGTGCGCGTCGGCGATCCGTCACCCATCAAACATGTGATATACGTGATCAAGGAGAACCGCACTTACGACCAGGTGCTGGGCGACATGAAAGAAGGCAACGGCGATCCGAGCCTCTGCCTGTTCGGCGAAGACGTGACGCCGAACCAGCATGCAATCGCGCGCGAATTCATATTGCTCGACAACTTCTACGTGGACGCCGAGGTCTCGGCCGACGGTCACAACTGGTCGATGGCGGCCTACGCCACCGATTACACCGAAAAGACCTGGCCGACAAATTATTCCGGACGCGGACGCACCTACGATTACGAAGGCAGCAAGAAGATCGCGCGACCGACGGGCGGTTACATTTGGGATTACTGCTCGCGCGCCGGAGTCTCTTACCGCAGCTACGGCGAGTTCATCGCCTCGCGGGAAGGGAAACCGGGAGGCGGCGGCGAAACGGGAGGCGACCCGGGCGCCGCGCCGAAACGCGAGAACTACACCAACGAGAGCGCGCTCGAAGGCCATTTCAGCAAGACCTATCCCGCCTGGGATTTGAACATCCCCGACAACAAACGCGTTGACGCGTGGCTCGAAGAGTTCCGTGAGTATGAGAAGAACGGCCAACTGCCTCAATTTCAGATCGTGCGCATCGGCGGCAATCACACCCAGGGCACGCGCCCCGGAGCGCCTACGCCCCGCGCGCACGTGGCCGAAAACGACCTGGGAGTCGGACGCCTGGTCGAAGCAGTCTCGCAGAGCGAGCGGTACTGGAAAGAGACGGCGATCTTCATCATCGAGGACGACGCGCAAAATGGCCCCGATCACGTCGACGCGCACCGCTCAATCGCTTTTGTCGCCAGTCCTTACACCAAGCGACGTTACGTCGATTCGACGATGTACACGACTTCCGGAATGCTCCGCACTATGGAGTTGATTCTCGGCCTCCCGCCGATGAGCCAGTATGACGCCGCCGCCATGCCGATGTACAATTCCTTCACGAACAAGGCCGACCTGACGCCTTTCAAACATCTGGAGGCGCGCATTGACCTGGCCGAGAAGAACCTGGAGAACGCTCCCGGCTCGCAGCGTTCCGCGCAACTCGATTTCAGCAAGGAAGACGCCGCGCCTGACGTCGAATTCAACGAGATCATATGGAAATCTGTGCGCGGCGCTGATTCGCGGATGCCCGCGCCCGTCCGCAGCGCCTTCGTACGATCCATCGAAGACGACGATGACGACAAAGGAGACAAAGACCGCGATAGGAAGGAAAGAAACGAACGGCGTGGAAGTGGCCGACGCAGGTAAGAGCGAGAGAGCGGGAGAGCGGGAAAGGAAAATGCTTCTCTCCTTGTCTCCCGCTCCCCTGCTCCCTCGCCCTCTCGCTCCACTGGTTTGACAAGCGCCTCCGACATCAGCAATAAAAGTTTAGGTCCCATTCAAAGGAGGCTAGTTATGCTCGAAATTAATATCGGAGCGACAGTCGAGAGCCAGGGGCATGAGGTCGGGCGCGTCGAGCGTGTAGTGTTGAACCGCGATTCCTATGAAGCCACTCATCTAGTGGTCAAACAGGGCGGCCTGCTTCATCCGAGACATCTGCTGATGCCGTTCGATTGGGTGGCCGGATCGGAACATGATCGCGTTCGGATTGACCGCGCGGATGACGAAGTGGCGGCGCTGCCAAACTTCGAGATGCAGCATTATGTGAGATTGGATCAATTGGACGAAGAGCACGCGCGGCATCCACGATCCGCCATCAAGCCGTCCGATTGGATCAATTATGTCGTTCCGTTCGTCGCCAACGCGTTCGGTGAGCCGTACCATCCACCCGGCGTGGTCGTCACTGACCAACTGCTTTCGCCCTCCGAAAGCGCCGTCAACCGCGGCCTGCCGGTCGAATCGAGCGACGGACACAAGGTCGGCGAAATTCATGAGGTGTTGCTCAGCGAATCAGACTGGCGGTTGAGCGGAATCATCATCACGCGCGGCTTTGTGTTGAAACACCCGATGCGCGTGCCCGCCGATTGGGTGGCGAGAATCGGACGCGACCGCATTACGCTCAATCGTTCCAGGCAGCAACTTGAAGCTTGGGAGCGGCAGCAAGGTTGAAGAATCTGACCAATCGTTAATTATGAAACGACGCGCGTTCTTGTCACTCACCGCCGCAACTGGCCTATCAAAGTTGTGGTCGAACCCGCTCGGCGCCAACGCTCCCGCGATCATCATTTCCGACAAAATCCGCCCGCAAATCCCTTTCGGCGCGCAATGCGGAGACGTCGCCGCCAATCGCGCGGTGATCTGGAGCCGCAGCGATAGGGAGGCGCGAATGATCGTCGAATATTCGACGACGGAATCTTTTCAAAACGCGCGACGAGTCATCGGCCCTGCCGCGATTGAACCGACCGATTTCACCGCCCGCGTTGACCTCGGCGAATTGCCCGCCGGTCAGAAGATTTTCTACCGCGTCGCATTTCAATCGCTCGATGACGCGAAAGTCTGCAGCGAAGGAGTCACGGGCAGTTTCCTCACGGCGCCGAAAACAAAACGCGACGTGAGCTTCGTCTGGGGCGGCGACGTGTGCGGGCAGGGCTGGGGGATCAATCCCGAATTCGGCGGACTGAAGATTTACGAAGCGATGCGGCGTATGCGGCCCGATCTCTTCATTCACTCGGGCGACGCGATATACGCCGACGGGGTCATCCCGGGGGAAGTCAAACTCGATGACGGCTGGGTCTGGAAGAACCTGACAGCGCCGGAAAAATCGAAGGTCGCCGAGACGCTCGATGAGTTTCGCGGCAATTACCGCTACAACCTGACAGACGAAAATCTGCGGCGCTTCAATTCGGAAGTCCCGATGCTGGCGCAGTGGGACGACCACGAAACGCGCAACAACTGGTATCCGGGACAGCGGCTCGATGACGATAACCACTACACGGTGAAGAGCATTGACCTGCTTTCGGCGCGCGCCAAGCGCGCATTCCTCGACTACATGCCGATCCGTTTCGACGCGAAAGATCCCGAGCGAATCTGTCGGGCCTTCGGCTACGGCCCATTGCTCGACATTTTCATGCTCGACGAGCGCAGCTATCGAGGCCCGAACACGCCGAATCGCCAGACTGCGGCGAGCGACGAAACGGCCTTTCTGGGCGCGGAGCAGATGGCGTGGGTCAAACAAAGCTTGCTCGCGTCGAAAGCCAGATGGAAAGTGATCGCGAGCGATATGCCCATCGGGATCATTGTAAAAGATGGCCCCGCCAATTTTGAAGCTTTCGCCAACGGCAACGGCCCGGCTATGGGGCGCGAGCTTGAACTGGCCGAACTGCTGAGGTTCATCAAACGGAACAAGATCAAAAACGTCGTCTGGCTCACGGCCGATGTGCATTACTGCGCGGCGCATTATTACGATCCGGCCAAAGCGCAATTCACGGACTTCGACCCGTTCTGGGAATTCGTCGCCGGGCCGCTCAACGCCGGCGCCTTCCCTCCAGGCGAAATGGATGACACATTCGGGCCTGACGTGAAATTCACCGGAACTCAGAAAGGCATGAAACCGAACCGCTCGCCGAAAGAAGGCTTCCAATTTTTCGGCGCGGTCAAAATCGACGGCAAGACCGAGGCGATGACCGTCGGGTTACACGATATCAACGGAAATAGGCTGTTCAGCGTTGATCTCCCTCCGCGAAAATAATCTGATGAAAACCACAAGAAACCTAATCGCAAGACTGCTGCTCTTTTCGCTGATGATCGCCGTCGCGATGATGAAGCCTTTGTCTGACGCGCAAGGCTGGGGGCCGCACGGCCACGAGCTGTCGGGCCGAGCAGCGGCGATGAAACTTCCAGAACAAATGCCGAATTTTTTCCGCAAGGCGGTCGCTCAACTCGGCTATCTCAATCCCGAGCCCGACCGCTGGCGTGACCGCGCCGAGTCCGACCTGGATAAGGCCCTGGATTCGGCATACGCGCCCGATCACTTCCTCGATCTCGAACTCGTTCCGCCCGCCGCCTTCGACGCCGTCAACCGCTACGAGTTCACAGCCGAATTGATTAAGGCCGGGCGAAAACCTACTACCACCGGTTTCGTCCCGTTCCGCATACTCGAACTGTTTCAAAGCCTGCGCATCGAATTCCGCCTGTGGCGCGCCGAGCGCGATTCCAACAAGCGCAAATGGATCGAACAGCGAATCATCAATGACGCGGGCATCCTGGGCCATTATGTCAGCGACGCGGCCAACCCGCACCACACCACGATTCATTACAACGGATGGTCCGGCGACAATCCGAAGGGTTATACCGTCTTCACTCGCGAACATAATCAGGGAATACATTACCGGTTTGAAGAGCTCTACGTTCAAACGCATATTCAATTGAACGACGTGGCGCCGCTCATCGGCAAGGAACGCGTGATAGAAAAACCGCGCGAAGAAATCTGGAACTACCTGCGAAGCTCGAACGCGCTGGTCGAACAGCTCTATATCCTCGATAAACAGGAGAAGTTCGACGCCGAAACCAAATCGCCGGAGCACAAGAAGTTCGTGAGCGGGCGATTGGCCGCGGGAGCGCAGATGCTGCGCGACCTGTGGTGGACGACATGGGTCACCAGCGCGCCGCCGGCGACGCCCACGCCTTGATTCTCACAGCTCGGCTTCTTCTCATTGGCCTGACGGTTTGTTGAACTTCGCGTCGTCAATCGCGACGTTGTGTTTCACTTCCGTAAGCTTGATGACTGCGCTACCCATGGATGTTTCCTGGCGCGCCGTGAAAGGTATTTTGACGCCGTCCACTTCGCGGTAATCATCCAGCGTCACCTCGACGTGGAACTGCCCTTGTGGAGTCTCTAATTCCGTAGCTGTTCGCGCTATCAAACCGGTTTGCGTATCAAAATACATCTTCACGGGCGCTCCCTCCGCCGGGGTCGCCAGGATGACATAGGTCTCACGATCCCCGACCTTCTCATTGCCCTTTAATTCCAGCTTGGAATAAAGCTGCCGAGTCTTAATCGCGGCATGAATGTCAGCGTTTCGCAAAACCGCGGCCAGTTCCGGGCCGCTTTTTTCGCGCAATCCCATCATGGGATTTTGCGACCAGGCGATCTTCCCGTCATAGCCGTCCAGGATCTCTCCTATGCCGGAGATCTTTTGAATCGTGAGTATTTTGTTCGGGGCTTTGGCGTAAATCTCTATCTCGCCCTTCAGCCCCATCGTGGTGGCTTCGAACTCGCCTTTGGTCACGCGGCTGGTGACCTTCTCCAAAGCCTGGCGACCGCCGATGGCCTGCGTATACTTGTCCAGGATTTGATCGACGGTCGGTTCCGCTCTCGCTGCTTTTGCCGTATCCGCTTCGGGGGCTTTGGCCGGTTGCGGTTTCTCTTGAGCAAGAGCCGCGCAGTTCAGCGCCGCAAACACGAGCGCACAAATTACGATGGTCATAACAAGTTTCATAGTCTCTCCTTATGGTTATCTAAATCCGCCAAAGAATACTCCATCCATAGCCGCAGGCTTGCATGGATCAGAAATCGCGCCGCTCGTATATGCGGAGCGCGGCGAGCATCATCGAAGCTGAAACCGCGAGACTTGCGAATAACCCAAGCCATGGGATTTTGCCGTGATGAAAGTAGGACTCACCGGACATCACGTGAAAGATATTCCACCAGGGATATTCCGCATATTCTCCGATTATCCATCGTGGTACGTGCAACAGGATATTCACCACGACGACTGGCCCGAGGATCGCCCACACGTTGTTTTTGAAAATCACGATGAGCAGATATGAGAGGCTCACGAAGACCATTCCGCCAATTCCTATAAACATCGAATAAAGAATTGCGTCCTTCATCGGAAACCAACGCCCGTTGAAGCTGGAGATGATAGAAATCAGCGGGGCCTGCGCAAGCGATATTGATGTCATTTCCATCACGAAAACCGCCCAATGCGACAAGATGATTTTGCGGCGAGTGATCGGCAACGAAAGCGTGAATAACCCTGCGGCGCCTGGCGGTCCGTCAAACAACGGAATGGATCTTAAGATTGTCATCCCCATAAACAACGCCAGGATGGGCCACATGCTAGTCATCATTAATCTGAACCACAACACCCATACCATTTTTTGATAATCTGCCGGGCCGGCTTTCCCCCCTAGCCCCAGAATGAAGACGCAAACGAGAATCATCCACGCCAGGGTAAACTGAAAGAGCCCTCGCGTATCCCACCAGACTTTTCGCCAAAGCATAAAACCTCCTCTCATTCGGCTTCGATGTCACAAGCGAAACGGCGACAAAATGTGTCAACTCCTCGCCGGAAAATGCATAACTGCGAAGAAGAGCGCATACAGAATGAACTTCCACCACGCGGCGTCTCCCGCGCCCGCTTTGAGCGTAAAATAGATGTCAAGCATCGCCAGTTGCAGGACTATCCCACTGGCGATGAGATTTCGAATCGATTGTGTCATCTGGCGCCTCCCGTTTCGCTCCGCGCGCATTCCAGAAAAATCTCCTTCAAAGTGACCGGCGCGACGTCAACCGAGACGGCGTTGTGCAGGTACGCCTGATCGACAATCGTCTCCACGTCCCTGTCCGCGAATACCGTCAACGAACGGGCGTCGCGCCTGAAGCGCGCAGCGCTCGCCGGCGCCATTGCTCGTTCCGGCGCTCCCTCTTCAAACACCATATGAATGCGACGGTAATTGTCCTTCAGATCGTCGAGCGCGCCACCTATGACTATGCGCCCGCGCTCGATGATGCTGACGTGATCGGCGATCTGCTCCACTTCATTCAACCGGTGCGACGAGAAGAAGATGGTCACGCCGTCCGCGGCCATACCGACCAGCAACTGGAGCACATCTTCCGTAATTGCAGGATCAAGCCCTTCCGTCGACTCGTCCAGCACGAGCAGGTCAGCGCGTCGGGGCAACGCCAGAAGCATCGCCAGCTTCGTGCGCATCCCTTTTGACAGCTTCTTGACCGATTGCTTCAGCGGCAGTTCAAACAACTCGATCAATCGCCCTTCCATTTCACGATCCCAGCTCGGAAAGAATGAGCGCGTGAATGAGATCATCTGTTCGACCTTCACATAGTCGTACAGCCCTTTGTCCTCGCTGACGAAGCCCACGCGCCGGCGAATCCGCACGCCTTCTTTTCGATCCTCGGGACGTAGGCCGAAAACCCGCGCCTCGCCCGAAGTCGGATGGGTCATGCCGAGCAGCATCTTGATGGTCGTCGTCTTGCCGCTGCCGTTGCGACCCAGGAAGCCGTGGATCGAGCCGCGCTCGACCGCCAGGTCAATCCCATCCACGGCCGCTTTCTCGCCGTAAATCTTCTTCAGGCTTTTGGTCTCGATGATCAGCTCCGACATATTCACCTCTTGCTTGTGACCTTCGGCAGGCCGTTTTCGCGCAGGTTCGTCAACTCGGCTTCGAACAACCGACGCATTTCTTCTTCGCTCAAATTGAGCGCGGCCAGCTTTGAAATCACGTTTTTGATCAGCGGCGCCGCGCGTAAAATTTGTGGACGCACGACGGCCTCCTTTCGCTCGGCGACGAACGCGCCCGCGCCCTGGCGCAACTCGATCACTCCCTGGTGCTCCAGCTCGCGGTAGACTTTGGCGATCGTGTTCGGGTTGATCACCAATTCTTCCGCCAGCTTGCGGATGCCCGGGAGCTGCTCGCCCGGCCGCAGCGCGCCGGTCTCAATGGCGTGCTTGATCTGCCCCATCAATTGCTTATAGATCGGCACACCCGATGATGGATTCGGTTTCAACAACATCTATCTTCACCGGTCTGTCTCGTTATACAGTGCTACTGTACTAGTACACTATAAAAGTAATACTGTCGCCATCCGCTGTCAAGAGAATTTTTCGCGGAGGGGGTTTTTCCGTCGCCGCAGCGACGGTTTGAACTTAGGCCGGCGTTTTAACGCCGGTTGAGAGAGTGAATAATTACCCAGTCGCGGAGCGACGGTTGAAGTTGTTGTGAATTCTTCGCTACATTCAACCACCTGTTCTTCGCCACCCTCACCCGTCGCTTCGCGACTCATGTGTTTCTCTCACGCGCGGCGCCGGCGTTAAAACGCCGGCCTATGCCAATTTCGTCGCTGCGGCGACGAAGAATGGCAAAAAAACTCTTTTTGCCCTCATTGCCCTTTTTGCTTCCTTCCGCCGCTGCCATACTTCAGACTTGAATTGGATCAGAGCCGCGATATCTTTTTTGGCACAAGAGGCATTGTTATGAAACACCCTTCACTACTCGACCGCCGCCGCGCCGCGCTCGCGGTGATTGATATGCAGGAAGCTTTTGGCAAGATCATTCCCGATTTCGGCGAAATGGCCGAGCGCGTCGCATTGATGGTTCAAGCGTGCAAATTGCTCGACCTGCCGATCATCGTCACCGAACAATATCCGAAAGGATTGGGGCGGACGGCGCCGGCGATCGCCGAGCATCTTCCTGAAGGCTCTTCTCCGATCGAGAAGATGTCGTTTTCAGCCTGCGGAGCGCAGGAATTCGACATGCGGTTGCGCGAGCGTCACGTCGAACAGGTGATGCTGTGCGGCATCGAAGCGCACATCTGCGTCAGCCAAACGGCGCACGATCTATTGCAAAACGGGTATCAGGTACATTTGTTGAGCGACGCGGTGTCGACCAGGCTGGCCAGGAATCGCGAGTTGGCGATAGACAAAATGGCTAAGGCCGGGGCGATCATCTCATCGATTGAGATGGCGCTGTTTGAATTATGTCCGGCGGGCACGCCCGAATTTAAACAGATGCAGGCGCTGGTGAAGCTGTTGAGCTGATAGTTCAAAGCGCCGCTTTCAGGCGGAAGGGCTCGATAAACAAACCGTTTCCGCCTGAAGGCGGCGCTGCATACAAAACTACTTTTTCGTCAGCACGTAGGTTGATTCTTGAGGGCCGCGCTGGCTTTCTGTCTTGACATGAATCCTGAGCGTATTGCCGCCATCGGCCAGTTCCCAGTTTTCAGTCGTGGTTCTGGTGAAGGCGTTCCCCTGAAACTCCCCGCTCGTCACAGATGTAATTTCAAGTGTTTTTCCACCATTCACCCATTTTGCTTTAGAGACCGTCTTCCCGCGGTCTGATTCAGTGGTTGTCTCGCTGCCGTCGAGTTTGACGGTCAATCGGCCGCCGCCCATCCCGAATCCGCGTCCACGGCCGCCGCCGCCGCCTTCAACGCGTTCGATCTTCTGCTCGCTGGTTAATTGTTTGTCGTCCTGCGTGACGGTCCAGGTTGCGCTTTTGATGCTATCAGCTTGCCTCTGCGGCAACTGGCTCTTCGCTTTGTCCAATTCCCAGTTCCCGGCGAAGTTTGCGCCTTTTTGGGCGCTGACAGCTGCGACTCCAATCGTCAATGCGCAGAACAGACCACAAACAGTCAATGCTCTTTTCATCATATTGTCCTCCTGTGAGATTTTGAGTGAATTTGAACTGACCGCGCCGCCGCTTTACGTAAAGCTTGAAAGTGACGACATTATTCTGCCTAATAAAGACGATTTCGCGAAATCGATGGTTACAAAATCGAGCGCGATTCAACTTGAGTCGCCGCTCGCTACCGCTCGCGGGACTGATCCGTAAAAAACGGCGTCATTTCTTTTTGAACACGTAGTTCCATTCCTGCGCGCCACGTTGTGTTTCCGACTCGCGATGAACCCTGAGCGTCTTGCCGCCATCGGCCAGTTCCCACTGTTCGGTCGTGGTAGCGTCACCTACAGTTTTAATTTCTAGGGTCTTGCCGTCTTTTATCCACTTCGCTGTGTTAGTCGTCCCGCTCTGAGATTCGTTAGTTGTTTCGCTGCCGTCGAGATTGACGGTCAATGTGCTGTTGCCCATCCCTGATCTGCCGCCGCGACCGCCGCCCATTCCACCGCCGCGACCACCGCGGCCTCCGCCGCCTCCGCCGCCACCACCGATTCCGCCGCCGCCGATCCCACCGCCGCCACCGATTCCGCCACCACCGCCGATTCCACCGCCGCCGTATCCGCCACGGCGACCGCCGCCCATTCCACCACCACGACCGCCGCCCATTCCGCCGCCTCCTCCGCCGATGGCGTCTTGATTCATTTCAATCTGTTGCTCTCTGGTTAACTGTTTATCGTCCTGCGTGACGGTCCACGTCATGCTTTTGATGAAATCGGCTTGCCTCTGCGGAAATTGGCTCTTCCCCTTGTCCAACTGCCAGGTACCGGCAAAATTAACGCTTTTTTGCGCGCTGTCGGCGTCTTTTTGCGAGCTTTTAGCGTTTTTTTGCGCGCCCTTGTTACCGCTTTGCGCATTGACGGTCACAGCGCCAATGATCAATGCGCAGAACAGACCATAAATAGTCAATGCCCTTTTCATCATAATTGTCTCCCCTGTGAAATTTTGAGTGAAGTTGAATTGACCGCGCCGCTGCTTTACACAAAGCTTGAAAGTGACGACATTATTCTGGCTAATGAAGACGATTTCGTGAGATCGATGGTTACAAAATCGTGACTTCTGAGTCGCCTTCTTCGTCACGTGGCGCCGGGCTCGGGTTTAGACGGGTCATTTAATTGCCGGACGGCGGCGACGAATAATGAATTTCGTCGCATAGTGATAACCGAGTCGTGTGGCAGCGCCTTCAACCGGTAGCTACGCGACGTGAGAATAATATGTCATTCGCTATCAGGCCATAAATGACCCGCCTATATTCAAATGGCGCTACGCGGCTGAGCAGTTCCACAAAATCTTTCAATCCTCGCCCCCATCCACGATCTTCCGCGCGATCTCTTCGCGGTGATAGTTGGGGTCGCCGAACATAATCTCGGAGGCTTTGGCGCGCTTGTAATAAAGTTGCAGGTTGTGTTCCCAGGTGAATCCGATGCCGCCGTGGACCTGCGCCCCTCGATTGCCGACCTCGCGCGCTGCGTCGGAGCAACAGGCTTTGGCGACCGAGACAGCCAGTTTCGCCGACGGATCGTTCTCCGAAACGGCCCACGCGGCGTAATAGACAGCCGAACGCGCGCTTTCGGTCATCAGGAACATATCGGCGAGCTGATGCTGCACGGCTTGATATACGCCGATGGGTTTGCCGAACTGCTGTCGCGTCTTGGCGTACTCGACGCCGGTTTCGAGCGTCCACTGCATCCCGCCAAGCATCTCGGCGCACAACGCGACTATCGCCAAGTTCGTCGCCGAATCGATGGCGCCCTGCGGCCGCGTGTTGAACGCGAGCATGTCGGCTTCGTGCGCGACGACATTCTCGAATTCAACCGAGTAGAGTTTGCGCGTCGCGTCAACGCCGGGCGTCGCGGCGATCTTCATTCCCTTCGCGCCCTTCTGGACAGGCGCCAGAACCAATCCGTCATTGCCCCGCGCGACGCAGATGATCACGTCGGCGACCTCGGCGTCGGTGACGAATTCTTTGCGCCCGCTCAGCCGAAATTCTCTTCCCTCTTTTTCCGCGCGCAATTCGACGGCCTCCGGGCTCCAGTCGACGTCCTCTTCGAGCATCGCGACCGTCGCCTTCATATCACCCGCCGCAATCGGCTCGAGGTATTGTTTTCGCTGGCCTTCGCCGCTCGCGCGATCGATCAGAGCGGCGGCCCAGAGCGTCGACAGAAACGGGCCAGGCAAACAGGCGCGGCCCATTTCTTCGCAGACGGCGATCAGATCGACAAGGCTCAGCCCGAGTCCGCCGAAATCTTCGGGAATGATCAAGCCGGTCCAGCCCTGGTCGGCCATTGCGCGCCACAGGCCGTCGTCATAGGCGGTATCGGTCGCCATCAGCTCGCGCACGCGTTCCGGTTTGAGTTCACGCGCGAAAAAATCGCGCGCCGACTGTTGAAGGAGCTTCTGCGCTTTATTGAGATCGAAGTCCATGATTTTTGTGGTGGTTGGTGGTTGGTGGTTGGTGGTTGGTGGTTGCGAATTCCATCCACTAACCACTAACCACTAACCACCATTTCAATAACTCTTCGGTAATCCCAGAACTCTTTCGGCCACGATGTTGCGCAAGATTTCGCTGGTGCCCGCTTCGATGGTGTTGGCGCGCGCGCGCAGATAATTGAAGACCCAGCGCCCGCCGTCGAAGCCCCACAACTGCGCGTATGGTCCAAGCGCCTCCATCGCGGTCTGCTGGAAGCGCTGATTGAATTCGCTCCACTGAAGCTTGAGGATCGAGCCTTCGGGGCCAGGGGCGCCTGTCTGGCTGATCCTGGTGAGCGAGCGCATGTTGGTAAGGCGAAAGACCTCCAGATCGACATAAGCCTGCGCGAGCTTTTGACGGAAGATGGGATTCTGGCCGCGCTTCGTTTGGCGGACCCGCTCGATCAATTCGTCCAGGTTGCGTTTGAATATAACGTATGTGCCCGAGCCAAGATTCGCGCGCTCATTCATCAGCGTGGTGATGGCCGTTTGCCAACCTTTGTTTACTTCGCCGAGCGCATTAGTCACGGGCACTCGAACATCGTCGAAGAAGACCTCGTTGAAGCTGGCGTCGCCGGTCATCTGCTTGAGCGGGCGTACGGTGACGCCGGGGCTATGCATGTCGACCAACAACGCTGTGATCCCTTTGTGCTTGGGCGCGCTCGGGTCGGTGCGCACGAGCAGCAGACACCAATCGGCGACGTGAGCCAGACTGGTCCAGATCTTCTGGCCGTTGACCACGAATTGATCGCCGTCGAGCGTGGCTTTGGTCGCAAGCGACGCCACATCCGAGCCGGCGTTCGGCTCGGAGAACCCCTGACACCAGATCTCCTCGGCCGAGACGATCTTAGGCAAAAAGCGCGACTTCTGTTCTTCGGTCCCGACGGCGATGATCGTCGGCCCGATCAGGTATAGACCGAGCGAGTTGATTAGTGGCGGGGCCTCGGCGCGCGCCCATTCCTCCTGCAGGATCGCCATCTCGATCAGCCTCGCGTCGCGGCCGCCGTATTGCTTCGGCCACGAGATCGCGGCCCATCCGCCCTCGCCGGTTTTACGCTGCCAATCGCGCAGGTACTCGAAGTACGGGCCTTTCTCTTCTTCAGCCGTGCTTCCCGACCAGGGCGACGGCGCGTTAGTTTGAAGCCACGCGCGCAACTCGTCGCGGAATTGCCGTTGTTCCGGTGTGAGATTTAAGTCCATAACATATCCTCAAAGGGTTTCGGCAGCGCGGAATTCACTAGTCTGAACTCAACATCCAAGTAATCCGCTGGTCTTAATTTGTCGCTTGCTTCCATTGCGTTCAACTATAACGGTTGCGTCGATATTAATTACTTCGCAAGCCTCATCTTTTGGATCGCATACGCCAGTAACAACGTAATCAATACGCGCCTTCAGACCGTCGCCGGCGTATGTTTCGCTGAAATGATCTCCAACTTTCAATTCACGATCTGGTTCGTCACTATCAACCAGCTTCAAGTCAACATCGTGTCCATCCATGTTCATTTGGCCGATTTCTCCCAGATCTCGGGTAAAGATGTATTTCCCATTCTGGCTTTTGTTGTCTTCAGGTAACTGAAGATAGACGCCACACTCATCACGGAATTTTGGATCTCGAATTATGCCGATCTTCGGCGCGGCCGCCAACGCAGGCGTTGGCGATTGGTTCAACGCGGGCTTCGTTCCACTAGAGCAAGCCACTAGCGTAAGGAAAATCGGCGCCATAGATAGCAAAGACTCATTTCTTTTCATAATTGCAGAATCATCCAGGCTTGGATAATGATTGCCACAGCAATTCGGCCACATCCATAACCTGCACATCGCGTTCGCCTTTGCGCGCGTTGACGCCGTCTTCCATCATCGTCATACAGAACGGGCAACCGACAGCGACGACATCCGCGCCTGTCTCCAGCGCCTGTCGCGCGCGCTCCTGATTGACCCGCTTGTCCTTCGGCTCTTCAACGAAGCTCATTCCGCCGCCGCCGCCGCAACAGAATGCCTGTTCACGACTCTGCTTCATCTCGACGGTTGAGCGCGAAGAAATTCGGACGAGTTGGCGCGGCGCGTCAAAGACGCCGTTGTGACGACCTAAATAACATGGGTCGTGAAATGTGACCGTCTCGTCGACTTGAGCCGCCGGCTTGATCCTGCCCTCATCAACCAATTTTGCGAGAAACTCGCTGTGGTGATAGACCTCATAATCGCCGCCGAATTGCGGATATTCGTTGCGAAGCGTGTTGAAGCAATGCGGGCACGAGGTGACGATCTTCCTCACGCCGTGGCGCTTCAGCGTCTCGACGTTCTCTTTCGCCATCATCTCGAAGAGGAATTCATTGCCGATGCGCCTCGCCGGGTCGCCAGTGCATTTCTCCTCGCGGCCCAGGATGGCGAATTTGACCCCGGCCTTTTCGAGCAATTGAGCGGTCGCGCGGACGACTTTTTGATTGCGTTCGATCAACGCCCCGCCGCAACCGACCCACAACAGGACCTCAGCGTCGCGCGCTTCAGCTATGGTCTTTACGTTCAACCCTTGAGCCCAATCCAGGCGTGTGCTTTGCGTCCCGCGGAACGGATGGCCGCGCGATTCCAGCGACGTGATCGCCTCCTGCATCGTATCGGGGAAATCGGACTCTTCCATCACCAGATAGCGGCGCAGATCGACGATCTTCGGCGCCTGCTCGATAAAGACCGGGCAGGCTTCCATGCAGGCTCCACAGGTCGTGCATTGCCACAGGCGTTCGGGCGCCGCGGCGGGAACCCTGTTGACGACCGGCGCGGCGAACACAGCGGTCCCATCGCTGCGCGCGAAATTTCGCAGGTCGATAACGAGGTCGCGCGGCGAGAGCGATTTGCCGACGGCGTTCGCCGGGCAAACCGAAACGCAGCGTCCGCATTCCGTGCAGGCGTCGAGATCGAGCAGGTCTTTCCACGTAAAACCGGCGAGCGTCTTAACGCCCATCGGCTCGCCCGTCTCCGCAAGGTTGTCGAAATCCAGACCTTTGAGCGACGCGCCGCTCGGCGCGAGTCGCGCGGCGTAAATGTTGAGAGGACCCGTCAGCGCGTGAATCATCTTCGTGTACGGCGCCCACGCGATGAAGCCGAAGACCAGAACGGCGTGCGCCCACCAGGCGCCCAGATGCGCCGCCTTCATCGCCTCGACGCTCATCAGCGATTGCGAAGCCCGCGCGATCAGGTATCCGAACGGCGACCACGCGCCCCAGGGATCATCCGTCGCCGCGATCCGCCAGCCCTCGATCAGAAAGCCGGTCAGCGCGATCAGAAATATCGCGGCCAGTATCGATAGCGATTCGTCGGTATAAACCAACTTCGGGGGCCTTATGACAAGTCGGCGCCCGGCGGCGATTCCGACGCCGATCAATACCAACGCGCCGAAAACGTCGACTATGAAAGACTGGAAATAGAGATAGAATGCGCCGCGCATAATCGAAAACCCGAAATCGTAATCGAGCATGACGACTGTCGTCGCGGCAGTCAGAATGATGAACCCGGTGTAAATGAACGTATGAAAGAAGCCCGCGTATTTTTCGCGGACCGTGCGCCGCTGCCCCAGCGCCTGTTCGAGCAGCATTTTCAACCGCTCCGCCGGGCGATCAAGACGGTTCGCCGGCAGCCCGCGACGCCACACCGCCACGCGCCGATAAACGCCATACCCGGCGACAACGATCGAGACGACAAACATCACGTACATCACCCAAACGTCGGTGATGTTCCAGAGCACGGGGCGTGTGGCTTCAATTTGCTGAATCATCAATTATCGTAGGGGCAGACCTGCGTGTCTGCCCCGGATTCGCAAATTCCGGCGCCGGGGCAGACACGCAGGTCTGCCCCTACGAGTTTTATTTCTGCAAAGCCGCGAGTTTCTCTTTCAGCAGAGGAATGACTTTCCTGTAGTCTTCGACGATGCCGAAGCGGCAGTTTTTGAAGATCGGCGCGTCGGGGTCAATGTTGATCGCGGCGATGTTCTTGGCGTCTGAAATGCCCGCCATATGCTGGCTCGCGCCGCGAATCGCCACGGCGATGTACAAACCGGGCGCGACCTTCTTGCCCGTCTGGCCTACCTGCCACGACGGCGGGCACCATCCCGAATCGCAGGCGGCGCGCGACGCGGCGGTCTGGCCGCCCAAGATCGTCGCGAGTTCCTGCAAATCCTTGAACGGTTCGGGGCCGCCCAAGCCCCGGCCTCCCGAAACGATCACGCGCGCGTCTTCCAATCGCGCCGCGCCAGTCGCCTCAGATTTGCGTTCGATGATCTGCGTGCGGTCATCGGGTTGAAGATCGTAACGGGTTCGCCTGACCGTGGTCACCGACGCCAAATTCGTGGCCACTGGCTCGAACGCGCGGGCGCGCAGCCATAAGACCGCGGGCGACCTCTTCAGTTCGATCGTGGCTATGGCCTTGCCGCCGTAGACGCTGCGCTTGACTCTGATCGCGGCGCCGTCAGTCATCAATTCGAGACAATCCCCGGCGGCCGCTCCTCCAAGTCGATGAGCCAATCGCGGCGCGGTCTCCTGGCTGTATGTGTCGCTGCCGAACAGGACCACGCGCGGCGCGATGTCGCGGCAGATTTGCGTGATCACGTTCAAGTGCAATTCCGGCTGGTAGCGGATCAGTTCTCTCTGGTCGGCGGTTACGACGGCGTCGGCGACAGACGCGACCCGGATGTTCAACTCAGGATCGTGCGCGCCCGCGATAATGGCATGTAGCCTGCCATTGATTTGATTGGCTAGACGCTTCCCCGCGCCGACAACGCCTTGCGTGGCGCTGTTGTAGCCGGAACCGGAAAACAGACAGATAACTATGTCGCTCATAAAATCTATAGTAATGGTCTATCACAAAGCGCGCGTAATTTCGACAATGCGCTCGGCGAACCTGTCAACCTTCTGCTCCAACGTGTCGCCGGATACGAACTCGCAGGTCACGTCTTTGACCGGGACGGTCAAATCGACGACTTCGTAATAGCTTCCGCCCGCGCGGACCGCCGCCGCGTTGACGCCGATTTCCTCCAACGTCCATTTCGTGATCGGCTGGCGCGCGGACATCATAATGTCGCGCGTCTTAGGAATGCGCGGGACGTTGAATTCATTGTTGGTGATTGTGACGACCAGCGGCAGCTTCGCGGTCAGCTTCTCCCAGCCGTTTTCGGTCTGGCGTTTGACGATAAGACCGTCGCCGCTCGCTTCGATGTGATCGACGAATGAGACGCAGGGCGCGCCCAATTCTTCCGCCAGCAACCCGCCGGTCTGCGCAACGCCCCAATCACCCGATTCGCGGCCCAGCATCACCAGGTCGAAAGCGCCGATCTTGCGGATCGCGGCGGCGAGCGTTTGCGCCACGGCCAGCGGATCAGGGTGCGGATGGCCGTCGTTGACCACGAGCGTGGCCGCGTCGGCCTTCATCGCCAGGGCTTTTCGCAGCGTGTCTTCAGCCACCTCAGCGCCGAATGTTAGCGCGGTGATCCTGCCGCCCGATTTTTCACGCAATTGGAGCGCGGTCTCCAGCGCATTCTCGCAGAAGATGTTCGTGACCAGATTGGCCGAGCCCCGCGCGGCCTCTTTTTTCTCGCCGTCAACGCGGAAATCGCGCGCGGGAATCTCAGGGTCGAGGATTTGTTTGAGACAAACTATTATGTTCACGATGATACTTTTGGCGTCCAAGAAACGACGGGCTTATAATGCCCGCGCGGTTTAAGTTACCGATCGGTAAGTGAATCTATTATCCAAGCAATTCCCTGTCAAGATTGAGTCAGTTGTTGAAAGGAAATCGGATGGAAATTCTGCGAACTCCGGACGAGCGGTTCAATAATCTGCCTGATTTTGATTTCACCCCACACTACGTCGAGATCGCCGGACTGCGCATCCATTACGTTGATGAAGGTCCGCCGGGCGCCGCGCCGGTGTTGATGCTGCACGGCGAACCGTCGTGGTCTTATCTTTATCGCAAGATGATTCCCGTCATCACGGCCGCCGGACTTCGCGCCGTCGCGCCCGATCTAGCGGGCTTCGGGCGCTCGGACAAACCCGCGCGGCGCGAGGATTATACCTACCAGTTTCACGTTGACGTGATGAGAGGGCTGATCGAATCGCTAGACCTGCGCGAGATCACGCTCGTCGGTCAGGATTGGGGCGGTCTGATCGGCTTACGCGTAGCGGCTGAAAATCCCGACCGGTTCGCGCGCATAGTCGTCGCCAACACCGGACTGCCCACAGGCGATCAACCGATGACCGAGGGCTTCATGCGCTGGCGCGAGTATTCGCAAACGGTCGAAAACTTCCACGTCGGCGGCATAGTCAAAGGCGGATGCGTGAACGATCCGCCGCCTGAAGTCATCGCGGCGTACAACGCGCCGTTCCCAGACGACAGTTATAAAGCCGGCGCGCGCCAGTTTCCGCTGCTTGTGCCGATCAGACCTGATGATCCGGCGTCGAAAGCCAATCGTCGCGCGTGGGAGGTTCTTCGCCGTTGGGAAAAACCGCTGCTGACTGCTTTCAGCGACAGCGATCCAGTGACGCGAGGAAGCGAGCGGGTCTTTCAAAAACTGGTTCCGGGCGCGCAAGGCCAGCCGCACGTGACTATCGTGGGCGCCGGACATTTTCTTCAGGAAGATAAAGGCGAAGAGTTGGCTCAGGTCATACTTGATTTCATCAGGCGAACAGAGCTATGAGCAGAGCGCGGGCAAGAGAACTCGCAAACAACTTTCTTTCGCGAGGCGACGCCAGAGGCTGGTTTGACGCGCTCTACGCCGAGGCCGAGGGCGCCGCCGAACGCATCCCGTGGGCCGATCTGGTTCCCAACCCTCATCTCGTAAGCTGGGTGAATGAAAACGATACGCGAGGCGAAGGCCGGCGCGCGCTGGTCTTAGGTTGCGGACTCGGCGATGACTCCGAGTCGCTTGCGTCGCGCAGATTCGATGTGACCGCCTTCGACATCTCCGCTGAAGCTATCAAGTGGTGCAAGCGGCGTTATCCCGATTCAAAAGTCGATTACGTTGTAGCTGATTTGTTCGAACTCCCTGCGGAATGGCGCGAGGCTTTTCATTTCGTCGTAGAGGTCAACACGCTCCAGGTCTTGCCGTCGCAATTGCGGCCCGCCGCGATCTCCGCGATGGTTAATTGTGTAACCCCGGGCGGAACGTCGCTCGTCATAGCCCGTGGCCGGGAACCGGATGACGATCCGGGATCAATGCCCTGGCCGCTGACCTTGAGCGATCTGGAACCTTTCGTTCAATCGGGTTTGAAGTTGATTTCGCTCGAAGATTTCTTTGATCGAGAAGACCCGCCGGTCAGAAGATTCAGAGTTCAATACCGCAAACCAATCGAGGAAAAGCCGTGAAGACAAACATTGCATCGCTATTATTGACCGTTGTAACGCTCATCATCGCAGCGCCGGCTCAGAATAAAACTCCCGCCAACCAACTGACCGAAGGCGAAAAGGCCGCCGGATGGCGACTGCTCTTCGACGGCAAAACCTTCGACGGCTGGCGCGGTTTTCACAGCGATAAAGTTCCCGCCAGTTGGGCAATCGAAGACGGCTGCATCAAAAAGATTCCGGCCCAGGGCGAACTGGGACAGGCGGGCGGCGATTTGATCACGGTTGATCAATTCGACAACTTCGAGCTTTCGATCGAATGGAAACTGTCGGAAGGGGCCAACAGCGGCATCAAGTATCTGATTTCCGAAAGCCTGCCGCCGACCGGCAGATCCGGCGTCGGTTTTGAATACCAGGTTCTGGATGACGAAAACCATCCCGACGCCAAGGCGGGAATCGCGGGCAATCGCACCGCCGGATCGCTCTATGACCTGATTCCCGCGAGCAAGGACAAGAAGCTCAACCCCATTGGCGAATTCAACCTCACGCGCATCGTCGTCAAAGGCAATCATATCGAGCATTGGCTGAACGGCATGAAGGTTGTCGAATTCGAGCGCGGCGGTGAGGAGTTGAAAAAACACATCGCCGAGAGCAAGTTCAAAAACACGAAAGGCTTCGGCGAAACCGCCAAAGGCCACATTCTCCTGCAGGACCACGGCAACGCCGTCTGGTACCGTAACGTCAAGATTCGCACGCTAAAGTAACGGCTATTTTTCTGAAGCGTATGCGAATTAAAGTTGAATAGAATCGACTGCTTGAAATGGCGACAGCTTTTGGAGTGCGGCTGCTTGAGATACTGCTGGCAAACTCAGGTTTTACGGCCTACAGCGTTTTTAGCCTTGGTGTTCAGAATAGAAATACCTGACGACTGACAACCGACGACTGACGACTGACGACTGATGAAAAATAAACCGGCGCTCGGAGCCAATCGCTTGTGTTTATTTTGAACCAGTGATCAGTTGTCTGTAGCCAGTCGTCAGTTGTATCGCTGTCCTCAACACACAATGGGAGTTTGCCAGCAGTATCCCGAGCAACCGCACTCCAAAGCGCTATGCTGATTTATGCGCGAGCTTCATTTATCTTCTATCTTCGTTGCGTGTGCGCCCGAAAATCTGTGAGTTTGGAAATGTTAGATAGAAACTTTCTTGACCCGGAATTATCACTTATCGGAAAGTGCCACACCTGTAACGAACAGATTTTATTCGAGCGGGAATGCTGCCCACAATGCGGAATTAAAATTGACCATGAGGACATGGTGGCCAGCGTCGTAAATAATTTCATCCTCACTCAAGCTGTCAGTTCAGCTAATACAATTCGCACCGTCGATGTCGGCGCTTACATGTTTCTGGGGGTGAGCTTCTTTCGATTCATGTATGATTTGCCTCTTTGGTTTAATGTGGTGACAAGTCTCTTTTGGGTCACACCAATGATAATCATCGGGAGATGGTTTCGCCGACACGGGAATTGGGAAACCCGCGATGGGGAATATTTGACTGCGCGAAAAGGGATGAAAAAATCATTCTGGCTGTGGCTCGTCGCAAATGCTTTTAATGGCGTGTTGATAGGCATCGGCGGTTTAATCAAAATCACGTAAAGCATCATTGCTCGAAAATTCAATCCAATGAAAATCTCCCATCAACCGATAGTTCAAATCTCACTCGATCTGACCGACATCAAAGAAGCGATTGAAACCGCGCGTATCGCGGTCGAAGCCGGCGTTGACTGGCTCGAAGCGGGCACACCGCTCATTCTCGCCGAAGGGCTTCACGGCGTGCGCGCGTTGCGACGGGAATTTCCTGATCATCCGATAATCGCCGACCTGAAAACGATGGACGGCGGCTATCTTGAAGCCGAGATGATGGCCAAAGCCGGCGCGACGCACGTGGTAGTGATGGCGCGCGCGCATGCGGAGACAATCAAATGCGTTGTCAAAGCCGGGCGCGATTTCGGCGTCAAGGTGATGGGCGACAATATGGTCTGCGAAGACAAAGCCGCCGCCTCGAAATGGATGGAAGACCTGGGCGTTGATTACATCGTGCATCACACCGGCTTCGACGAGCGAAACGGCATTTTTGCGGACACGGGCAAGCGCCTCAGTCCGCTTGACGATCTGAAGGCCGTCGTCGAGGCCGTCAGCATCCCGGTGCAGGCCGTCGGCGGCCTTTCAATCGAGGAAGCGATCTCGATGCCGAAATACGGCGC
>DASTMP010000267.1:0-29390 GCA_035714085.1 Blastocatellia bacterium
TACGCCATAGTTCCAAAAATTCCCCAGCTGGACCAGGGGATTCTTCGTTTCGAGCGGCTGCCGGATACGGTGCAGACCGACCATGTTGATTGGGGCTTCCGGTTAACGGGCCTCTACGGCATCGACTACAGATGGACGACGGCTAAGGGTTGGTTCAGTGGGCAACTCCTCGCCCGAAATCAATTATATGGCGCGGATCCGGTCGAGGCGTACGGACTCATCTATGTACCCAAGGTTGCGAAGGGAATGGTAATCAAGATCGGACGATATATTTCGCCGCCGGACATTGAAGCGCAGTTGTCGCCGGACAATTACCTGTTTACGCACTCCCTGATGTTCACGTTTGATTGTTACACGCAAACAGGCGTCAATGCCGCGGTAAAACTGAGTGACAGTTGGACTATTCTGGGCGGCATTCATGCGGGTTGCGACGTTGCCCCCTGGACTGACTCCGCTCATCCAACCGGCCAGTTTTTGGTTCGGTGGGTGTCCAAGAGCAATAATGACTCCATTTACGGTGGAATAAACTCAATAAACAACGGGCGCTTCAAGGGCTTTCACGACAATCTACAGCAGTCAAACATCACGTGGTCCCATCGGTTCAACGAGAAGGGGACTTTCGTAACAATGACGGAGACCTACTATATCTATCAGAGTCACGCGCTGGTGGGTGGGACGGTCAACTTCGGCCCGCCCAGGTCCTGGTTCCGTTTAACGGGTCCAGGCGCCCCGATTCCAGGGAATGCTCCGGCTATTGGCGCGGTCAACTACACGGTCATAAAGCTTTCCAAACGTAACTTCATCACGTTGCGGCCGATCGACTACCTTGTTGATGTAAAGGGCGAGCGCACAGGCTTTGCAACTACATTGTCGAGCTGGACTGTGGGGTTGACGCATCGTTTCGGTGAACTGATTACGATTCGACCGGAACTCCGATATGAGTATGCCTTCAGCGCCAGGCCATGGGACAACGGACGTAAGAATAAACAGTTCATGTTCGCGATGGATGCGATCATCCGGTTCTAACGATATCGATCTGGCGCCGCAAAACCCCGGGGAAAATCGGTCAGGACGCCCTTACGAATTATTTATAAACCGCTTACGCCATCCTTATAGGCTCTGTCCTATGCTGACAGAGTCAATGATCAATCTACCTACATGAAGAACAGTGCTTTTCGCATGGCCGGAACGGGGGTTGCTTAGACGGTTCTACGCCAAACTCCCGCGCCGAGCGGCGGCGGCCGAAGGGAGATGATATGTGCGTATTGGCATTTGTACGTCGGAAAGCGCCAGCGGGAGCGAAACCCCGCGTAACAGGGCGGCGCGCGATCGAGCAAGCGCAAGTCGCTTGCGTAGTGGCCGGGCTGTTCGGCGGCGTCGCTTCGGCGATGTTCGGAGGGGTGTTCACAGCGGCCAGTTGGTTTGTAGCCAACGAAGGCGCGCGGCGCTGGCTTTCGACCTCCGGCGCGATATTGCTCTTCCTGACTATCCCGCTCTTGATTATCGGCGGGTATTGCATGGATTGGATTGAGAAAGACAAGCCACAACGTGGTTCCAAAGTTGTGCGCTATGAAGATGAAGATGATGACGAGGAACAGTGAATTTTGCGGCTGCGCATGAACTCCTCGCGTTCGGCAACGATTCATCGCGCAACCGGCATGGGAGTAATCAACTAAGATGGACACACAATTAATCGCGCTTTTGATGTTTCTGCCGCTGAGCTACTTGCTCCTTCGGCGACCGGCTTCGATGACCCCGAAGCGGGGCCCCACCGAGCTTGATTTTCAAATCGGGCATTCGGTCATGTTGAAGAGTGAATTGGGGACTTTAGAGAAGGCAGGCAATCATATTGAATAGAACATTGTTCACTTCAAAGCGAAGGGCGATCGTATTCGCGCTAAGCGTCATTGGCGCTTTGACTGTACTGCAGTATCAGACGGCCTTCGCGCAATCCACCATCTTCAATATCCCGACCACTGACGCTGTGGCGCCGAAGAAGGTCTATTTTGAGTTCGACTTCCTGAGCCACTTGGAGAGTCATGACAAGGGCGGCTTCCAAACTTACGACCCTCGCGTCGTCGCCGGCGTAGGCAAAGGCGTAGAGGTCGGACTCAATGTGGCGTCTACTCATTCGGCGGCCCCGACCGTCGTTTACGCGCAGCCGAACATCAAGTGGCGGTTCTACGCGAACGAAGATAGGGGGATGGCGATGTCGGCCGGCGCCATCGCTTACACGCCGCTGAAAGATCGTAGCGCCAACGACTCCTTCGGATTTTTCTACGGCAACGCCAGCAAGAAGTTCAAAGGCGGTTATGGTCCGCGTTTTACCGTCGGCGGATATGGAATCGCCGGCTTGAATGCCGATGTGGACAAAGGCGGCGCAATGGTGGGCTATGAGCAGCCGATCGCCAGCAAAGTCAGCTTCGTGACCGATTGGTTCAGCGGCAGGAACGGCTTCGGCTATGTGACGCCGGGATTCTCTTTCGCCCTGCCGAAGAACCAACTGGTCAATGTCGGCTACAGTTTTGGCAATTATGGCCGGAAGAACAACGCGCTCTTCGTCTACTATGGTGTGACGTTCTAAGCGACCTCGAAAACAAAGAGTCTTCGGCGATGAATGGTTCACTTTTCGCGAATGAAGTCGAGTCATGCTCCCAGATAGAGATAAGCCTAACAAGCTGTTGTCGGACAGGATTAAGCGACTGCTTGCGCGCCTGCTCCCAGACCGGCGCGAGGCGCGGCCGGCGGCGGGCAGCGAGGACGAGCGCAAGCGGCAGGCGCTTCTGGCGCTGCGCCAGCGCTTGCGCTCGGGTCTTCACCAACGGTTAGGGAAGTGAAAACATTGAATCAAGGGAGCGGAAATCCCCTCGTTAATGCCGATGGCTCCGCCGAAGATGAACGATTGTCGGCCCCGGACAAGGCCGGTTGGGCTTCGAAGCTGAAAGAGCTAAAACGAGCGGCAGGCGCTTTCCTGAAGGAGTTCAAGTTCTTCCTTCGTCTCTCTTGCGCTTTGTGGATCGTGCGCCACCGGCTCCGCAAAAAAGGGCGCGGGAAGCGTATTCGCTGGGCGCGTCCGCGTTGAATATGAGCGCCGCCAATAACGATTTGAGTGACAGTGAAGGCAATTCAAAGGAGGCTTATGTTAGACCTGATCTTTATAGGATCAACGATCATTTTTTTCCTGCTCTCGCTCGCTTACGTGCGCGGGTGCGAGAAGCTGTAAGGAGGAATTCACAATGGGTTGGGAAGCAATCGTCGGTATTGCGGTCTCAGCATTACTGCTGATTTATCTGACTTACGCATTACTCAAACCGGAGAGGTTCTGAGATGACACTCAATGGCTGGTTCCAAATCCTATTTTTCTTCGCCCTGATCCTTGCGGTCACAAAGCCGATGGGCGTCTTTATGGCGCGAGTCTTCAACCGCGAACGGACTTTTCTGGATCCCGTGTTGAGGCCCATCGAGCGGCTGATCTATCGCCTGACCGGCGTGGACGAGCAGCGAGAGATGCGCTGGACGGAATACGCCGCGGCGATGCTGCTCTTCAGCGTTGTCTCGATGGTTGTCCTGTATTTAATGCAGCGGGCTCAGGCATGGTTGCCGTTCAACCCGGAGAAGCTCGCCAACATAGAGCCGAGTTCTTCCTTCAACACGGCTGCGTCGTTTACGACCAACACCAACTGGCAGAGCTACGTGCCCGAAGTCACAATGAGCTACCTGACGCAGATGGCGGGACTGGCTTATCACAACTTCATATCTGCGGCGGTCGGCATCGCGCTGGCCATCGCATTCATTCGTGGCATCTCGAGGCGCGAGCGGGACACGCTCGGCAACTTCTGGGTGGACATGACGCGCGCGGCCCTCTGGGTCTGCCTGCCTTTTTGCCTGGCCGGCGCGCTGCTGCTGGTCGCCGGTGGCGTGCCGCAGAACCTCAAGCCTTACACGGTCGCCAAGATCGTTGACCCGCAGAAAGTAGAGAATACGGGCGCCGACGGTAAGACAACAACCGAGACTATAACCGAGCAGAAGATCGCTCAGGGGCCAGTCGCTTCGCAGGAATTCATCAAGGAGTGGGGCACGAACGGCGGTGGTTTTTTCAACGCCAACAGCGCGCACCCTTATGAGAACCCGACCCCTTTCACCAACCTGCTGGAGATGTTCGCGATCTTCGCCGTCTCGGCGGGGCTGACATACACGCTCGGCCGCATGACCGGTTCGCAGAAGCACGGCTGGGCGGTCTTCGGCGCGATGGCGGCGCTCTTCTTCGTCGGCATCCTTGTTTGCTACTGGGCTGAGGCCAGAGGCAACCCGATCTTCCCGGCGGGCGTTGACCAGGCCACAACCGCGATGCAGCCGGGCGGAAACATGGAAGGAAAAGAGGCGCGCTTTGGCCTCGCCAATTCCACGCTCTGGGCAACGATCACGACGGACGCTTCTTGCGGCGCGATCAACTCGTGGCACGATTCATTCACTCCGCTCGGAGGCATGGTTCCATTGACCAACATCCTGCTCAGCGAGGTGATCTTCGGCGGGGTCGGCGCGGGGATGTACGGCATCCTGATCTACGTCATTCTATCGGTCTTCATCGCGGGGCTGATGGTAGGACGCACGCCGGAGTATATGGGCAAGAAGGTCGAGGCTTACGACGTGAAGATGGCGATGCTCAACGTGCTGATCTTCCCGCTCACGATCCTGGTCTTTACGGCCATCTCTTCGGTCTCGCCCGGATTCGGCACGTCGCAACTAAACAACGCCGGGCCGCACGGGCTGTCCGAAATGCTCTACGCATTCACCTCGGGCACAGGCAACAATGGATCGGCGTTCGCGGGGATTTCAGCGAACACTTATTGGTACAACACGACCATCGGCTTCGCCATGCTGCTCGGGCGTTTCTTCATGATCATCCCGATGCTGGCGCTCGCGGGCAGCCTGGGGCGTAAAAAGGCTGTGCCGCCGTCCCTGGGCACGTTCCCGGTGACGACGCCGCTATTCACGACGCTGTTGGTAAGCGTGATCCTGATCGTTGGCGCGCTGACCTTCTTCCCTGTTCTGAGCCTGGGACCGATTGTCGAGCACTTGTTGATGTATGCGGGGCAGGTGTTTTAGCGAGTCAGTGCCGCCTGCGGTACTGACTCGGAGAGAATTATGGCAAAACATAAAACTATTTCGATTTGGGATCCGAAGATCATCCGGCGCGCGCTCCTGGACGCGTTTCGCAAGCTGAACCCGATCAAGATGATGGGAAACCCGGTCATGTTCGTCGTCGAGGTCGGCAGCGTCCTGACGACGATCCTGCTCATCCGCGACATCGCGAAGGGCGCGCCAATCGGCTTCGAACTACAAATTACCCTGTGGCTCTGGTTCACAGTGCTCTTCGCCAACTTCGCGACGGCGATGGCCGAAGGGCGCGGCAAGGCGCAGGCCGATACGCTGCGCAGGGCGAAGACGGAAACCATCGCTCACCGGCTGCTGCCCGGCGGACGCCTTGAAGACGTGCCGGCTCCGCGGCTGCGCAGGGATGATGTCGTGGTGGTCTCCGCGGGAGAATTCATCCCGGGCGACGGCGAAGTGATCGAGGGCGTGGCCTCAATTGACGAATCGGCGATTACGGGCGAATCGGCGCCGGTGATCCGTGAAGCGGGCGGCGACCGTTCGGCGGTGACGGGCGGCACGCGCGTGCTCTCAGATATGATCAAAGTCCGCATCACGTCGAATCCGGGCGAGACGTTTATTGACCGGATGATCGCGCTGGTCGAAGGGGCCGAGCGGCAGAAGACGCCGAACGAGATCGCGCTCAACATTCTGCTCGCCGGATTGACGATCGTCTTCCTGCTGGCGGTCGTGACGCTGCAGCCGTTCGCGATCTATTCGAACGCGCCGCAATCAATCTTCGTGCTTGTCTCGCTGCTGGTCTGCCTGATTCCGACGACGATCGGCGGCCTGCTTTCGGCCATCGGAATCGCGGGAATGGATCGTCTGGTGCAGCACAACGTGCTGGCGATGTCGGGCCGCGCGGTCGAGGCGGCTGGCGACGTAAACACGCTGCTGCTCGACAAGACAGGCACCATCACGCTCGGCAATCGGCAGGCGACCGAATTCATACCGATGCCGGGCGTGAACGAGACGGAATTGGCCGACGCCGCGCAGCTTTCGTCGCTCGCCGACGAGACGCCGGAAGGCCGCTCGATCATCGTGCTGGCGAAAGAGAAATACGGCCTGCGCGGGCGCGAGCTTCAACCGCACGAGGCGCATTTCATCCCATTCACCGCGCAGACGCGAATGTCCGGCGTCAATTACGACGGGCGCGAAATCCGCAAAGGCGCGGTGGACGCGATTGAAAAATACATCGGCGGAAACGGCTCCGCCCCTCCGAAAGAAATCCGCGAGACGGTCGAACGCATCTCTCGTCAAGGCGGCACTCCGCTGGTCGTGGCAGACGGCGCGCGCGCCCTCGGCGTGATCTATCTCAAAGACATCGTCAAAGGCGGGATGAAGGAGCGATTCGATCAACTTCGCGCGATGGGCATCCGCACGGTGATGATCACGGGTGACAACCCCCTGACCGCCGCAACGATCGCGCGCGAAGCCGGAGTGGACGATTTCCTGGCCGAAGCGAAGCCCGAAGACAAGATGGCTCTGATCAAACGCGAACAGGCCGACGGCAAGCTGGTAGCGATGACCGGTGACGGTACGAACGACGCGCCGGCGTTGGCCCAGGCCGATGTCGGCGTCGCAATGAACACCGGCACGCAGGCCGCGAAAGAAGCCGGCAATATGGTCGACCTCGATTCCAATCCGACCAAACTGATCGAGGTCGTCGAGATAGGCAAACAACTCCTGATGACTCGTGGCGCGCTGACGACGTTTTCAATCGCTAACGACGTGGCGAAATATTTCGCCATCATTCCGGCGATGTTCTCGGTCGCGTTCCCGGTGCTGAACTCGCTCAACATTATGCGCCTGGCCACGCCGCAATCGGCGATCCTTTCGGCGGTGATCTTCAACGCGCTGATCATCATCGCCCTGATTCCGCTGGCGCTCAGAGGCGTCAAATATCGCCCGCTGAGCGCGGCCTCGCTGTTGCGGCAAAACTTATTGATCTACGGGCTGGGCGGCGTAATCATTCCGTTCATCGGGATCAAGATCATTGACGTGATCATCGTGGCTTTGGGATTGGCGTGAAAAATTTGAGATGGGAGATTGAAGATTATGAAAAATCTCGTTACTGCGATATTGATGACGATCGTGACGACAGTTTTGCTGGGATTGATTTATCCGCTCGTGGTCACGGGGATCGCGCAGGTGATCTTCCACGATAAGGCCAACGGGCAATTGATCGAGCGCAACGGCCAGGTCATAGGCTCACGCATCATCGGGCAGCCGTTCTCATCCCCCGGTTACTTCCGCTCGCGCCCTTCGGCGGCGGGCGCGAATGGGTACGACGCCGCGGGATCGGCGGGGACAAACTACGGGCCGACCAATAAGAAGTTGATTGACCGCGTCAAGGCCGACACCGAGAAGCTGCAGGCGGAAAACCCCGGCAAGCCCGTGCCGGTTGACCTGGTGACCACTTCCGCGTCGGGTCTGGACCCGCACATCTCGCCCGCGGCGGCTGAATTCCAGGTACCGCGCGTGGCGAAAGAGCGCGGGATAAGCGAAGAGGAAGTGCGGCAATTGCTGCAAGCGCATACCACGGGGCGGCAGTTCGGCTTCCTCGGTGAGCCGGTTGTCAATGTGCTGGAACTCAACCTCGATCTCGACAGCAAGCGGCCGCGTCCGGCCGCCGCTAACGCTGTGCCCGCGCAGTAGACGGAGCGTTTGATGAGTTTGCCGTATGAGCGCTGTAGATTTGAGATGGGATCGGTCCTCGAACATCTGATGATGAGCGGGTAAGATAAAGATGTAACTGAATCATTATTATTGAAATGCGTCCCACTCAGGACCGGGCTAAAACAGATGATCAGTGAATATAACCGACCAACGCCCGAATCGCTGCTCGCGAGACTCAAGGAGAGCGAGCGAGCGAATCTGCGCGTTTACATTGGCGCGGCGGCAGGCGTAGGCAAAACATATCAGATGCTGGAAGACGCCCACCACTTCAAGAAACAAGGCGTGGACATAGTTGTGGCGTTCGTGGAAGCGCACGGCCGCGTCGAGACCGAAGCGCTAATCGGCGACCTCGAACGCATTCCGATGCGCGAGATCGAATACCGAGGCGTCAGGCTACAGGAGATGGATGTTGACGCCGTCATCGCCCGCCGGCCTGAGATAGCCATAGTTGACGAGTTGGCGCATACCAACGTCCCTGGCTCGAAGCATCACAAGCGTTACGAGGACGCGCTCGACATGCTCGACGCGGGCATTTCGGTCATTACAGCCGTAAACATCCAGCACATCGAATCACTCAACGACGCGGTGGCGCGCACCACCGGCGTCAAAGTGAGGGAGACGGTCCCTGACAGCTTCCTGCGCCGCGCCGATGAGGTAGTCAACGTTGACGTTTCGGTCGACACGCTGCGCACGCGGTTGCGCCAGGGCAAAATCTATAGAGTCGAAAAGATCGAGCAGGCTCTCACCAATTTTTTCCGCAAAGGCAATCTTTCGGCGCTGCGCGAGCTGGCGCTGCGCCAGGTGGCGGAAGACCAGGCCGCGAAAGCGCAGGATTACCGCGAACGCGAAGGGTTGGAGCAGGCCGTCATCCCGGAGAAGGTGATGGTCTGTATCGCTTCGCGCGGCGGCGCCAAGAAATTGCTGCGAGTCGGTTCGCGAATCGCCGGGCGGCTGGCTTCGGACTGGTACGCCGTTTACGTCGAAACGCCGCGCGAAGAGCCGGGCCGCATCGACCCGAAAGATTACGTCACGCTTGCGGAGAGCCTGCGTTTCGCCGAGGAACTCGGCGCGAAGGTGGTCAAATTGAAAGGCGCCAACGTCGCCGACGCGTTAATTGATTTCGCCAGGCGCGAAGGCGTCACGCACGTCATTTTCGGCCAGTCGGCGCGTTCGCGCTGGGACATACTGTTGCGCGGCTCGGTCATCAACCGCTTCCTGAACGAGGTGCGCGACGCGACGGTGCAGGTCGTGCCATTGGAAGGGCGTGATTCACGCGCAGGGGCAGCAGAGCAGCCGGCGGACTGATTTATTATGAATCTTCGTAACAAGCTTCTGCTCAGCTTTTTTATCTTCATCGCCGCGCTCGTGGCGCTCGGCGCGTGGAGCGCCCTAAGTTTGCGCGAACTGGGAGAAGTGTCCCGGCATATCATTTCAAACAATTACGATTCGGTGGTCGCCGCGCAGGATATGAAAGAGAGTCTGGAGCGAATGGATTCGGCCGCGCTCTTTCTGCTGCTGGGGAATCGCGATCGCGCGATGGCGCAGTTCAAGGAGCATCGCGCCCGGTTCGACGCGGCCTTCGAGAATGCCGCGGGAAATATCACCGAGCCGGGTGAGGCTGAGGTCATCGAAGCGATCCGAAGCGACCGCGACGAATATTACCGCCGCTTCGAGGCCTTCATCGCCGAGGGGGAAAGGCGGCGGCCGGAGGATTATTTCCAGCGGCTCGAACCGATCTTCAATAAGACCCGCGCCGAGTGTGATCAGCTTTTACAGCTCAATCAGCGCGCGATGGCCGCAAAGTCCGATCAGGCGGAGGGATTCGCGCGGCGCGAATTCATCCTCACTTTGGCGCTGGCCGGCGCGCTTGTAGCGGCGGGGCTGGCGCTGGCCGTTCTACTAGCTAACGGCATTATGCGGCCCGTGCGTGAGTTGACCGCGACGGTGGCGAAGATCGCCGGTGGCGACCTCACGGCGAAGGCCCGGGTATTGTCGCGCGACGAAATAGGAATTCTGGCCGCCGAGTTCAATCGCATGGCGGAGCGCATTCAGCAATTGCGCCGCTCCGACCTGGGCCGCCTCGTCGTGGCGCAGCAGACCACAGAAGCGGCGATTGATTCGCTTTTCGAGCCGGTGATTGTGACCGACGGCGAAGGAAAGGTAACCAGGCTGAACCGCGCGGCGGAATCGCTTTTCGGCGCGAGGGCTGAGATCGTCGGCAAACCAATCGCCGAGGTTACTCACGACCAGCGCATTGCGATGGCGGTTTCGGAAGCGCTGCGCGCGCAACGCCCCGTGGCTATGGAGAGCGTCGCCGCGGCCATCCCTATATCAATTAACGGAGCGGAGCAGAGTTTTCGCCTTCGGACGACGCCGATGCGCAATGAAGAGGGTCATTTGTTGGGGGCTGTCGCGCTGCTGGAGAACATTACTCACCTTCGCGAGATAGACCGGCTCAAATCCGAATTCGTCAACACCGCCGCTCACTACCTGCAGTCCCCGCTGTTAAATTTGCAGATGGGACTGCACTGCCTGATCACAGACGCCGCCGGAGAATTGACCGATAAGCAGAAGGATATTCTTTACGCCTGTCGCGAAGATGGTGAGCGTCTGGAGAGGCTGATGCGCGATCTGACCGATTTGTCGCTTATCGAATCGGGCGAGGCTACGCCGCGCCTCGCGCCGGTCAGGATAGAAGAGCTCATTCAAAAGGCCGTCGAGTCTTTTCGTTTGGCGGCCGAGGCCAAGGATCAATCGCTCAAGACGGATATCGCCGGCGGGCTGCCTCAGTTGAACGCGGACGCTGAACAGATAAAGCGAGTGCTCGACAACCTGCTCAGCAACGCCATCCGCTACACGCCGCGCGGCGGCGAAATACGAATCACGGCGGCCCGGCGCGAAGATTACATATCAATCTCCGTCGCCGACACTGGGCACGGCATTCCTCCGGAATATCTCACGCGACTCTTCCACCGCTTCCTGTCCGTGCCCGGCGTCCAGCCAGGAAGCACGGGCCTTGGTCTGGCCATATCCAAGCGCCTGGTCGAAGCCCACGGCGGGCAGATCAGCGCCCAGTCACAAGTCGGCTTTGGCACAACCATCACGTTCACGCTGCCCGTCGCCCGCGCAAGCGCCACGCCGGCTTCATAAAACACTGCGACAGTACCGCGCGCGATTGATGCGCGGCTGTTTTATAAGTCAGATCCGCAGTCGCTCGCGCGGTACTGTTCCAAAGCGTAGTGTCATTTATGTAGGGCCGCAACGATGAAAAAACATATCGCGGCCATCAGCGCAGAGCAGGGTATCGTCATCACCCAGGCCCAAACCACTCTCCTCGCCACTCCCCAGCGCACGGCGGAGAGCCGCCGCGTCGCCCCCACACCGACGATTGCGCCCGTGATTGTATGCGTTGTGCTGACCGGAATCCCGCCGTAAATCGCCATAAAGAGCGTCAAAGCGCCCGCCGTCTCTGCCGCGAATCCGCCCACGGGCTTGAGCTTCGTGATGCGCGATCCCATTGTGCGAACTATTCGCCAGCCGCCTACCATCGTGCCCAGCGCCATCGCCGCATGGCAACTCAGGACGACCCACAGCGGAATATGTTCAGTGGCTCCCAGGTTGACGCCGCCGGCGGCGAGCACAGCGGCGATAATGCCCATCGTCTTTTGCGCGTCCGCCCCGCCGTGCCCCAGGCTGTAGAGCGCAGCCGAAAACAATTGTCCTCTGCGAAAGAGCCTATCCACACGGCTGGGAGAGCGGCGCCGGAATATCCAGGCTATCGCGACCGTGAAGGCGACGCCCAGGATCATTCCGAGCAGCGGCGAGATGAAGATGAACGAGATGGTCTTTATCCATCCCTCCGGTTTGAGCGCCCCGACAATCCCGCCATACGCCGCTATAGTCGCGCCCGCGTAACCGCCGACAAGCGCATGCGAAGAACTGGTCGGAAGCCCGAAGTACCAGGTGATGACGTCCCATATGATGGCGCCGATGAGTCCGCAGAGTAAAACCCAGAGCCGCCACTGCTCTGCGATCCGCTCGATGTCGACGAGGTCGCCGCCGATGGTCTGCGCCACGCGAGTTCCGAAGAGCGCAAAGGCGACGAAATTGAAGAACGCCGCCCAGATGACCGCGACCCCTGGAGAAAGCACACGAGTCGAAACCACCGTAGCGATTGAGTTGGCCGCATCGTGCCAGCCGTTCGCCACGTCGAAGAGGAGCGCCACCGCAATGATAAGCGCGATGAACACCAGCGCCGTGGTCATTACTACAACCTCTTAACGCATTCGCCGCATGTCGCACTAAGTGTAAGTCTCGCGCGATCATTCGGGAAGCTGGCCTTAAACCCGGCCGCGCAACATTGGGACGCCCGCGCGGCGACGTACCGATCTAAACCGCTTGCTTACGCGCGCGGCGTAGTAGAATCTAAAACAAATCGGGCCGGCGATCGGATAATCGCCGGCCCGCAGGTCTATCTCTAAAATGGTCAGAATTTAAAAATTGAGTCGCAGCGCGAACTGAATCTGCCGGTTCGTGCCCAGGCCGACCACGCGTTCAACCGTGCGGTTGTTCAGACCGAATGCGGATGTCGCCGTGCCAGTCGAGAAAGGCTGACCGGGCTGTAATGTCAACGTGGCGTTGTTGACGTTGTTGTTGAAGGTGTTCGGGAGTTGCGCGGGCGGAGTTCCAAAGTTCGTCGCATTGAAGATGTTAAAGAACTCCGAGCGGAACTCGAGGTTAGTCCCTTCTGTAAGGTTGAACTTCTTGGCCACAATCACGTCCTGTTGGATGAAACTCGGCCCATGCAGAAGATTGCGCTCAAGGTTACCGAACGTGCCCGGTTGCGGGATCGTAAAGGCCGCCGGGTTGAGGACCTGGCGATCACTGTCGAGGAAGGGATTCACACCCGCGATCAGGTCGGGACGGCTTATGTTGCGCGAGGCCCCGCCGCCCGGCTTGTTGATGACCGCTACGCGATTTGTCCCCGGCCCGCCGTAGTAGATGCCTGTGATTGTGTCTCGGTAGAGGATGTCCGGGCGAGTGATCTGCACGGGAATGGGGAGACCGCTGCGCGAGTTCAGGATCGTGCCCAGCTCCCATCCTCCGAGCAGCGTCTTGCTGGCGCCGGAGAGACCCTTACCAAAAGGCAGCGCGTAGATGGCGCTGACGTTGAAGGTGTGGCGGACGTCGAAGTTGTTGTAGCCGTCGTCATAGTCGAAGCCCAAAGGGCCGTTGAATTGGCGAGCGTTGTTGCCCGACGTTAAGGCTTCGTTCGAGCCGGCGGTGTTGCCGCGGCTTGTCGAATAAGTGTATTGCGCGTTTAGCGTCACGCCGGTGTTGAAGCGGCGCGCCAACGAAACTTGCGCGGCGTTGTAACTGTCGTGCCCGCCGCTGGTTTTGTAGTCGATTTCGGCGAACGGATTCTGCACCGTCGGATTCTGGCCCGGCCCGCCGGGCGTAACGATGGAGAATTGGCGGACAATGATCGCGTTCGCGGTCGGGTTAACGTTAGTCAACACCTGTGTGATCTGGTTGGTCACGCTGCGGAGGAAAAGATTTCGCCCCTGGCTGCCGACATAAGCGAGTGTCAGCGCCATTTTGTAGGGCAGTTCCTGCTGGACCGAAACAGTGTAGGAGTAGATGCGCTCCGGCACTTCATAATTGGCGCGGTCATAGGCGCGTGGTTGAAAAGAGCGATTGTTGGGATTGGTGTTGAAGTTGGCGACGGTCGCCGGAATGTTGAGCGGGAACGCGTTGTTGACGTTGCTCAACGTCGAATTGATGCGGTCGGACTCGATTGGCTGAATCTGGTCTTCTACCTGTCCCGGTCCGTAGTTGATACCGAAACCGGCGCGGACCACCGTTTTGCCGCCGCCGATAAAGCCCGTGCCGCTTTGATACGGCGACCAGGCCACGGACAGGCGCGGAGCGAAGTTGGTCTTTCTGGTTTTGAAGGCGTCCAAATTCGACGGCAGGATAACGCCATTATCGATGTCGAAGATCACCTGCAGATCCTTATCTTCGCGAAGCGGTGAGTAATACTCATAACGCAGTCCGTAGTTGAAGGTCAGATTCGGCTTGATCCTCCATTCGTCCTGAATGTATCCGATGTAATACTCCTGCTTGGCGAAGCGGTTGCCAGTCGCGCCGTTATTGAATGGACTGGGAGAGCTTTCGTCACCTAAAAATTGAACTGTGGCGGCGGTGTTCGTCAGGAAGTTGCCGAGGTTACCATAGGAGTAGGTCGTGCCGCCCAGGCGATCCGTGTAGAGCCGGACTAAACGAACCTCACCGCCGAACTTGATTGAGTGATTACCGTGCAGCAAACTGAAGTTGTCCATCGGAGCGAGGGTATAGGCCGTGTAAGGAGCGCCGCGCCCGTTGGTCGCTGAATTGAGGCGGAACAAGCCGCCTGGAATCGAAATGCCAGATGGATTGCCCTGGCCTGCGATGCCCGAGTTGGCGACGCTGCCGGAGATGTTGATCGTCGACGCCGAGAGGTCAATGCCGTTAACCAGTGGCGTGGCGCCGTTGACTCGAGTTAAAACCCCATTATAACCCAGCTTGACCTCGTTGATCTTGTTACCGCCGATGGTCGTCTGCCAGGCGAAGACGGCGTTTTGCGGAACATAGTAATAGCTCGCGCGCGCGCCGGAAACGTTTTGCGGCTGAGAGTTATCGCCCTGGTCGCGGAAGTAACGCACGTAGAATGAGTTCTTGTCGTTCGCCCTGTAATCGAGGCGCATGGCGCCGGAGTCTTCGTTGACCGTGTTGCTGGCCACCAACTGGCCGAAGTCGAAATCCGGGCTAACGGTGGGATCGGTCACAAAACGCGTCCCGCTTGGGGACAGAAAGGCGTTAGCGCACAGGTTCTGTATAACGGAGTTGGCGGCGGTGGCGCACCTCGAGAGCTTGGGTACCTGTTCCACTATATTGATGCCCGAGCGCACGCGATAGCCTTCGTAGCTGGTAAAGAAGAAGAACTTGTCTTTCACAACCGGTCCACCCAGACTCGCGCCGAATTGATTGAGCCTCAGCGGCGATTTGATGTCGCGGTCGAAGAAGTTGCGTGAGTCGAATTTGTCGTTGCGCAGAAACTCAAAAACCGCGCCGTGAAACCTGTTACCGCCAGATTTGGTGACGACGCTGACCTGGCCTCCCGTGCCCGTGCCGTACTCAGCCGGATAGCTATTCGACTCGACTCGGAACTCTTGCACGTTCTCCAGCGAGGCTTGCAAGCGGAAGGGCGAGGCGATCTCGCCATTCAAGTTGCCGGGGCTCGCGTCGATGATGGCGGAGCCTTCGACGCCGTCGTAACGGACGGCATTCTGTTCCACTGCGCGCCCCGAAAACCGGATGTCGCCGAACGTGCCCGAGCCGCTGTTGAGCGCGCCGGGCGCTTGCAAATAAAGCTGCGAGAGTTGGCGGCCGTTGAGCGGTAAGCCTTTGACTTCGGCTTCGTTGACGTTCGCGCCCATGCGCGCGGACGAAGTATCAATGGCCGCCTCTTCACCGCCTACAATCGTGACGGATTCGCTGGACCCGGCCGGCTTCAATTCCGCCGCCAAATCGAACGCCTGGCCGACGACCAATTCAACACTAGTGTATTCCGCCTTGGCAAAATTTGCCGCAGTCACCTGGATCGTGTAGAGCGAAGGTTTGAGATTGGAGACTGCGAAGCTGCCGTCCTCCTTCGAAGTTGTCGTACGGGTCTCTCCTGTACGTTCGTTTTTGACGGTGATGGTCGCGCCCGGGACGACGGCGCTGCTCTGATCGCGAACCACGCCTGTGATGCGGGCTTGATCAATTTGCGCCAACGCCACGCCCGGCAATCCGAACAGCGCCATGGCGAACAAGACATTTAGTAAGCGGCCAATGCGCCAAAGGCTGGTGGACCGCTTGCATTCTGTTTGCGTCATAAAAGCTCCTTTAAGGTGGTTGAACTTGTTTTGTATTGCTCCCTGTTAAACTTGCCCATCTCCCTCCTCGCATTCGGCAGACCTATCCAGGCGATAGCCCACGCGCACCATCGCAATGATGTCTAATCCGAATGGGGCAAGTTTTCGGCGTAAATTGGCAATATGGACGCGAAAGTTGCTGGCGTTGAAAGCTGTCGTATCCCCCCAGACGAAAGACCAAATCTGTTCTTTCGTAACCGGGCGGCCAGCGCCGCGCGCCAATCGCGAGAGGATCAAAAACTCTCGACGCGAAAGGCGCCAAAGAGGACGTCCTCCGCAAGAGACATAAAATCTGTCGTGCTCGACGCGCAAATAACCGTCGTCGTAGACAGCGCTGTCGGCGTCCGAGGCGATGAGCGACGGGTCTTCCGGTATCCTTTCTTCACCCAGCATCAATGTGACAGCCTTTAAGACTTTTGAGGCATTCTTTTGCGGCATCAATGTTGCTTACTGTATCGGGTGGTTTGCGCAGAGGGCGGAATGTAGCAGCCGCGCGTTAAAGACGTGTAAAGCTGAGATCAAGGAAATGTAAACTCTTTAGTTGAAACCAACGGCGCAGCGTCGCCCGTATAAACAAGCGGCGCGTCAGGCGCCGAATCGCATAATTATGCGCTCGGCGCCGGGCCAAGGCTCCAAAACTTACTCATACTTCAGATCGGCTTGAGGCGCATTTAAATCATTGTGGCTATATTGACGCGTCCCGCCGCTCCCGCTCACAGACTCTCCGAAGGCGCGTGTCTATTTTATCGCGCCGGTGTGTCCCCCAATTAAGCTGGCAGGAAAACAAAGTGAAAAGCGTTTATCAGATGGCAGCCGGGTTGGGCGCGCTGGCGACCTGGGTCGCCGCCGTCGAGATTGTAGGATTGGTTGATCTGCTCAAAGGGGATGATTACATCACTGTCTTTGCGCCGAACGACGAGGCGTTTTCAAAAATGTCTCGCAATTGCGTGGAGGAGATGCTGGACGATTTCGATAAGCTCGCCGCCAACATCCGCTACCACATCGCGCCGGGCAGAGTCACGTCGGGCGAGCTGGGGCAAATATATTCACTGCGAACGATGCTGAAAGACGATCTGCTCATCGACGCCAGGCGCGGGCTTCAGGTCAACAACGCGCGCATCGTAGAGCCTGACATCGAATGCCGCAACGGCGTCATTCATATCATCGACTCGGTATTGATGATCAGGAAACATAGCAAGGTGAGAGCCGGGCAGTTTGCGTTGGAGCAGGAATATCTAAACCTGGGAATTGGTGGTTAGTGGTTGGTGAGAGGAATACGCGCCGCCGCCCATTATGATTACAGTAAATTTCAAACACTATAACCAACCACCAACCATCGCTCTTAACGGCGATTTAGCGTAATTTTGACCGCGAATTATTTTCTACCTGACCCGAACGTTACATCGTTCGATTAATCTTCAGCCTCACACCCAAAACAAACACGTCGAAAAGGAGGAACTCCATGGTATCCGACATGACGCGGCTGCAAGTCTACGAGCGGCGCGATCATTCGCGCTCCTATGCGAAATGCTTTCGCGCGGCCGTCTCGATGCATTGCCACACCAATCATTCCAGAGAATCGCTGACCTTCATTCCGCATTATGCCCGGCGCATTCCCGTCCTCTCGCGTTTCTACAAGAGCGAGATGAAGCGCTATGGAGAAAAGATCGACTTCGCGCGAGCGTGGTGGACGCCGCCGGTGACGGCCCGACAGGTTTTCGAAATGGAGACGCTGGAGATCGAGAGTCGGCTCGGCTTGCCCGCCATCGTCTCGATCACCGATCACGACGACATCGCGGCCGGGTTGTGGCTGCAGTCGATGGATTCGCAAGGGCGCATTCCGATCTCGGTAGAATGGACCGTCCCTTACGGCAGAGGCTATTTCCATCTCGGCGTTCACAACCTGCCGCCCGACCGGGCGTCTGAATTGATGCTGGAGATGTCCGCCTACACCCAAATCGGCGCGCAGTCCCGACCGCATACCGGGTCACGCGACCTGCTCGCCCTGCTCACATGGATCAACGAGTTTCCCGAAACTCTCGTCGTCTTGAACCACCCGCTCTGGGACATGGAATTCATCGGCGGCCAACAACACGCCGTGGCGTTGGGGAGTTTCCTCGGCGAATACAAGGCCTGGATCCACGCGCTCGAGATCAATGGGTTCCGCCCCTGGCGCGAGAACAAAGCGGTCATGGCAACGGCCAAAGATTTCGGCCTTTCAGTGGTGACCGGTGGCGACCGTCATGGCTGCCGTTCCAACACTTTGCTCAACCTGACGCGGGCCGCGAGCTTCGAAGAGTTCGTCGCCGAAGTGCGCGAGGACGGGCGCAGCGACGTTCTGCTGATGCCTGAATACCGCGAATCGCGCGTCCTGCGCACGCTCGAAGTCGTCGCCGACGTGCTGCGCCACTACCCGAACCATCCGCAAGACCAGTTCCTCTGGACCAACCGCGTCTTCATCGACCTCGAAGATAAAGGAGCGCGGCCGCTGTCCGATTACTGGAAGCGCGGCGGCCCTGCCTGGGTACGCGTAGCGCTTTGGGGACTGCGGGCGATGGGAAGCCAGAGCGTCAAACCGGCGCTGCGAATGGCGCTTTCGCGCGAGTCGTTCATGTCGCAGTGATCGACGCGGAAGAAATAATGAGGATCAACCACGAAGAACCGAAGAGCGCGAAGGTCTTTTCTGTTCTTTCTGCGTCTTCTTCCTTTCTTCGTGGTTGATTTTCGTTGGAGGGGGGGTATGAGAGTTGAGCCGCGCGTCGCGTTCTTCCCCGATTCGTTCGTCGAGGTCAACGGCGTCGCGCACACGAGCCGGCAGATGGTGGCATTCGCCGAACGGCGCGAACTGCCAATGCTCTGCGTTCACGGCGGCGGGCGCACGGAGCGCGTCGTCGAAGGCGGCTTGACAAAGCTTTCGCTTCGGCGCGGAAACTTCGGTTTCAGGCTGGACGCCGATTTCCGGCACGACCTGTTCTTCTGGCGTCACGCGAAACGGGCGATGGAGGAGGCGCGAGAATTCAGGGCCAACGTGGTTCACATCACCGGGCCTAACGACACGGGGCAGCTCGGCGCATATGTCGCGCACAGGTTGCGGCTGCCGCTGGTCATCTCGTGGCATACGAATCTGCATGAATACGCGGGGCGGCGATTGGGCAAACTGATGGCGCCGCTGCCGAACGCCTGGCGTGAGCGACTGGCATGTCTGGCCGAACGCCAAAGCCTCCGCGCGACGCTGCGATTTTATAGTCTCGGCCGCGCGCTCCTTGCGCCGAACGAAGAACTGCGCGACCTGCTCGCGCGCGAGACGGGCAGACCGACTCATCTGATGCGGCGCGGCGTTGACACTTCGTTGTTCTCTCCTGCCAAACGCCTGCGCGGCGACAGCGCGTTTCTGATCGGATATGTCGGGCGGTTGACGCCGGAGAAGAACGTGCGGCGACTGGCCGAATTGGAGCGGGGCCTGATCGAGGCGGGCGCCGGCGATTTCCGCTTCCTGATCGTCGGCTGCGGCAGCGAACGAGAGTGGCTGGAGCGACGAATGCGACGCGCCGAATTCACGGGCGTCTTGCGCGGCGAGGCGCTCGCCCGCGCCTACGCGAACCTAGACCTATTTGTCTTTCCCTCGCAGACTGACACGTTCGGCAACGTCGTATTGGAGGCGCAGGCTTCAGGCGTTCCCTGTTTGGTCAGCTCGCGAGGCGGTCCGAAGTCCATCATTCAATTCGAACAAACTGGCGCGGATAACGGCGCCAGCGGCCCAAGCGGCATTGTGGCCGACAGCCCGCGCGGATTCCTTGAGGCGGCGCTCGGTTTGATGTCGCAGCCCGAGCGGCTGAATCGGATGCGGGAGGCGGCTCTCGCAAGGGCGCGCGAGTTTTCGTGGGAAAGCGTCTTCGAGCAAGTCTATCAAACTTATGAAGATTGCCTGCTGCGCATAGGCGATTTTTCAACCGATTCAATCCTGTCGCCGCGGCGCGTGGCGACGCCCGACGTCAATGCAGCGATCAGATAAAGCCATATTGTCGCCTGTGAGCGTGCCGGAGGCTGTCGCCGATCTGCTCCTGAATCCGGGGCGTCTCTTGCGGCGTTGGAACTGGAAGACCGCCTTGCTCAGCGGCTGCGTGCGCGGGACGATCTTTTTCATCTCCAACCTCGGCGCGGGGCTGGGCGCGGCGATTGGCGCGATGGCGGTTGAGGCGGCGTTGTTCGCGACGCTCGCCGGTTTTTACGGGGCGCTGGCTCAGATCTTTCGCCGCGCGCAGCCCGCATGGGCGGCGACGATGACGGTCATGATTCTGATACCGGCGGTCAATCACACGCTCGAATACGTCCTGCATTACGCGAACGGCACAAAAAAGATTATGGCGGGCGTCGCGACATCGGTCTCACTTTCGATGCTTTCGTCAGTGTTCAATCTGTTCGCGATGCGCCGGGGCGTCTTGATCGTCGGAGATGAAAGGTCGTCTCTGATCGACGATCTGCGCCGGATGCCGCGCGTCGTTTTCGATTTCGTCATGGCCGTTCCGCGCTGGCTGTGGAGAATATGGGTTCGCCACAGAGACACAGAGACACAGAGAACATGAAGAGAAAATGACGCTTCTCTTTTTTATTTTCGCTCTGTGGCTGCGGTGGCTAATATCGCGATGCCGATCAAGACGCTACACATCACTAACGCTTATCACCAGACTTCCGGCGGGGTCAGGGCCTTCTATCGCGCTCTGCTCGAAGCGGCGAATCGGCGCGGGCGGTTGATGCGGCTCGTCGTGCCCGGCGAGCGCAGCGAGGTCGAGGAGGTCGGGAGTTGCGGGCGCATCTATCACGTCGCGGCGCGGCGAGCTTTTTTGTTCGACAACCGCTATCGCCTGCTGATGCCTCCCACTTATCTGCCGCCTTTTCGCGGGGAATTGTGGCGAATACTGCGCAACGAACGGCCCGACCTGATTGAGGTCTGCGACAAGTACTCGGTCCATTGGCTGGGGGGGTTGCTCAGGCGCGGATTGATTCCTGGTTTGAGGCGTCCGCCGCTCGTCGGGATGAGTTGTGAGAGGATGGACGACAATGTCGAAGCGTTTCTGGGCCGGGGTAGCGCCGGCAGGCTTTGGTCGCGATTCTATCTGGGATATAGTTACATTCCTTTCTTCGACTATCACATAGCCAATTCGAGCTACACCGGGGACGAATTGCGGGACGCAATGCGGACGCGCCACGAGCGCCCCGTCTACGTTCGCCCGATGGGCGTGGAGATTGACGATTTCGTCCGGACGCGCCGCTCGGAAAAGAGCAGGCGTAATCTGATCGCCGAAGCCGGAGGCGGCGAGAATACGAAACTGCTGCTCTACGCCGGGCGGCTGTCGCGGGAAAAGAACGTCCCGCTGTTGATCGAGATGATCGAGCGGTTGGCGGACGATTTCATGTTGATTGTCGCCGGCGACGGCCCGCTTGCCGGCTGGTTGGAGAACGAAGCGAGAATCCGCGCGCCCGGACGCGTTCGGTTGCTCGGTCACGTCGGCGACCGCGCAAGGCTGCTTTGTCTTTACGCTGACTGCGACGCGTTCATTCACCCGAACCCGCGCGAGCCGTTCGGCATCGCGCCGCTCGAAGCGATGGCCGCCGGACTGCCGCTTGTGGCGCCGAACGCCGGCGGCGTGCTCTCTTACGCCGACGAGACGAACGCCTGGCTGGCCGAGCCGAGCGGCGAATCGTTCGCGGCGGCGGCGCGCGCGATCTTCAACGATCCGTCGACGCGGAAAGATAGGTTGGCGCGGGCGCGCTGGACGGCGCAGCTATATCAGTGGCGGGTCGTGACGGACAGTTTTTTCCAGCTCTACGATGAATTGATCGAACAATTTCCTTCTTCGCGTTTCGCGCGCCGGAATAACCGTCCGGCCGCTTTCCCCGTACCGGAGGAGTATGAACAACCTGGTTGCCTCGAATCTCACTCATCACCCCGGCCGCACGCTGGCGAGCGTCGCCGGCGTGGCTACTGGCGTGATCCTGGTCGTGCTGACAGTTGGACTGGTTCGCGGGACGCTTCGTGATCGCGGACAGCGCGACGCCAATCTTGCTGTCGAAATTATGTTGAGCCGAAACAGTCAGGGCGGACTCTCGCTTGCGACGATGTCGATTTCGCTGCCCGTAGCGCTGCTCGATCAGGCGCGCGCGACGCCTGGCGTCCGGGCCGGCGCCGCGGTGGCGCAGCACGTGGAATTCGGCGGCGGGAACGCGCTGGGCCTGCGGCAGATTGACGGAGTCGATTTCGAAGATTTCCGGCGCGCGACCGGCGTTCGCATCGTCGAAGGCCAGGGGCTGCCGCACTGCGGCGACGCGATGATTGTGGACGTCAAATACGCGGCCGCGCGCAAGACGAAACTCGGCGACAAGATCCGCTGGTTGGACCGCGATTTCACCATCGTCGGCGTCTACGAACCGGAGACCGGAGCGCGGATGATGATTCCGCTTCAGACGATGCAGGAGGCGCTGGGCGCGCCCGGGATGTGCTCGATGTTCCTGGTCAAATGCGAGAGGCCTGAAGAGCAGGAAGAGGTCGCGCGCCGCCTCGTCGAGCGGCTGCCCGATTCCCGCGTCATCTTCACGCGCGATCTGCCGGTCTTGTTTGCGAACGGCTTTGCCGCATTCAATGTCTTCCTCGACGCGGTAGTGGCGCTGGCGCTGGCGATCAGCCTCCTGATCATCCTCCTGACGACCTATACGACGGTGACCGAGCGCACGCGGCAGATCGGTATTCTGAAATCGCTCGGCGCTTCAAAACGGTTCATTGCGATGGTCTTCATCAAAGAGTCATTGCTCGTCAGCGCAATGGGCGTGGCCGGCGGCCTCCTTATAGCGATGCTCTCACGGCCGGCGCTCACCTCCTGGACGGGGCTGAGTATCGAAATCGAAGCCAGTTATACGCTTTGCGCGGCTCTCGGCGGTTTGGCTAGCGGTTTGATGGGCGCGATCTATCCAGCGCTGCGCGCGGCCAGCCAGGACGCGGTCGAGGCGCTGAACTACGAATGATCTCGCGCTTAAGTGGTCGGACATAGATATGGAAAACGAGCCGTAGCGCGTGGTCGTGATACACCACGCGCTACGGCTCTTCAGTTATTTGAATTAAGGCCCCAAGTCGCCATCAGCGTTTACCGCCGCCATGCCCCGGCCCGCCGGAGCTCTGCCCGCCGCCAGCCCGCCCGGCCTTGGAGGCGTATTGTTGCGGCTGTTGATCGAACTTCCGCTTGCACTCGTCCGAGCAGAAGTGGTAGTTCGTGCCTTGAAATTGGGACTTTGCGGTAGATTTCTGGTCGTCTACCTGCATTCCACAAACAGGATCAGTGTGCATTGCCATTTGTTTTTCTCCTTGAGTTGAAAAGCCTGACGAGGTTTCAAGCCCGCCAGGCGAAGTTGTGTGATTATTAGTCCCGGCAGTCGTGTCCGTGGCGTCACGGCCTGACTGTCATGGGATAGTGTCAAGAATCTCCCAGCGGTTTGTGGTCATCACCTGCAAGCGTCATCACTGCCTATTTGCCGTTTCTCGCTTCGTGGCTCCACAGGAGCTCTCTCCAAACTAGCATCTCGGTCGCGTCAGCCGGCTCCTCCAATTCCTTCAGGAGCGCGTCTCGTAGGCTTAGGCGCCGTCGCATCTCCGGTCCGACATTCGCGTATCCGTATTGCTTGCCGTACGAGAGGAACAATTCATTAGTCTCTTGAACCACTTCTTTAACCATTCGCGCGCGCGCCAAGTCGCTCAAAATGTGAACCGCATGCGCCATTTCATGTCCGAGCACTTCGGCGTAACGTTCCTCCCTGTTGAGTCCTTGAAAGGGAATGAAACCCTCCGGGGCGTCGGCGGTCGGCCCGACATAGGCTCTGTCGATAGTTTCCGGGTAAAGCCTGATGACCGCCTCGTGCTTTAGGCCTTCCGGGTCGAATCGTTCGATATGAAAAACGCCAGCGGTGTTGGAGATAGCGCGGCCCGTACCGCGCATCTCGATATAGATGACGTGACCGCTCCGTTCGAGTCGATCCCATAAGCCTCGCAACGTAGGATGCAATGGCTGGCCTTCGATGTCTTCTGCGAAGACGATACGTTTGATCGCCTCCCAACGTCGCAAATCTTTGCCCGTAAGGCGATCTGTAATGATGTTCGTAGCGGCCGCGCTGCTCAGACGCGCCGCATCTTGCGCTCTGGCGCCGCTTATGGCGCCCCCCGCCAGACCGGACAACATCATCAATGCAATTATCCAGACGACGCGTTCAATCCAAACCGGCAAGCCCTACTCTCCGAACCGGGGAGTACAGATCAGTACATGACTTACTCTAGTTACTCGGGATCGCCGGAATGGGCAGCAAGGCTTATGCCCATTAAAGGCGCGCATTTCATGACCTTTCTGCCCAACCTGCTTTTAATGAGCGCATCGGCCAAACACTCGCCCGAGCGCGATGATGTCTCCATTGATCAGAACTCTTTCACTCCACAATCATACGTCCGAGCGTTTCAATCGGTCGGTACGCTAAGGCGCCCAATCAACTACCGGACGACATAAAAATGTTGAGCGTTGAGTTGAGGTCATGCGCCTCAATTTGTCCGCGGCTCGCGGCTTGCTTGATGATCACATCTGGCCCCAAAGCTAAGTTAGGGAGGTAGTAGTGATTAGGAAGCTTAAGTCAGGCAAGTATAGGCTCTACTCGCTCAAGAAAGACCAGAAGACCGGCAAGCGCCGCAATCTTGGCACGTTCAACACGCGTGAGGAGGCCGAGAAACATGAGCGCGCCGTGCAATTTTTCAAGCGCCGCGCATAGCCGATAATCGGCGATGACTTCACGTCGGATCAGGGGAATGTGAAATGCGAGAAAGGTTGTTCTCAATTCTGATTTGCCTGCCTCTGCTTTACGCCGGTTGCGGTTCGCCTCCGCCGAGCCGCGGCGAAGGCGAGATAGGAGTCGCGCGGGGAGAGAATGGGCAAACCGTGCAATTTCGAATCGAGACGGTCGCCACCAATCTGGAGGTTCCCTGGGCTATCGCCTTCGCCCCCGACGGACGCGTCTTCATCACCGAACGCGCTGGGCGTGTGCGTGTAATTGAACATGGGAAGCTGCGTCCTGAGCCATTGGCGACGATTCGTGAAGTCGAGTCGGTCGAGGAGAGCGGCTTGATGGATTTGACGCTGCACCCGCAATTCGCGAGTAATCATTACCTATATCTGGCTTACGCCTATCGCGGCTCGGATATGCGTGTGCGCGTTGTTCGATTCCGCGAGACGGCGGGCGCCATCGCCGAACCGCAGGTCATCATTGAGAACATTCCGGCGACGCGTTTCCATGCGGGGACGCGAACGCGGTTCGGCCCCGACGGCAAGCTCTACATCACGACGGGCGACGCGACCCAGCGGGCGTTGGCGCAGCAGCTGGATTCGCTCGCCGGCAAGACACTCCGGCTGAATGACGACGGCGGCGTCCCGACGGACAATCCTTTCGTCGGGCGGCCGAACGCGCGCCCCGAAATCTGGTCTTATGGCCATCGCAACGCGCAAGGCATTGCCTGGCAGCCAGGCGCCGACGCGCAGTTCCAGACCGAGCATGGGCCGTCGGGCTTCGATGGCCCCCGCGGCGGCGACGAAGTCAACATCGTCGAACGCGGTCAGAACTACGGTTGGCCGGTGATTCATCACACGCAAACGAAAGAGGGCATGGTAGCGCCGTTGCTCGAATACACTCCAGCGGTCGCCCCCGCAAGCGCGCTCTTCTATCGGGGCGCGACGTTCCCGCAATTTCGCGGCGATTTTTTCTTCGGTAATCTGAAGGGCGAATGCTTGATCCGCGTGAAGCTTGACGGCCGTCACGTTGTAAATCAGGAGCGATTGTTGCAAGGCCGGTATGGACGCATCCGCGAAGTGGCCGAGGGACCTGACGGCGCGATCTACTTCTCGACCTCGAACCGCGACGGGCGTGGCAAGCCCGCGGCCAATGACGATCGGATTCTGCGGCTTGTCCCGGTGAAGGGAGGGAACGAATGAATGGAGATCCTGAAATCACTCCCCCAGAGCCGGATTACCCGGTCCCGCAGCCTGAACCGCCTGTCCCGACTCCACCCGACTACCCTGTGCCGAAGCCGGGCGACTTGCCGGATTATCCAGTGCCGGAGCCTGAAAAGCCTCCGCCAGGGCCCGACGAACCATGGCTCCAAACTACGCCATAGCGCTGCGGTTTGCAGAAGAAATAGCCACAGAGGAATAGAGATTGTCGTGAAAACCAATTATCTCTTTCTGCTCTGTGGCTCTGTGGCATGACAAATGTCCGATAGACACAAAAAGGCGGCTCCGGACTTCCGAAGCCGCCGATTCAGTCAAGGAGTGAAAGTGAATTTGGAGGCTTAAAACTATGATTGCAATTCCTTGCCAGGTTTAAATCGAATGGTTTTGCCTTCAGGAATGGCCACCTGCGTGCCGGTGCGCGGATTGCGGCCGATGCCGCGCTTGCGCGGCTTTACCACGAAAACGCCGAAACCGCGAAGTTCGATGCGTTCGCCGCGTTTCATGGCCTCTTTCATGGCTTCAAAAAGAGCCTCGACGGCGACCTCGGCCTTCATTTTCGGGACGCCGGTTTTTTCCGCGACATTATTGATTATGTCAAGCTTGATCACAGATCCCCCATGCAGGAAGCGTCTTTTCGATTCTATTTTGCGTCTGTATATATTTGTCTGTTTGTGTCTGGATGTTTGCCCAAAAGCAGGGCGCATTATAGGAACGGCTTTCAGGGGTGTCAAGTTCGCGTAACATATAGTTCGGGCGCTTCTTACGAGTTTTAAACGGAATTGACGGATCAGAGGATATCAGCGAAGGCCTTCTTCGTCCTCTGAAACCACCAGTAGCCTATGATGAAACAGAACAGCGCGAAGGTCATCGTCACCACAAGCCCCCGCCAATCCGGCGCGCTTCCCTCCAACAGTATCCGGCGGTAACTGCGAATGAGCGGCGCCATAGGGTTCAGATTGACCATCCAATGATACCTTGTCGGGATTTGGTTTTCCGGATAGAAGATTGGCGTCAGATACATCCAGGCCATCAGAGAAAGCTGGTTGACCTGCGGCATATCGCGGATGAAGACGCCGAGGCTCGCCATCAACCATCCCAGGCCGGAGGTCACGAGGAATTGCGGTACAAGCAGCAACGGCAGCAGCAGCGCGGTAGGCCGAATTGTGTGTTCGAGTATCAGGGCCAGGGCCAGCAACACGATCGTGCCAAGCATCTGCTGCGCAATGCCCGAAAGGGCCAGGTTGACGGGCAACGCTTCGGTTGGGAAGACGACTCGTTTGACGAGATTGACGTTATCTGTCAACGAGGTGGTCGAACGCAAAACGCCATCGCTGAAAGCGATCCACGGCAACAGGCCGCAATACAGGTAGAGCGCGAATCTCAGATGCCCTTCCTGGGCGCCGAAGCGGGCATGGAAAAGTCCCGAGAAGATCACCGTGAAAATAATGATCATCACGGCCGGCGTGATGATCGCCCATGCGAGGCCGATGACGGAGCCTTTGTACCGGCTAGTGAAGTCGCGCCGCGCCATCGAACGCACGAGGCCACGATGCTCGCCGAGGAGCGCCGCCGCGGGCCGCCACAGAGGGATTTTTGCGCCGGATTCGTAATTCAAATTCATAGGAACTGGAGTGGGGAGTGGGAAATGGGGAGTGGGGAGTATCTTTCGATATTCCCCATTCCCCACTTCCCATTCCCAACTTACTGAATATTTTCTGTCGCGCTTTTCGCCTTAGGAGAGGGCTCCTCTACGAAGACTTGGTAAGAAGGATCGGTCGGAGCGGGTTTGCTCGCTGGAGTTTTGACGCCGGCGAGTCGCGCGAACAATTCTTCATACCGATCCGTGATCTGTTTCCAGTTGTAGCGCTCGATCACGCGCGCCATCGCGCGATTGCGGTACTCACTAATGATCGTGGGGTCATCGATGACGCGCTGCAAACAGACAGCCAGATCCTCAGCCGATTTATAGAGGATGCCGGCGTCGCCGATGACTTCCATATTTTCAGGGGTGGCGAGCGTGAGCGCGCAATTGCCCGCGCCCATCGCTTCGATCAGCGCCGGGTGCGCGCCTCCAACCTCGGTGGCGTGGACGTAGCAGTAGGCGTTTTGCTGCAGCGCCCGGTAGTCTTCGCCGAAGACGAACCCCAGAAATTTGACTCGAGGGTCTTTTGAGCTCTTCAACTGCGCAATGTAGTCATCGGCGTAAGGGGCGCCGCCGACGATCGCCAGAGGCATGTCGGTCTTCACCCGGCTGTACGCCTCGATCACCAGGTGCGCGTTGTTCTCAGGCTCCAGGCGGCTGACATAAAGCGCGTACAGGTTCGGCTGCAAACCGAACTTCAGCAGCCTTTCAGGATCGGCGCGGCGAGCGACCTCGGCGCCGTAAGCGATCATCTCCGACTCTTTTTTGTAGCGCGTCGCGTAGTAATCCTGAATGACCCGCGCGTCGGTCACTATAGCCGTCGGCAGGAAGGTTGAAAGCCATTCGGATATCAGGTAGTACTGTCGCCCGATCCAGTTCCACTTCTTGCGCTTGCGCTCCAGCCCGTCCACGTTGACCAGCGTCGGCGTTCCCAATAGACGAGGGATGAAAGAGAAGGCGCTGTTCGCCGCGTTGCAGATCAGAATGACGTCGTAGCTGCGCGGGGCGGCATGCAGAATGGAAAGAAGAGTATGAATAACAGTGTCGAAATATTTATGGCGGATGGTAGGGAGGATCACCAGATTTACGCCGTTGTACGTGCTGGCGCTGGTGGTCGAGTAATGTTTGCGCCCGTAGACAGTCACCTCGTGTCCTCTGGCCGCCAGCCTCGTTCCAAGTTGTTCTGCGAATGTTTCAAAACCACCATAGTTCGCCGGAATTCCTCGAGTCCCCAAAATAGCTATTTTCATACGAGTGACAGTTATTCTTTATTGATTATTCGATATCTGTTCCGGGGGCCGGGAATCAATAATCGATATCGTGACGAGTCCGTAGGGGGCGTCCAAAGTATACTTGCGCGAGTTGAAATTGGCTATCTCAAAAGCGTTTGACTTTCAAGGCGCGTGAATGGACTGTTTATGTCGCGCCTTTTAATTTTTCCGGCGCCCAGTCATGTCTGGAGAGTCTTTCGGGAGGAGGGAGTCGATTTTGAGCGAACCGCGACGCGCAAGCTCGGCAGGTTCTGCCCGAGGCGCAGGGGCGCCTTCGCGCCGATCCGAAGAAGTGCGACGGCGCCAAGGAGATAAGCCGGCGGCCACAGAGCCTCGGGCGCAAACAACGCGCGCCCGAGGCCGCGCCGAAACCGCTATTTAGATTGTGAAATGAAGCCCGGGGAATGAGCCTTCTTCTCCTGCGAATCCCAAACGATAATGATCTTTTCAATATTGACGTAAGCCGTCACGCCGTCTTTTTCCAGGTGAAGGACGTTGCCTTCGACCTTGGTCGCTTTACCGGTGACCGTAATTCCCACACAGCAAACCTCAAACTCTTTGCCCAGGCGGTTTTCAAGAAAATTCCTCACAGCAAATATTCCTCCGTAAATTGGGTTTCAACGTGGCCCAGATTCTACCTCATCGTTTTGCCGATGCGAAA
>DASTMP010000268.1:0-10450 GCA_035714085.1 Blastocatellia bacterium
GGAAGATTAAATAGTGTAAGGGGGCAACGATGAGTGAGAAGACAGATGTCTGGCAAGGGACGCTCGCGCTGATGGTTCTCAAGACGCTCGAAGCGCTGGGGCCATTGCACGGCTACGGCATCGCGCGTCGCATCGAACAGACCAGCGAGAATAAGCTGGCAATCAATTACGGAACGATCTATCCGGCGCTGCTCAAGCTCGAACAGGAAGGCTACATCGCTTCGGAGTGGGGCATATCGGACAACAATCGCAAGGCCAAGTATTACAAGTTAACGCGCGCAGGCCGCAAACGGCTCGCCCAGGAAACTCAGAAATGGGAGACAACAACCGAGATCCTGGCGCGCTTCTTCGCTCCGCTAGAGGAGCCGTGATGGACGTTCGACAAATACGCGGCTGGCTGGCGCGGTTCTTCGGGATGTTGAATCGCGGGCGACGCGAGCGTGAATTCGCTGAAGAGTTGGAAAGCCATCTGGCTATGCATATCGAAGACAATCTGCGCGCCGGGATGTCGCCGGAAGAAGCGCAGCGACAGGCGCTCATCAGACTCGGCGGTGTGACGCAGACGAAAGAATTGCACCGCGCACAGAGAGGAGTACCGATGCTCGAAACATTGATCCAAGATTTGAAATTTGGCATGCGGATGTTGCGCAAAAATCCAGCCTTTACATTGATTGCCGTCATCACGCTCGCGCTGGGCATTGGCGCGAACACGGCGATCTTCAGCGTCGTCAACGGCGTGTTGCTTTGTCCGCTGCCGTACTTTGAACCGGAGCGGCTGGTGATGGTGTGGGCCGACCGTCCAATCCTGCAGGCGCAGATCGGCATTGCGGATATTCCGGTGGCGGTGGCCGATTTCGTTGACTGGCGCAACCAGAATCAGGTCTTCGAGCATATGGCGGCGATGCGGCCGCTAAGGATTAACCTGACGGGCGGAGGCGAGCCGGAGTCGGTGGTTGGCCTGAGCGCTTCGGCCAGTCTTTTCCCGTTGCTGGGCGCTCGCTTGGCTCTGGGGCGAGCGTTGCTACCGGAAGAAGATCAGCCAGGCGCCAATCGCGTAGTCGTCATCAGTCACGGGTTGTGGCAGCGGCGTTACGGCGCCGACCCGCAACTCATCGGGCAGAAGATTACACTGAATGATGAAGCCTACACCGTCATCGGCGTGACGGCGCCCGATTTTCAATTTCCGCGTAGAGGCGAACTCCCGTCGTATTACACAGGCTCCAAGAAGATCGATCTTTATCTGCCCCTCGCCTTCACTCCCGAGCAGATGAACAATCGCCGGGAAACCATTTTGGTGGTGATCGCGCGGCGCAAACCCGACGTCGGCCTCGGGCAGGCGAGCGCCGAGATGAACGCCATCGCCCGCCGTCTGACAGAACAATACCCGCAGACCAACACCGACAAAGGGGTGCGGCTCGCGCCGCTGCAGCAACAGGTGGTCGGCAAGGCGCGGACGGCATTGCTGATATTGCTGGGCGCGGTGGGATTCGTGTTGCTGATCGCCTGCGCCAATGTCGCCAACCTGTTGCTGGCGCGCGCCGCCGGACGGCAGAAAGAGATGGCGATTCGCGCCGCCCTCGGCGCCAGCCGCGGGCGTGTGCTGCGGCAATTGCTGACCGAAAGCCTGCTGCTCGCTATTTCAGGGGGCGCGGCGGGGCTGTTGCTGGCGCGATGGGGCGTTAATCTGCTGCTAGCGATGGTTCCCGATAATCTGCCGCGCGCATACGACATCCGGCTCGACACTCGTGTTGCGGGCTTCACCCTACTCGTCTCGCTGCTGACCGGGATTGTTTTCGGACTGCTGCCGGCGCTACAAGCTGCAAAAATAAACCTCGGTGTGACGCTCAAAGAAGGCGGGCGCGACGCCGCTGGATTGCTGCGCCGCCGCTTGCGTGGTTTCCTGGTCGTGAGTGAAGTGGCGCTGGCTTTTGTGTTGCTGATCGGCGCGGGATTGCTGATCAGAAGTTTCGCGCGCTTGACAGAGGTTGATCCGGGACTCGATCCACGGGGCGTTTTGACGATGGATATGCTGCTGCCGTTCGCGAAATACAAAGACGGTCGGGATATCGCATTCTTTCAACAAACGCTGGAGCGCGTGCGGACATTGCCCGGCGTTGAAGCAGCCGCCACGGTCCTTCCCTTGCCGCTGAGCGGCGGGCAGTACATCACAGGCTTTGGCATTGAAGGCAGATCGTCGCCGACGGAACAAACATTCAGCGCAGGAAACCGCCTCATCAGTCCGGACTTTTTCAAAACGTTTCGCGTCCCTCTGATCAAAGGCCGTCTGCTCGCGGAAAGCGATGGCGCCAAGGCCCCGCCAGTGGTGGTCATCAATGAATCGCTGGCGCGCAGATATTTCGCCAATGAAGACCCGCTCGGCAAACGCATCACCCTCAACGGCGACGCCACACGCGTGATTGTAGGCGTCGTAGGAGATGTGAAACATTCCGCCCTGGACGAGGAAGCCACCCCCCAAATTTATCGTGTAATAGCGCAGTTACAATCTCCCACGTTATTCATGTCACTGGCCGTGCGCATGAGTGGAGACCCGATGCAAATGGTTGCCGCCGTGCGCGGGCAGGTCTGGGCTGTAGACAAAGATCTACCCCTCTTGAACATCGAGACGATGGAGCGACTGATGGCCAAATCGGTTGCGCCGAGGCGGTTCAATCTGCTGCTGCTTGGCGTGTTCGCGCTGGTTGGGCTGGCGCTGGCCGCTGTGGGACTCTACGGCGTGATGAGCTATACGGTCACGCAGCGCACGCGCGATATCGGCGTGCGGATGGCGATGGGCGCGCAACCGGGCGACGTGTTGCGTCTGGTGATCGGAGAGGGGATGAAGTTGGCGCTCATCGGCGCTCTGCTCGGATTGGGCGGAGCGTTGGCGTTGACGCGATTGCTGAAGACCTTGCTGTTCGGCGTGAGCGCAACCGATCCGCTGACGTTTATTGCCATCGCCGCGTTGCTAATTATTGTGGCGTTGCTGGCCTGCTGGTTTCCGGCGCGGCGGGCGGGCAAAGTAGACCCTATGACGGCGCTCCGGCATGAATAGCGAGGGCGCATTTTTCATGATGATGCCAATACACCTCCGACAACTAAGCGGCTGGCTGATGCGACTCTTCGGTATGTTCCATCGCAAACGACGCGAGCGTGAATTCGCCGAAGAGTTGGAAAGCCATCTGGCCATGCACATTGAAGACAATCTGCGCGCCGGAATGTCGCCGGAAGAGGCGCGGCGCGTGGCGCTTAACAAACTTGGCGGTGTCGCGTTGACGCAAGAACTTTATTGGGAACAAGGGGGATTACCGATGCCGGAAACATTTTGGCAGGACTTACGATTTGGGTTGCGGATATTGCGTAAAAATCCTGGCTTTGCGGCGGTAGGAGCGCTTTCACTCGCACTGGGCATCGGCGTGAATACGGCGTTATTCAGCGTAGCAGATGCCGTGCTGCTCAAGACCTTGCCGGTCGCTGAGCCGGAACGCTTAGTGGTGTTTGCCTGGTACGCCGGACTCCTGTTCAGGGAAGGCTCCTCGAGCGGCCCGTCGAACGTGCCCGCGCCACCGGGCGCACGCGGGGATTCGCGGTTTCGGTACGAGGTTTTTGATAAGATGCGCCAGGCGCGCGCCGCCGCGCCGGACAGCCCTCTCAGTGATCTCTTCGCCTTCGCTCCGCTGGGTGGATTGACAGCGGTGGTAGGCGACCAGGCGGAGATCATCAACGGACAGGTCGTGACCGGCGGCTATTTCACCGGACTGAGATTGCAACCGAGCTTGGGCCGTGCGATCACTGACGAGGACGACAAGCCAGGCGCCGCGCCGGTGGTTGTGCTCAGCCACCAAATTTGGCAGGAGCGATTCGGCGCCAACCCGACAGTCATTGGCCAAACGCTCAAACTCAACAAGCAAAGCTTCACTATCATCGGCGTGATGCCGTCCGCCTTCACCGGCACGTTGCAGGTGGATTTTCATCCCGCCGTCAGCGTCCCGCTCATTCAAGAGCCATTGCTGCGGGGCGAGCGCAGCCGTTTGGGCACGGCGAAAGAGCCGGGCTATTGGTGGTTGAATTTGATGGGACGGCTCAAACCAGGCGTCACATATGAACAGGCGCGCGATAGCTTGAACGGCGCTTTCCAAGCCGCTGCGTTGGAAGCCATGCCGCCGCCGCGCAAGGCAAATGAACCGGCGCGGCTCGACCCGAAAGATTACCCGAGCCTGATTGCGGAATCCGGCAGCCGTGGGATGTTGGACAGGCGCAGACGTTATTCAACCACCATCTATGGCCTGTTCATCGTGGTGGCGCTGGTGCTGCTGATTGCTTGCGCGAATGTGGCGAACCTGCTGCTGGCGCGGGCGGCCTTGCGCGTCGCGGAGATCAACGTGCGGCTGGCGGTCGGCGCGGGCCGTTGGCGGTTGGTGCGGCAACTGTTGACCGAAAGTGTGCTGCTCGCGGCATTGGGCGGCGCGGTCGGCCTGCTCTTCGCCTTCTGGGGCAAAGGCGCGCTCGCGATACTGGCTGACAGGAATACGGGCATCTTGCCTAACGAGCTTGACCTCCATCTGAATTGGCGCGTGCTGGTATTTACGCTGGCTGTCTCGTTATTGACCGGCGTGCTGTTTGGCTTAGCGCCCGCCTGGCGTGCGACAAGCCTGGATTTGGCGACCTCGCTCAAACAGAGCCGCCGCACGACGGGCGCAGTGTCGCGGTTGAGCAGAGGGCTGATCGTCGCGCAGATGGCGCTCTCGTTGTTGTTATTGGTCGGCGCGGGTTTATTCATCCGGACGCTCTACAACCTGCAACACGTCAACCTCGGCTTCAATGCAGAGAACCTCTTGCTCTTCCGTTTGCAACCGCGACAGGCTGGGTACAAAGACGAGCGGCTGATGCAATTCTATGAACAACTCCTGGCGCGCTTGGAGGCGCTGCCCGGCGTGCGCGCGGCGACCTTTGCGACCGTCCCGCTTATCGCGGATAACAACGAGACTGCCTATGTATTGCTGCCTGGCGAGACGGAAAAGACTGCGGCGGAGCACATCACTAACCGGCAGATGGCGCGCGAGAACTATTTTGCGACGATGGAAATCCCGCTGCTGCGTGGACGCGCCTTCACAGCGCAAGATGATGAGCGCGCGCCTCAAGTCGGCATCGTCAATCAGAATTTCGCTCAGAAGTTTTTCCCCAACGCTGACGTACTCGGCCAGCGCGTCACTGTGAGCAAACGCGAAGTCGAGATCATCGGCGTCGTCGCTGACACCAAATACCTGAGCCAGCGCGAAGAGATCACGCCGCTGCTCTATACGCCGTGGCGGCAGGAAGTCGCGGTGATCGGCGAGATGTGGTTCGCCCTGCGCACGGCTGTTGAACCGACCGCGCTCGTCGCCGCATCGCGTCAAGTTGTGCGTGATCTGGACAGCAATCTGCCGGTCACAGAAGTCAGCGCGCAGACGACCCGCGCTCAGGCTACGTTGGGAGCAGAACGTCTGTACGCGCGGCTACTGAGTTTCTTCGGCGGACTGGCGCTCTTGCTCGCGGCCATCGGGCTTTCAGGCGTGCTTGCCTATTCGGTAGCGCAACGCACAAATGAGATTGGCGTCCGCGTGGCGTTGGGCGCCCAAACGACCGATGTGCTGCGGCCGATTCTCTGGCAAGGCATGAAGCTCGTGCTGTTGGGGCTGGCTGTCGGCGTTTTGGCCGGCTACGCCTTGCTAAGATTGTTGACCGGTCAATATTTTGCCAGTGACAACTGGCAGCGCCAGATGGCCGAACAACTGTACGGTGTGAAGGGAACCGATCCGTTGACCTTTGCCGTTGTTGCGGCGCTACTCATGCTGGTCGCATTGCTGGCCTGCTGGATTCCGGCGCGACGGGCAGCGAAAGTGGACCCGATGATTGCGCTACGGCGCGAGTAGCAAACGAGGTCAACCAGCGCAATCAAGATGCGACCGCCGCCGACCTTGATGAAACTCGAAGCTATTCCATTGCAGGAGTTCTGATGAACATTCGACAACTACGCGGTTGGCTGATGAGACTCTTCGGCTTATTCCATCGCAAGCGACGCGAGCGTGAATTCGCCGATGAGTTGGAAAGCCATCTGGCGATGCACATCGAAGACAATCTGCGCGCCGGAATGTCGCCGGAAGAAGCGCGGCGCGTGGCGCTCGTCAAACTGGGTGGCGTGACGCAAGTACAAGAACTTCATCGTGGACAGAGAGGATTACCGATGCTCGAAACACTTTTCCATGATCTGCGCTTTGGCGCGCGAATGTTATTCAAGAATCCGAGCTTTACGTTGATTGCCGTCGTCACGCTGGCGCTAGGCATCGGTGCGAATACGGCGATTTTCAGCGTGGTCAATGCAGTGTTATTGCGAGCGCTGCCTTACCCGGAACCGGAGCGGCTCGTTCGTTTCTGTGAAATCAATCCGGGGCGTGGTTGGCTGGATTTCGCAGTTTCGGCGCCCAATTTCGTGCATTGGCGGAAGCAGCAGTCGGTTTGCGAGCAACTCGCGGCCTACCAATTCAACAATCTCAATTTCACCGGCGGCGGCGAGCCGGAACGAGTGGCGGCGTTGAGCGTGACGGCGAATTTCTTTTCGGTATTGGGCGTGGCGCCCGCGCACGGACGGAATTTTCTGCCCGAAGAAGAACAGCCCGGGCGCAACCACGTCGCCGTCTTGAGCGATGGGTTATGGGGCCGGCGCTTCGGCGCCGATCCAAACTTGATTGGTCGCCAGATTCAGTTGAGCGGCGAGAGCTACACGGTCGTGGGCGTGATGCCGCCGGACTTTCAGTTTACACAGGGCGCAGAATTATGGATGCCGTTGACTTTACCCCCGGCAGGCGCAAATGGCTCCGCCGGTCACAACCTATCCGTTATTGGGCGACTCAAGCCCGGCGTCAGCCTCGCGCAAGCGCAAGCTTCGATGGGCGCCATTGCGCGCCAGCTCGAACAGCAATATCCGGAATCGAATACCGGCTGGGGCGTGCGGATGAACACGTTTTACGATTGGATTGTGCCGGAACAAATCCGACGGTCTATGCTCACGCTCTTTGCAGCGGTTGGCTTCGTGCTGTTGATCTCCTGCGCGAACGTAGCGAACCTGTTGCTGGCGCGGGCTTCGGCGCGGCGACCGGAGATGGCGATTCGCGCCGCGATGGGCGCGAGTCGTTGGCGCGTGATGCGGCAATTGCTGACCGAAAGCCTGTTGCTCTCGACGCTCGGTGGGTTGGTCGGATCGTCGCTTGCGTTCTGGTGTACAGACCTAATCAAGGCCAGCACAGCGCTCAATATTCCGCGTCTGAATGAAACGCGTCTTGATGTAAAGGCGCTTGGCTTCACCTTCCTCATTGCGCTTGGCGTCGGGCTGATCTTCGGCTTAGCGCCCGCGTGGCAAGCGTCCAAGCTTGCGCTTAACGAAACGCTCAAAGAAGGCGGACGCAGCGGCAGCGGCGGCAAGCGGCAGCGATTGCGCGGCGCGCTGGTCATCGCTGAAATCGCGCTCGCGCTCACGCTGCTCGTCGGCGCCGGGTTGATGATTCGCAGCTTCATGCGTCTGCAAAACGTCCCGCTCGGCTTTGCGCCGAACCACGTGCTGACGATGCGGCTCGCCTTGCCCACAACGAAGTACGGCCAGGGCGCGCCGCGAGTGAATTTCTTCGATCAATTGCTGCAACGGCTGCGCGCCACGCCGGGTGTGATAGACGCCTCGGCAATCTACAACCTTCCCCTCGCCGGCGGCGACTGGGCAGAGGAAGTCACGCTTGAAGGACGCGATGCAGCGCCGAGCGGAACGCCGCTCCCCGCTGAAGTGAATGCTGTGACTCCGCGCTACTTTCAAACGATGGGCATCCCGATGCTGGCGGGCCGCGATTTCACTGAGCAGGATCGCGGCGCGTTTTGGCTTGGCGAATCGCCGTGGACTTTGATTGTGAACGAAACTTTCGCGCGCCGCTACTGGCCAAATGAAAACCCCATCGGCAAACGTTTCCGCTTCGGCGACAACGTCTTCGGCACAGTCATCGGTGTGGTGGGCGATGTGCGTAGCCAGAGTCTTGAGAGGGAAGCGCGGCCGGCGTTCTATGTTTCTCACGGTCATTTCAGCTGGCCTGCGCTCACCATAGTGGTACGCGCCAGCGCGCCGCCGGAGGCGATGACGGCGGCGTTGCGCGCGCAGGTTTATGCCCTCGACCATGACCTCCCGGTCTACAACATTCGCCCGATGGAGCAGATCGTTTCTAACGCCGCGGGACAGCCGCGCTTTCAAACCCTGTTGCTAGGGCTGTTCGGCGCGGCGGCGTTGTTGTTGGCTGCGATTGGCATTTACGGCGTGATGGCATACGCCGTCACACAGCGCACGCGCGAAATCGGCGTGCGAATGGCGTTGGGCGCGCGAACGCGCGATGTGCTGCGACACGTCTTGTGGCAAGGGATGAAGCTCGTCCTTACGGGCGCGACGCTCGGACTCGCGGGCGCGTTCGTCGCAGCGCGCGCGCTCAAGAGCATGTTGTTCGGTGTGAGTCCCGCCGACCCGTTGACGTTCGCGGCAGTAACAGTCTTTCTCGCGCTCGTCGCTTTTGCAGCGTGCTGGATTCCGGCGCGGCGGGCGACGAAAGTAGACCCATTGGTCGCGTTGCGCGCCGAATAAAGTGGTTTACTCGCGCAGCGGAAGAGGCGTATGAGGGCTGCGCAAATACAAATGTGTGGCAGCAAATATCAGTGGTCGCCCGAGTCAGCGTTAGGATTCATGGCCATCATATAGCGTGACGCCTCAGCAAGTTGTTCTTCCAGTCGTCGAATGGAATGAAAATCAGCTTGAGTAGCAGGTGGAGCCTTCGGCGCCGTTGCTCCCGATCAGCTTTTCTTTGATGTTCGCTGTCGTCGTCTTTTGCCCCCGCGCTTGACGTGGCCAGTGCCTTCGATCAATAGGGCCACTGCTTCGTCAAGCGCCTGGCCAAATTCAGGATCGAGCGCCGGTAGAATTTTAGCTCCAACGTGTTTGTGATGTGGATGAGTCGAGCGTGTTTGTGATGTGGATGAGTCGAGACGTGTTTGTGATGGGGGGCGTTATCATAGCGGAAACCCGCTTCTTCATTCCGCACAAACTGATAACGATACTCCTGCTTGACGAGGCGGCGCTGCTCGATCACCACCCGCTACGTAAACTCAAAGCGTGAGCCATCAGCAAAGTATAGGACTCCTTCAATGAGTCCACTTTTTGCATCGAAGCGCAGGATTTCGATTTCGGCTTCTGTAGCAGGGCTGTATTCGACGGCATTTTCGATAAGTTCGAAATACTGGCTGACATCACGCATCTAGGCTGCGGCTTTCTTGGCGCTGAAACGCCGATTTATCAAATTACTGATAGCCCTCAAACAGGCCAGCCCACTTGATGAAATCACGGCTATCGCCCATCAGCCCTGCCTTGAATCTGGCGAAGAACTCTATAGTCGTCAGGCGGTACTGCTGCTCAAAAGCGTTGAGTTCGGCAATGACCGCCGCAAGACTTTCCTGAGGATCAACCGGCTCTTTCAGGGCTGCGCGAAGCGCGCAGAGTTGTGAGGGGCCGCCCTTTTTATATTTGATTTTGATTTTTGCCATATTTACGGTTCCTCGGTCAGATAATATCAGCGGCTGCGAAGCGCGAAAAGCAGCTTTCTACCTCTGCGACGGAGCCGACAGCTTTTGCCTTTTGCGTGCGGGCATCGGATTTCTGTGGCTCCAGCCTTCCAGCGATGGCGCCTGGGAAATGCCAACAACAGTAATTATAACCCTGTCGATAGATCGTTGGCGATCTGTCAGGTAGTTAACGACAATTCACCTTCGGAACAAAGCGCTGTTCTGAAAACGATAGCGCATAAGATGCTCATCTCACTTTTCAGTTTTTCCCTGGTTTTCATCTTTTGATTTAGAATTTCGCAGCGCATCAAGAGCATCAGCCGCACGCCGCGCCGTATCCACATTTGCATTGATGTATCGCCACAGCATGGCGGGCGTGGTATGACCGGAAACGCGCATCACTTCGGCCGGCTGCATCCCGGCTTCGACCATTCGCGTGATGGCGGTATGGCGGAGGTCATGGAATCTCAAGCCTTCAATTTTTGCGGCCTTACAAGCTGCGGCAAACCCATTTTTGAAATTGTCCTTGATTCCGAAGACGAGTCCTTCCATGTCTTTTGGGGCATTCTCGTAAAGCTGCTTCAATTCCGATTCCAACCGTGAAGTCATGGCGACGGCGCGGGCGCGAGCGGTCTTTGTGTTGAAAGCCTCGATCTCGATGGAGCGGGCGTCGGCTTCGAACTGGCGATAGTTGATGCGACCTTAGCGACTCTGTATTTCATTTTTGACTTCTTCCGCTTCGCGGCTTCGCCCCTGCGAAATGAGCCACTTGTAGCAGCATTCCCTAGAGTGGAAGATCAAGTCGTCACCGTAAATCCACTCCGAGAATGTCCCC
>DASTMP010000269.1:0-13528 GCA_035714085.1 Blastocatellia bacterium
CGCCGGACGCGTCTGCGATGAGAGGCTTTACGGCGATAGGTTGGTGCGCTGGCTCTATTCCGAAGTTCGCGAGAACGCGCCCGCGCTCTACCGCCTCGCGCTTAGCCCGCGCGTCTCCGGGCTGCTGGGTTTCATCAACTACGACCTGCCGCTCGGCGGGGTGATCTCCGGCAACCAGAGGTTCCTTCGCGAGAACGGCGTCAATCTGGAGGAATGCGTCGAGCAGCCCGAAGCGCTAAACACGATGCGCAAGGTCTTCGAGCGGCGGATACGTTACTGGGACTGTCGCCCGCTGCCGCCGGAGCGGAACGCCGTCGTCTCGCCGGCCGACGCGAAAGTCCTGGTCGGCTCTTTCGACCAGACCTCGGCCTTGTTTCTCAAAGGTAAATTTTTCGATTTTGAAGAGCTGTTGGGCAGAGACAAGACCGACTGGCTGGAATCCTTCTCCGGCGGCGATTTCGCCATCTTCCGATTGACCCCCGACAAATACCACTACAACCACACGCCGGTGGCCGGAGTGGTCAGGGATTTTTACGAAGTGCGCGGTCGATGTCACGCCTGCAACCCTTCCGCAATCGTCACCGAAGTGACTCCCTACTCGAAAAATACGCGCACCGTCACAGTGATTGACACTGACGTCGAAAGCGGCGCGCAAGTCGGGCTGGTGGCGATGATCGAGGTGACAGCGCTGATGATCGGCGAGGTCGCCCAGTGTTACAGCCGCGAGCGCTATGACTCGCCCCAGCCGATCACCGTCGGAATGTTCGTCGAACGCGGCTGCCCGAAGAGTCTTTACCGCCCGGGCAGCAGCACCGACGTGCTCTTATTTCAACGCGGGCGCGTGAGCTTCGACGAAGATTTGATCAACAACTTGCGCCGTCACGACGCTCAAAGCCGATTCTCGCAGGGTTTCGGAAGTCCTCTGGTCGAAACTGAAGTCGCGACGCGTTCGCGCATCGCCATAGCCAATTCAAACAAGGAGACGTTCAAATGAGCGCGGAGCTTTTTCTCGTAGTTTTGGCGGCGCTGTTCGCCGCGCTATTCGCGTGGGCGTTCCGCGCGCTGCCGCAGGAGCGCTGGCAATTTCTCGCCGTAATGCCGGTGGGCAAAACCACCGCTGGCGAATGGCAAGGATTGAACCTGACGTTCTACGGATTCTTCCAGGCCACGTCGAACGCGCTGGCGGTGGTGATTGTGTTCACGCTGCTCGGCGCGATCGGCGTCGCAGCCAACGCCGTTTTCGCGCTGAGCGCGATTACATTAGCGCTGTGCTGGCTCGCTTCCAGACTCATCGCGCGCACGGTCGAGAAGAAGGCGCACACCTTCACTGTCGGCGGCGCGGTCTTCGCGGGCGCCCTGGCGGCGCCCTGGATCATCGAATTGCTCAACTCGACGCGGGCAAAGGCGCTCGGCGGCGAAATCCCGGTCGTCCCAGCCTTGGCGGCAATGTCCGTGGCTTACGCGTATGCCGAAGGCCTGGGTCGCCTTGCATGCATCAGCTTCGGTTGCTGCTACGGCAAGAGCCTCGATCAACTCTCGCCGCGGATGCGCCGCTTATTCGAATCGTTCAGTTTCAGGTTCGCCGGCGCGACAAAGAAGGTGGCTTACGAAGGAAGCCTGGAGGGGGCTCCAGTCGCGCCGATCCAGGCGATTACCGCAGTGGTCTTCGTCATTATCGCTCTCGCGGGCGCCTACCTGTTTCTCAAATCGTATTTCACGGCCTCACTGCTCTTCGCGGTGGCGGGCACGCAGGTGTGGCGTTTTCTGTCCGAGAAACTGCGGGCCGACCATCGAGGCGAGGCGCAAAAGATATCGGCTTACCAGGTAATGGCGTTGTTTTTGGGACCTTACGCCGCCGCCGTCGTTCTCCTTTTCCACACCGGACAGATCGAAACCATGGAAATCGCGGCGGGCCTCGGCTTGCTATGGAATCCGGCGGTATTGCTGTTTTGCCAGGCGCTGTGGCTTGCGGTCTTCTTGATTACGGGGCGCAGCAGGGTGACCGGCTCGACGCTTTCATTCTTCGTGCGCGCCGACAGAATCTGAGCTTGATGAAGCGGTACGGCGCCGGGAGCGGTAGCGACCAGGCGCCATTGATCCGGTCGCTACCGCTCCCGGCGCCGTACCGGCGACCTCTTTCCCTTCCATGCAATCCCAGAAAGATCTAAAACCGCCGTTCAACGAGTATTGATTCGGCGCATTGACGCAAGCCTTCAAGCCCGGTCTTGAGAGTTTCGAGCATGCGAGGCTGGGCGGCGCGTCGCTTCATAAAGCCCATCGAACCGCCGAGTAGATCAACTTGCAAACGGATTGTGTAAGCGGCGAGTGTGCGCCTGGCGCCCTTTTCGTCGCTGAACGGAATCAACTCGGCGACACTGAGACCCGCTTCGGTATAATGGCTGGAATAAATCTGTTTCGAGGCGATCAAGACACGGTTGTTCTCTCGGTGGATCACGACATGAACTATGCTGAGGACAGGTTTCAGTTGGCCGAATTTTTGCACAGCCCAGTAGAGAAACGATTCGGCGTTTTTGGCGGCGTCACTCGTCGGTTGTCCGAGCAGTGAGTAAAGCCTGCTGGGGCGCCCGGACGCCTCATGGAATTTGACCATCGCGGCGAAAGCCTCTCCGGCGCTGACGGGCTCTTCGTGATCCGCGTAAACGTCCAACGCGGTTTCGCCGCGCTCGGCATAGGCTTTAGCTTTGTCGAGCAGGATCTGTTTGTACTCGGCGGCCAGTTTCGCTTTGAGCTTGCTGGATAAAAACGGAGACGGGCCGGCGGCGGCGCGGATACGCGCGATGTCCGCTTCACTCAGCTTGATATCGGATTCCTTGACCTTGGCTCGCATCAACGCATAAAGGTCCTTATCGTTGATCTCCAATCCGGCCAGGTCGTCGATGACAGGCTGTGCGCTGAACCGGCCACAGGCGAGCGTGGTTTCACTGTTCTTGAAGACGCTGAGCGCGCTGAACGCCTTGATGAACTCCTCCGGCGAGGCGTCGGCTATCATCGCGCCGAAGCCCGCAATCTCTTTGGAGTGACTGCCGGCGAGCGAGCGCGTGACGATTTGTCTTTCATTGAGGGATCGCCATTCGGCGGGTTTGAGTTTCAGATGCGCCGCATCAGTCGCGAGCGCCGAAGCGCCGCCAGACTGTGGCCGGTCTTGCGCCGGAATGACGCTCTCGCACACGAGTAGCAAAGCCAGGGTCAAAAGCAGGGCATCGCTCCGCATTCGTTTACACCTCTTTCCGGCTCCGATTAGGGGGCAATTGAATGAATCGGCGCGCCGATCGGTCTTCGAGGAGTTAATGGATCGCCGCTATTTCAGCGACAGGATCAAGGCTTACTGCGGAACAGAAATAAAATGATAAGGCGTGAGATTTAAGTCGAGGTAAGGCTGAGGTGAAATCAATGACAAGCCGCAAAATCCTTTCCGGAGACTTCATTCGCGCGACATGGCCGCCAGCGCAATGGCGGTGGCGCCCGCCGAAAAGAATTTTGAGGATTCGCTGGCTGATTCAATTGCCGCGCGGCTGGATTTTCAGCGTCTCCAAACGCATCATAAAGATGGGTAAACTGGCGGCGCGCTTCCAATGGTAGGCGGCCGATTATCGTAGAGGGCTTGATAGACGATGAGCTTGAGAACAGTAATTGCCACAAGGTATGTAACGCCACTCCGCGAGGGGGGATCGCTACCGGCAATAGTAGAAGCCGATGATGACGGGATGTACGTGCTAAAGTTTCGCGGCGCGGGACAGGGGCCAAAGGCTCTCATCGCCGAGTTGGTGGCCGGGGAGATCGCCCGCGCGGCGGGGCTGCCAGTGCCTGAAATCGTCTTCGTCGAACTCGACCCCGAACTCGCCCGCGCCGAGCCCGACCCGGAGATCCAAGACCTGATCAGGTCGAGCGCCGGCCTCAATCTCGCGCTCGACTATCTGCCCGGTTCCGTGACGTTTGATCCGGTGGCGGAGAGTCCAGACGCGGATCTCGCCTCTTCGATCGTTTGGTTCGACGCTTATGTGACGAATGTTGACCGAACGCCGCGCAACACGAACATGTTGATGTGGCATCGGCGACTCTGGCTCATTGATCACGGCGCCGCCCTCTACTTCCATCACAGATGGGACAACTACCTCGAACGCAGCAGAGACCCATTTCCTCTAATAAAAAGCCACGTCCTGCTGCGGTTTGCCAGCTCCCTCCGAGAGGTAGACTCGAAAATGACCGGGCGGATCACGCCGGACATAATTGACCGCATCGTCAAACAGATTCCCGACGCCTGGTTGGTTGGAGACTCTTCTTTCGGCGGGGGCGGCCAGCGCAGGGACGCTTACATTGAGTACATGCTGAGCCGGCTGGCGGCGTCCCATATTTTCCTGGAGGCAGCGATCCATGCGCGATCACAATACGTATGAATACGCCATAATACGCGTCGTCCCACGGGTCGAGCGTGAAGAATTCGTCAACGTCGGAGTGATCGTTTTGTGCGCGGCCAAAAAATTTCTCGAGGCTCGCATTGAACTGGACGAGCGGCGGCTGATGGCGATTGATTCGACACTTGATGTCGAATCAATCCGGACTCACCTGGCATCGATCTCCGCCATTTGTAATGGCGGAGATCAGGCGGGGCCGATTGGGCGCCTGTCGCCGAGTGAGCGATTTCACTGGCTCGTGGCGCCACGAAGCGCCAGCATCCAGACATCGCCCGTGCACACCGGTCGTTGTAAGAACCCGGCCGCAGTCCTTGAGCGCCTGCTCGATACGATGGTGCGACCGCATCGCGCGGAATCGCCCGCGACAGAAACTCGTCAGTAAGAACACCTGAACATGGCGAATAGAGCGACGGTTCACGGCCCCAGCAACGCGCTGCGCACCGGCGCGGGCATCGGCTTATCGCCTTTGATCGCCTTCCAGAGAATGTCGTTGAGTTCGTCGAAATCGATCAGGTCGTAATCGGAGAAATCGAGCCGGGCCGAACGCCGCGCGCCCTCGCCCGTAGCCGGATTGCGCGCCATCAAATCAATTCTCGCCGGAACGGAGACGTAAGCGGCAATCGTCGCCTCGGTCGTGAAGGCGTTGTACATCGGCGTGGCCAGCTCGTCGTATTGCGTCATCGGCGGCAGTCCCAGGATCAACTCCATTGTGCGCACGTACGACACCGTCGAATACATCGTGCTGTCCACCACGCCGCGTTTGATATAGGGCGAATAGACGAGGCCGACGGTGCGGCGGGCGTCCACGTGATCGGGGCCGTTCTGGGCGTCGTCTTCGATGACGAAGACCGCGGTTTCCGGCCAGAACTTCGATTTGCTGACGGCTTCGAGCATCATTCCGAGAGCCTGATCGTTCGACGCCACGCAAGCCGACGGCGTGAACCGTCCCGCCGTCAACCCGTCGGTGTGATCTTCGCCGAGCGACATGACCATGAAATTCCACCATTCGCCTTTGGCTTCGGCTTCCTTCAACTCATTGATGAAGACCTCGGCCAGTTTCGTATCCCGCTGTCTGCCGCCGGGCGCCATCTTGAGCTTCAGCCACTCAACGCTCACGTGATCTTTCAACTCGCGGCTGCCCACGAACCTCGGTTCGCTTTCGGGCGTCGAGCGAAACGATGCGAATTCGCCGTAACTGCGGTAAGTCTTGCCGTGCTTCTTGCAGTTGTCCCAGAGGTAGCCGGCCGGCGACGCCGTCAGCCGCTCGTCGGCTTCGGGCTCTCCACGGCGGCTGTAGCTGTTGACCCAGGCCTTCTGCGTGAAATCGGTCGCGTAAGCGGCGTTCGACCATTGGTGGCCGTCCTGCGAGACTTCGCCGTTGCAGTAAAGGTTGTCGAGAATGACCGACTCGCGCGCGAGCTTATGCGCGTTGGGCGTCACGTCTTCTCCGAAAAGCGTCAGGTTGGGATCGCCGTTGCCCTTGCCGAGATCGCCGAAGACCTGATCATAGGTGCGGTTTTCGCGGATGATGTAAAGCACGTGTTTGATCTTCGGAAAGACTTCTTTAGCGATCCTGTCGGCGTGGGACTTGTCGAAGGTGGATTCGGGGTTGGGGAAGTTCGACTTGACCTGCGCCGAATAGGCCGCAAGCTGCGCCTTGTCTGGCGTGTCAATGATCGAAAGGCCGCCGGTGAGCGTTGAGCCGACATAATCGTAAGGCTTCTTCGGGTCTGGCGACGCGGTCTTGTATTCGGTCTCCGCCGGAAAGTTGCCGTTCAGGTTCAACAAACCGCCTTTGCCCGAGCCGACGTAAATTTTCTTGCCGTCGGGAGAGACGGCGACCGCGCTCGGATACCAGGTCGTCGGGATGAAGCCGAGGACGGACGATTCACGCGGGTTCGCGATGTCAATGACCGCGACGTTATTGTTGTCGGCGTTGGCTACGTAAAGCCGCTTGCCATCGTTCGTGATCGCCAGCGAGGCGGGGGTCGAGCCGACGGGCGCTTTCGGATCGAACGAGGTCTTGATGGTCTCGGTCACGCGGCCTCCGCCAATCACGCTGACGCTGTTCGAGCCGGCGTTGGCGACGAAGAGCCGCCCGTCTTTCGCGAAGGCCAGATCGTTCGGGTGGGAGCCGACTTTGACGCGCGTGTCTTCTTTCAACGTCTTCGCGTCGAGCAGGCTGACAGATTCGTCGCCCCAGTTGGAGACAGCGAGCTGTTTGCCATTCGGCGCGAGCGCCGCGGCGTATGGGCGGTAGCCGACTTTGGCGGCGACCTGCGTTTTGAAATCGGCGCCGCTCAACCGGTAGACCGTGTCGTTCTGCGTGTTAACGACGTAAAGCGATCCGTCGGCCGTGTAAGTCACTCCGGCGACGAAGCGATCTTTATCTCCCAACTCGTTGATCGCGAGTGACGGTTGCAGCGCGATTTTGTCGTTGTCGCGCTGCAACCGCATTACCGGTAGCCGCAGCGCCTCGATCATTTCAGGGGCGATTCCTCTGCTCTTCGCCCCGGCGATGAATTGCTGGCTCGGCGCGCCGCCGCCTGAAACGAAGATCGCGCCAGTCGCAGGATTCATCGCCATTCCCGTCCAAACCTTTGCGACGTTGACGCTCTGCGTGACCTTGCCGGTTTGCGCGTCAATCATGTTGACGCTGTGGTCGTGCCAACCGGCGGTGTTGGCGAAAACGGTTTTGCCGTCCGGGCTGACGATGATCTTCATCACCATGTCGCCGGGCAACGGGACCTGCTGACCGGCGGGAGTAATCTTCCAGCCGGTCGGGAGAAGAACTCCTTTGCCATCCGCTGTCGGCCCCGGTTTCACCACCCCGGCCCAAAGCGCAAGCTTTCGCCAATTACCGGCCAGCGCTATGGTCGACGCGAGCAGAATCAACACGGAACTAGTCACAAACAATCGTCGCTTCATATGTTCTCCTAGGAAAATAGACAGGATTTACAGGATATCTCAGGATTGATCTCAATTCACGAAATCCTGAGATATCCTGTAAACCCTGTCTATATTTCATTGTTTCAGGGTGTCGCCACAGCGACCTGAATGACTCTTCAGAAAATAACTACGTAATAACGAATTTATTCGTTACGTCACATCACGAATAAATTCGTCGCTACATGGCGAGCTTTCATTCTTTCGGGGCGTCGCCACGCGCCATGAAGGCTCCTCAATAGTCCCGGTAGGTAACGTAATTCGGTCCCTGGTCGAGTGAGAATAAATAATCCGCTCCCGAATGATCGAGAGCGGAAACGTTTGGTGATTTGTATTAAAAACGGAAGCGCAACGCCAATTGAAAACGGCGCGCGTTGGTCCTATCCGGCTGCGAGCCGTCGTTATTAGGCGCGCCGAAGTTCGCGCGTCTGGTCAATGGTATCGGCGTCCCGAGCGGCGGCGGGTTGGTCGCCGAATACCGCGTCGTCGTCGAGCCGGGCAAGAATGGGAAATCGGCGTCGTAGAGCGTCGAGCCGAAGCCGTTGAAGTTCGAGCGATTGAAGAGATTGAAAGCTTCGCCTAACAACTCGACCACGAACTTCTCGCCGAGCTTGATGTCGCGCGCGACGCGCAGGTCAAAGCGATAGTTCGCGTCCCCATAATTGCTGTTGCGAGGCACGTCGGGCGCGAGGTTCAAGCCGCCGAGGCCCAGAATGCCGCCGAAGCCAGTGTACTGCGCGCCGCCGCTCAGAAAAGGAATCGTCGGCACTGAGACTGTCGCCGCGAATGGCCGTCCGCTTTCAGCCGTGAAGATGCCGCTGAGCCGGTAGCCGTTAAGAAGGCCGCGCGCCAACGCGCCGCCCTGCTTGAGCTCCGGCAGATTCCAGACGCCGTCGAGGGCGAAGCGATGACGCTGGTCGGTCGGCGCGGCCGCGCGATTCGCTTTCAGGTCGAATTGATTGAAGAGACTGGATCCGTTGAAGGGCGTCTCCGCGCCCCCGCCGTCGCCTCCGCCCGTGCCGGACAGGTTTTCGGCCTTCGCCAGTGTGTAGGCAATGTGGAATTGCAGCCCGCCGTCAAAACGTCGCTCCACTTCCAGGAAGAGCGCCTTGTAATAGGTCTCGCTGATCGAGCGTTGCACACTGATCGAGCCGAAATTCGGATTGGGACGCGACAAGTTGACGTTCTGCGCGACGCCCGCGGCAGTGCGCGTCAGCCCGGCGGCGAACGGGACCTCTATCGTCGAACCATCGGGGAATTGATAGACGCGTGTGAAAGCAGGCGCGGACAGATTGGTATCGAAGTTGATAGGAAGACGCTGGCCCAGCGTGTAGACGAAACTCGCCGAGACGGTCAAATGCGACAATAGTTCACGTTCGACGCCGACGTTGAACTCCTGCATGCGAGGCCGTTTGTAATCGGAGTCGAGTCGGAAGACCGAGGTCCCGCCCGTGACAGTAGGCGCGGTCAAGATGTTCGGGTAGGTCGGCGCGCCGGGATCGTTGGTGCGCAGCGTGATCGAAACTACGTTGCGCGACAGGTCTGTCAGCCCGGTTTGCGTCAGCGCGTTAAAGATAGCCCCATTCGGCGTGCGCCCGTAATATACGCCATAACCGCCACGGACGACCGTCTTGCCATTTCCGCGCAAATCCCACGCCGCGCCCACGCGCGGGCCGAAGTTCGTCCGGTCCTTGTTGATGCTCTGCGTTTCGGGGATCGCCGGGTTCGGCGCGACGGGCTCAGGGTTCTGTTGATAGTCGTATCGCAGGCCATAGTTGATTGTCAGCCGGTTGAAAGGTTTCCACTGATCCTGCGCGAAGACCGCGTAATCAATCGTATTGAAGGTCAGCCCAGGTATGCCGAAACTTTGCGAGTAAGAGCTGTAGGACTTGAGCGCCGGGTTGCGCAGGTCGCGCCCGTAGGTCAGCGCGTTCGTGTAGTTGTATGTCGCGCCGAAGTTCGCCGGGTTGTCGATGATATCGTGCGCGCGGTTGATGTCCCCGCCAAACTTCAACGAGTGCTTGCCGGAGACGTATGACAGGTTGTCCACGAATTGCAACCGTCGTTCATCGGGCAATGCGGAGCGCTCGAGGAAACTGGCGCGCCCAAATGAGAATTGGGATCCGACGAAGACCTGGGGCGGTGGTTGGTTGGCGAACTCGAACTCCCAATCACGCCCCCATTGCATTCGCGCTTCGTTGACCAGGCGCGAAGTGATGGTCGAAGTCAGCCGCGCGTTGAAACTCTGAATCCGCACGTCATCGGAACCATTTCGCCCGACGTTGCCCAGCACCAGCGGCGTTTGAATCGCGTTCCTGCCGCGCGCGTTCAGGTGGTTGTAGGTGATCGAAACGATGTTCGAGCGGCTCGCATTCCAGTCAATTTTGGCGAGGCCGAGATTCTGGTTGATGCTGCGCGGGATGGTATTGCCGGGAGCGCCATTCGGAAAACGCGAGCGCAGGTCCGCAACGCCTCGATTGAAATCGTCAATGTCCTGCGCAGTCGCATTCGCGGGCAGGCCAGTGGTAAGCACGCCGCCCAAATCCGCGATGATCAGCGGAAAGTTGCGCAGTTGCTGATCGTAGTTGAGAAAGAAAAATAGTTTGTCCTTGATGACCGGGCCGCTGAAGGAGCCGCCGAACTGGTCGCGGCGCTCTTCGGGGTTGATAGTGGCGAGCGGGTCGCGCGCGTTGAGCGCCTCGTTGCGGAAATACCAGAAGCCGTCGCCGTGAAACGTGTTCGCCCCGGAACGCACCGTCGCGTTGATGCCGCCGCCCGCCGAGCGTCCGAATTCCGGCAGGAAGTTCGATTGCGCGACCTGGAACTCCTGCACGGCGTCGGCGCTGATGCTGCTGGCGATGCGCGTGCGCCCGCGCGCTTCGGCAAAGTAAGCTTGATTGTCGTCGTTGCCTTCGAGAGTGAAGTTGTTGAAGACGCCCGACTGGCCGCGATAGCTGAGCAGTCCGAAACGCCCGTCGCGCGTCACGCCGGGCGCGAGCAGCGCGAATTGATCGGCGCGGCGGCCGTTGATCGGCAGGTCGTTGATCTGCATGCGGTTGATGAGCGTTGTCTCTTCGGTGCGCGCCGCATCGAGCGTTTGTTCGGCGACGATGTTGACGACTTCGTTCGCAGCGCCCGGTTTCAACTCCAACCGCAGCGTCGCCGTGCCTCCGACGTTGACGATCAGGCCTTTCTGTTCGAGCGTCGCGAAACCAGGCTTCTCCACGCGAGCCGAGTATTCGCCGACGGGCAGAGCCGGCGCGCTGAACTGTCCGGAATCGCCGGTTGTCAACGTTCGCCTGAGTCCGGTGCCGGCGTTGGTGATAGTGACGGTCGCGCCGGAGATGACCGCGCCGTTCGAATCGGAGACCGTCCCGCTGATCGAGCCAGTACCGAGTTGCGATTGAGCGAGCGCTGGCGAGGCTGTCGCCGACAGGCAGACGACGCAGGCCAAGGTGGTGATTACATTACGCATACGCGATGTCCTCCACGGGAATCTATTGATTTTTCGGTTCTTGGAAATGATTTTGCGGAATAAAATTGGAGGGTAATTCAGTCCTGTAAAGTCGTGGTTAGCGCGGGTTCAATTACCTGTTAAATTAGCGCGGCTCTAAAGGAAGTGGGGAATGGGGAATGGGTAATAGGGAGTAGGGAAGGAATTTGCTTCCATTTCCCTATTCCCTACTCCCTTTTCTCTTCTTGCATGGCTGCAAATACGGCTGTCGGCGCCACTAACGCCTTGTGTAATCCTTATATAATCAGGGCGTTGTGACCAGAGGCAATTCGATAAAGCTCGCCTGGCCGGGCGAGTGATAAATCCGCTGCGTGGCCTTGCGGTAATCCTCAGGCCTGGCCCAGAAAATGTTGGGCGTGAAGGTCTGCGGATTACGGTCGTAGAGCGGGAACCAGCTTGATTGAATCTGCGCCATTATGCGGTGGCCCGGCAGGAAGACGTGGTTCGTTGTGGGGAGCGCGAAGCGATAGAGCAGCGGCTTATCGGCTTCAATTGGCTTGGCCGTCTCCAGGCTCTCACGGTATCGCCCGCGAAAGATGTCGGCGGAGACCATTAGTTGATAGCCGCCCATCTCCGGCTGTCCGGCTACTTCGTCGGGGTAAACATCGATCACTTTCACCACCCAATCGGAATCCGTGCCGCTGGTGGAAGCGATGAGGTTGGCGATCGGCTGGCCGCTGATCTTCATCGGCGTGGTCAATACATCGGAGACGAAAGACACGACGTCGGGCCGGCCTGAGGCCTCGCGCTGATCGTCCACCAGCCACCGCCACCACGTTAGCTCGTTGGTGTAACCGGTGGGGCGATTCGGACGCGCGCGGAACGGCGCTGGCTTGGCGGGATCGGAGACGTACTCCTCAAAAGCCGCGTCGCCGGATTTCGGAGCAGCCGAGCTCAGTTTCAGCCCGGCGTTGAAATAGAGCGGCGTGGGTTGGATCTGACAGCCGCTCGCGCAGCCGGCGGGCCACGCGGGTAATCGCCGCCACTTGTTCGTTCCGGTCTCGAACGCCGTCACCGGCGCGACGTCCATCTTCGGCGCGTCATCTTTCAAAAAATGGTCGAGGAAGGGGCGCAGGATCTCCTGGCGAAAATAGAGCGCGGTGTCGCTGCCGAATTTCAACGCGCCGAGCGCGCTGCCGTCCTGAATCTCCTGGCCGTGATGCCACGGCCCCAGCACGAGGAAGACCTTGTCGTTGTTGGTGTCTTTCGGCTTGATCGCCTTGTAAACGGCGATGCCGCCGTAGATGTCTTCCTGATCCCAGAGGCTGTGCACAAGCATCACCGGGACTTGCAACGGTTGCGCCGCCAAAATCCTGTCCACTGCTTGATCGCGCCAGAAGGCGTCGTAGCTCGGATGTTCGAGCAACTTCCGCCAGAAGCCGATCTGTTCCAGGCCGCGCCGCCGTCCCAACTCGCCCGCCGATCCAGCCTGCATGTACATGTCGTAATCGTCGAAGTGGCTCGTCCACCATTTGGCCTCGTTCGCGCGCGTCCCCACCTGTTCGTAGATGTAGGGCATATTCTGTTGTCGAAACGCGCCGTTGTGAAACCAGTCGTCGCCCATCCAGCCGTCGACCATAGGATTCATCGGCACAGATACCTTGAGCGCCGGGTGCGGGTTGACGAGCGCCATCAACGGTAAGAAGCCGTCGTATGAAATCCCGAGGATGCCGACCTTGCCGTTGCTCTCCGGGACATTCTTAACCAGCCATTCGATGGTGTCATAGGTGTCGGTCGCATGGTCGACCTGCGTCGGATTCAGAGGCCCTCTCAGCGGACGGTTCATCACATAATCCCCCTCGGAACCGTACTTGCCTCGCACGTCCTGCACCGCGCGGATGTAGCCGCCCTCGACGATTACGTCGGTGGCGTTGTCATAACCGGTCAGGATCGGGCCGAGATGAGAGCTTTGCGCGTGGCTCGTGAGTTCAGTGGCGTTATACGGCGTGCGTGTCAGCAAAATCGGCGCGCGCCTGGCGCCCTTCGGCGAGACAATGACGGTGTGCAACTTCACGCCGTCACGCATTGGGATCATCACGTCTCGCTTGATGTATTCGAAGCCGTAGTTGGTCGGATCGAACTTTTCAGGAGTTTCGCTCGGCAAGCCGGCGGGCTTTTTCTTCTGATCTTCCGTTTGGGCCTGGGATTTGTCTCCCTTCTTTTGATCAGAGACCTGAGTCTGAGAGGAGGCTTGGCCAATCCCTAATATAAAAGACAAGACGAGCATTATGGCCAATATCCGGTCATTCTTCATAATATTCTTCTCCGAGAGGTTTCAGTCAGGCGCCGTGTTAATGATCGCGCTCTTGCGGATTGATCTTCAGCCCGGCGATTATAGTGTCATACACAATCATTTGTAACGCCTCTTCGTTCAGCGCCGTAGACGCTGAAAAGAGATCATCCTTTTATTAGTCAGTTGATCACGAAATCGACGAGGGGGTTGATTTTTCATTTGTCAGCGGAGTCGGTCATGTCTCAGTGAGCGACACCCTGAAAAAATGAAAATCAACCACGAAGCAACTGTGATGAAAGTCAAGCAGAAAGTTGCTTGGCATGTGGATGCCAAGCCTCATTATCCCTGACCATCGCATTGAGGATCGTCAGGAGCTTGCGCATACAAGCTGTGATGGCAACC
>DASTMP010000270.1:0-103901 GCA_035714085.1 Blastocatellia bacterium
GAGGCAATTCGAGCCGCGACGCGAGGACGGCTCTGATGTAGCCGCTTCGCTCGATCTCCTCTGAGGTCTTCATCGTGAACGGCGCGGCGCTCTCCGCCAGATTTTCGGGGACGGCGCCGCTGAGCAGAAACATGGTCGAAACGTATTTACGCTTCTTGCCCGCCAGCAGCCAGTTCGGCGAGAAGACTTGCGTCTTTCCGAATACATTTTCCATCGTCGCCACAATCGATGATGCGACGCGGGAGGTTTCGCCGGAGACCCCTCCGACGATGTTGGCCACCACCAGTCCGCCGTCCGCCAGCCGCTTTTTCAAATCAGTGAAGGCTTCGCGTGTGAGCAAGTGGAACGGCGGCGAATCGCCGCTGAAGGCGTCGAGCACGATTACGTCATATTTTTCGGTCAGCCTCGACGTCTCGGTGCGCGCGTCTCCGATAATCACTTTGACCGAAGCGGGCAAGCCGAAATATTCGCGCGCCACTTTTTCCGACATCGGGTCTATCTCGATGACCGTCACTTCCGACCCGGCTTCGGCCATCGCGCGCGCGTAAACCCCCGCACCCAGGCCCCATATCAGAACCGTTTTTGGAATGCCTTTGATGGTAGCTAACCGCTCCAGACCATAGGCGTATTTGGCGTAAGAGACGTCGCCGATCATCGAACCCTGCTGCACGCCGTTCAGAAACAGGTAGCGCACGCCGTCACGGTCGCTCACTACCAGATCGCCATAAGCCGACGGGACGCGCGCGGTCACCGGATAGAATTCGTCCTTATACAGCACTTTGCTGTCGGCTACGTCGCCCGCCCATTTTGCGCCGGCGCCGCTGAGGGCTAGGCCCATAAAGAGCCACAGGGCAGCCTTTCTCCTGGCCGCGAAGAGCAGGTATAAGACGGGCACGATCGCCAGGGCGAAGGCGGTCGAAATGATGGCGGCGTGAACCGTCATATTCGGAATCAGCAGGAGTGAAACGAGGAGACTGCCCGCGACCGAGCCTACGGTTGAAAGCGCGTAAAGATTTCCGATGCTTGCGCCCAGGTGTTGATGATTAGCCGCCGCGCGCACGGCCATTGGAGATAGCATTCCGAGCAGGAAGAGCGTTGGAAGGAAGAGCAGAGTCGCGGCCATAAACGTCCCGCTGACCATTCCCGCGTCGTAAGCCGCGCTCAACACTGGCCGCGCGGTCAAATCGGAAACCAACAGCGTGGCGCCGGCGCAAGCCATGATGATCATTAATGGTCCCAGACCGGGGCGGTAATCGGCCACCTGCCCCCCGACCGCGTAGCCTACAGCCAGGCCGGTGAGCGTCACTGTGATCAGCGCGCTCCAGACGTGAAGCGTGGTCCCGAAGTTAGGCGCCAGAATGCGCGATCCTAAAATTTCGACCACCATCACCGCCGCGCCGCCGATCATCACCGCCGCGCGCAGCAACCATGCGCGCGCGCCTGTCAGCGCCGGATCCCCCCCTTCATTGCGCGATGGCGCCGGCGCAACCCCTACCTGCCCTTGTCCGGATTGCCCGACTTGTTCAGCAGATTCAGCTTTTACAATTGATTGCACTGAAAGACTTCCTCCAAAAGATTTCTGCTCTTCTCCCCGCAAAGATTACGGAGAGTTTCAGGACATCGAAGCTGCGTCGCAGGCGACTAGGGAAGAAGTGGAGTGGGAACAGCCTCAAACGCGCAGTTAGAATAAGCCAAAACGCCGCGACTTTCCACCTGTCGAAGAAAGGGAGTAGGGAATGGGGAGTCGGGAGTGGGGAATGCCATCCGCAGCGCCTCGTCCGTCCCTCCCCATTCCCTACTCCCCATTCCCTGCTCCCCATTTTCAGGCGCGCTTTACTGCCGCCTTCGACGCAAACTATAATCACGCAAAATCAGAATCATTTACCGTTCTTTACTGTACGCTGCGGTGGAAAATCACAATCGCTGATCGGAGGAATTTACGAATTATGAAAAAGCGTCGTTGGCTCAACGGATGCCCGCTCATCATCTTTGCGCTGCTCTTCGGTCTCGTGGGCGTTGACGCACAACAACCCAAGACCCAACCCAAGCAGGGCGACAAGAAGAAACCCGGGGATGACAAGCAGGATCCCGCCAATCCAGGGCAGATCAGTCAAACTACCATCAACGTGAATCTGCCGGTTACTGTCACGGACAAGAATAACCGCTTCATGACTGAACTGAGGCAGACCGACTTCGAGATTTTCGAAGATAAAACTCCGCAGACCATCATTTCGTTCAACCCCCTGAGCAATCTGCCGCTCGACGTCGCGATGCTGATGGACACGTCGAACAGCGTCAAACCGAAGCTGAAATTCGAGAGGGACGCGGCCTATTCATTCCTCGAAACGGTGCTCAAATATCGCCAGGACCGCGCGCTCCTCGCCACCTTCGATTCGCAGGTCGAACTCCATCAGGATTTGACCAACCGCCTGGATTTGCTGACCAAGGCGATTGACAAGATCAAGGCGCAGGGCGGGACCAAGATGTACGATGCGGTCTACAGTGTTTGCGAGGAGAAGATGAGGGGGGGCCCCTCGACGAACCGCCGCCGCGTGATGGTCGTCATCACCGACGGCGAGGACACCGAAAGCGAGCGCACATTGCAGGAAGCGATTGAAATCGCGCAGAGTTCTGAAACCACAGTCTATGTCATCAGCACGAAGGCTGGAGGGTTTTTCGGCGTGCAGGCCGGGACTGTGGATCGCAAGGAAGACAAGGACCTCAAGCGACTGGCGGAAGACACTGGCGGGCGCGCTTTCTTCACCGCGGAAGTGATAGAGCTTGAAAAAAGCCTCACCCAAATTACGCGTGAGCTGCGCAATCAATACATGATCGCTTATTCGCCGACTAATGAGAATTACGACGGCAAAGAACGCCGGATCGAAGTGAAACTTCCGAACCACAAAGGGCTGAAGGTTAGAACTAAAACCGGCTACAAAGCTGTTCCGCGTGGCGTGACGAGCGCTAGCCAGTAGCCGCGATCTTGAACGATAATGGCCACGAGCTTCCCCCTTCTCTCGGCGGCGAACGAAAAAAACCGAAGACCGCGACTACGAAAACGCGGTGGGTCGCGGAAGGAGAAGAGAGATGAAGATTAAAACTTGCGCCTGGGGCCTCGCGATCGCCGCGTTGATGGCGGCGACATACGCGTTTGCGCCTCAACCGCGCGCCGACGCCCAACAAACCAACGGGCAAGGCAAGGGGCAGGGCAAGGGGCAGGATCAGAAAAAATCCCAGCAGCAGAAGCCGCAGCAGCCACAGCAGAAAGAAGACGAGACTACAATCAAGCTTGGCACCAAGCTCGTCAACGTGCTCTTCAGCGTTCAGGATAAACAGAACCGCTACCTCAACGATCTGAAACAAGAAGACGTTCAGATCCTCGAAAACGGCCAACCCCAGGACATCTTCACCTTCAAGCGCGAAATGGATCTGCCACTGACGATGGCGATTCTGGTCGATGTCAGCGGCAGCGAGCGGTTCACATTGCCGCAGTTGAAGGACGCGGGCGGGCGTTTCGTCGAGTCGATCGTCCGCACCGGCAAAGACACCGTCGCCGTGCTTAAATTCGAGGGAGAGGCGACGGTCATGCAAGAGCTGACCTCGAATCCCAAGCGCGTCCGCAAGGCGCTCGATGATATCTCATTCGTTGCGCCGCCTCCGGTCGGCGTCTATGGCGGCACGACTCCGCCGATCAACGGCGGGTCGCGACAGGGCTCCACTGCGATTTGGGATGCGGTTGTCGCCACCTCCGCCGACATGCTGGCCAAGGAGCCCGGACGCAAGACAATCATTCTGCTTACCGACGGCCAGGACACCAGCAGCCGTATGAAGTTGGACGAAGCGATCAACGAAGCCTTGCGCGCCGAGGTGGTAATTTATTCGATCGGAATCGGCGATCCCGGCATGGACGGCATTAATGAGGGCGCGCTCAAAAAACTCTCTGAATCGACCGGCGGGCGCCCCGTCTTCCCGAAAAACTCCCGCGACCTGGACAAGGCGTTCGCGCAATTGGAGCAAGACCTGCGCCAACAATATCTGCTCGCCTATGAACCAAAGAACGAAGCCACTGACGGGGGCTTCCGCAAGCTGGAGATTCGAGTAGTAAATCGAAACGTCAAAGATTTGAAGATACGACACCGTAAAGGTTATTACGCGCCTCAAGGATAATTCACACGACTGGAAAAGGGACTTTTTTATCTGGGCGCCGATGGCCTGCCTCTCGTGGGCGCTTGCCTGGCGCTTGCAGGATCAGTTCATCTCCGATTGGGACGGATTCGACTACACCGTCTACGTCGTGCAACATCAGCCATCGGCTCTGGGGCTCGGCCGCGCGCTCTTTCTCGGCTACAACTCGGTCTTATGGGAAATTGCCCATCACTGGTTAGGTCTGGCGCCCGAAAAGGCGTATCTGGCGCTCCGATACGGCGTGATCGCGCAAGCCGGCGCGGGCGTAATCGGCGTATACGCGTTATGCAAAGAGTTGACGGCAAGCAGGCTTGCGGCGTTTTTCGGCGCGCTGATCGTGTCGTTGTCGCCTTATTACATCATCTACAGCGGCCGCGCGATGAGCGAGATTCCGGGATTGTTGTCGCTCGCCTGGTCGTTGTGGTGGATGGCGCAAAGCTTGCGGACAGGCAAGACCGGGCGATTTCTGCTGGCCGCCGCTCTGGTGGGTTTGAGCGCGAACATTCGTGAATTCGCGGTCTTCTATCTTCCTTTCATACCGATCGCTGCGCGAATCTACACGGGGCGGTGGAAAATCGGCTGTGTCGCCTTTATCCTGGCGGTCATCTGCGCGTTCTCGGGGATGATCTTCTGGAAGCTATACGACGACCTTTACTGGATCTCGGTAGTCAAGTGGTATCGGCTGAGCGCCGCCGAGCGGAGTGTCCATCCTGTAACGAGCGCCAATCTGCAGTTCTTCGCCGATTATGCCTTCGATTGTTCGGTCATTATCGCCATGCTCGCGCCGCTCGCCCTCCTCTGGTTGTGGTCGAAGCCGCCTCTGCGCGCGCTCGCGGCGCTCGGCCTGGTCGGACTCGCCGCAAACCTGGCGTTGATGGCCAATCACGATCTGGCGGTCAATCCGCGATACCTCCTGACCGGCCTGATCGGACTTGCCGCCGTCTGCGGATGGTGTCTGGCGGAGTTGATCAAACGGCTCCGCCTGTGGGCGACGCCTCTGCTACTGGGACTCATTGTTTTGACCATAAGCTCTTACAACCGCATGGCCAAAGAGCTTTACGACCAGCAGTGGTCGGCGAGAGCCGCGCGCGATTACGTCGCAAAGGTCGCAGACCTCCCCTGGAATTCCGCTTTCATCGTCGGCGCGCGCACGCCGCTGATCAATTATCTGGCGGGCGTCAAGGCGCGGCCCTTCTGGCTGACGATAATTCCCGGAGCGCCCTGGCCCGACGACAGGCTCGACGAGGCGATACAGGATTTCTTCTACGCGGGCCGCAACGTTTACGTGGACTTCGATCCGGAGCTGTGGCAGAAGGGCGCGCGCGAAAAAAGCCGCGAAGCCGAAGGGCTGGAGATGATCAAACGCGATTACAAACTCGAACACATCCGCGATTCCTTCTACAGAATTCTGGGACGCAACGCGGATACGCCCGAAGAGCCAAAACACGCAAGATCAGGGCCGTAGCGACCGCGGATTTGCGCGGATGCGACGGATATCCGCATTGATCGGCCGCATCCGTAAAAATCCGCGGTTCCGACTGTCTCAATGCGGGCCGTTCTGATAGACTTCGCGCGCATCACTCGATAAAAAGGAGAGCCTCGTTACGTGAGCGTCAAATCGGATCGCTGGATTTTGAAGATGTGCCGCGAAAGCGGAATGATCAAGCCCTTCGAAGCGAGACTCTTGCGCGAAGTCGAAGGGCGGCGCATCATCTCGGCGGGAGTATCGTCGTATGGATACGACCTGCGGCTCGCGCCGGACGGGTTCCGCGTCTTTTCGCCCATCGCCAGCGCCGAGATTGATCCGAAAAATTTCGACGAGAACTCGCTCGTCGAATCCCCGCTGCGCATCTCGGAAGACGGCTCGCAATATTGGCTCTTGCCGCCACATTCCTACGCGCTGGGCGTCACGGTCGAGACGTTCAATATGCCGCGCAATGTTGTGGGCATATGTTTAGGTAAGAGCAGCTATGCGCGCTCGGGATTAATCGTGAATACAACTCCGCTCGAACCGGGCTGGCGCGGACGGCTCGTGCTCGAATTTTCAAACTCCGCCGACCTTCCGATACGCATCTACGCCAACGAAGGCATAGCGCAGGTGACCTTCTTCGAGTCCGACGAAGACTGCGAAACATCATACGCCGACCGCGCGGGCAAGTATCAGGATCAGGTGGGCCTGGTCACGCCGCGCCTTTGATCTATGGCCGGGACGTTTTTTTTACGTTTGAAGAAAAAGGCTCGCGCGATAAACCGCCGCTATCGCGAGGCGCGGATGGTCGCGGCCGCGCTGAAGTCTCCGCATCGCCCGATACTGGCGCAAATCATCCCCGTTCGCCGCTGCAATCTCTCCTGCGTCTATTGCAACGAATACGATAAGACCTCCGAGCCCGTGCCCGTCGAAGAGATGGCGCGTCGCATAGACCGGCTCGCCGCGCTCGGAACGCTGGCTATCACCTTCAGCGGCGGCGAGCCGTTGCTTCACCCTGAATTGGAATCCCTGGTCGAACGCATTCGCCGTCACAAGATCATCGCCACGCTGATCACCAACGGCTATCTGCTCACCGCCGAGCGCATAAAACGGTTGAATCGGGCGGGACTCGATTACCTTCAGATCAGCATCGACAACGTCGAGCCGGACGACGTCTCGAAGAAAAGCCTCAAGGTTCTGGATCAGAAACTTCGTCTGTTGGCCGAGCGCGCGGAGTTCGATGTTACGATCAATTCGGTGTTGGGGAGTTCGATACGCCAGCCCGAGGATGCGCTGGCTATCGCGCGCCGCGCGCATGAACTCGGTTTCAAGGGCACGGTCGGCGTAATTCATGACCATTCCGGCCAATTGCAGCCGCTCAATCCTCCGCAGCAGCGCGTCTACGACGAAATCTTGAATTCGCGGGGGAAGTCCTTCTTCTCTTTCGATTACTACAACCAGTTTCAAAAGAACCTTGTTCGCGGTTTGCCGAACCAGTGGCATTGTCGCGCCGGCGGCCGCTACCTTTACATTTGCGAAGACGGCCTCGCTCATTACTGCTCGCAGCAGCGCGGTTTCCCGGCCATTCCGCTCGCCTCATACACGCCCGATGACCTCGAACGCGAATCCAAGACCGTCAAATCGTGCGCGCCATATTGCTCCGTCTCCTGCGTTCATCAAGTGGCGGCCCTGGACGCTCTGCGAGAAAACCCGCGCGAGGCGCTGTCGCGGTTCTTCCCGTCGCGAGAAGGGCAAAGCGCGTCAGCCAATCTGCCGCGCCCGATCAGGCTCCTGACCTGGTTCTTCCTGCCGGCGACGCCAAATAGCAAGCGCCGCGCTTTTCAGAACGCGGCGCTAAAGCTCTTAAGAGTGAAATGACGTCTTAGTCATAGAGGGCGACGCGGAACACAGAGAAATAACTATGCCCTGCGGCGCCCTCTGTGGTTATTTATTGCCACTGCTTGACCGCGCCGTTCACCTGCGCATCGGCGTTCTGCCCGGTCTTCATTTGATCGCGAAACAGATTGAGCAGGAGCAGCGTGCCCAGACCGCCGCCCGCGCCTTCGGCGCCGCCGCCCGTGGCCATCACATCGGGCGTGATGCGCACGCCTTTTTCGCCGATCACCTTCAGCGTTTCGACTAGCGCGACGCCTTGCGGGCCGAGCGCGTTGACCTGTTCGCGATAAGCGACGCCTTGCGCCTCGCCGATTAATCGCATCTTCTCGGCTTCAGCCTTACCGGTTTGCAGAATGTAGCTCGCTTCACCTTCGGCCTCGGCCTTGCGCTGTTCGGCTCGACGGCTGGAGATTTCGACGCCGACCGTCGCCTCCATCAAGCCCTTCTGGTTGTCGGCGTGCGCTTTGGTCTTCTCCAGTTCGATGCGCTTGGTTTCGGCCTCTCGCTGGGCGTCGTACATACTCTGTCGCTGCTCTGCCAGAATCTTCTCGGTCTGCGTCTTCATCAGATCCTCCGGCAGGCGGATGTGGCAGATCAGCACGTTGACAACGTCCACGTGGTATTTCAGCAGATGAACGCGGACGCGGGCTTCGGCGCGCTCCTGCTCCTCGTGGCGGTTTTGCAGATAAGCCATCGCCGAAGATTCCGAAGCCTGGTTGCGGAAGATCGAGTCGATCAGCGGGTGCATGACGTTTTGAATCAACCGGTCGATCGAGCCGATTTTGGCGACCATGAACGGCGCGTCTTCGGGTTTGACTCGGAAGACGACGCGGACTTCGAGTTGCATCGTGAATCCGTCTTTCGAGATTACCTCGAACGGGTTGAATGTGTCGGCCAATTGTTCCGCAGTCCATTCGACAGTCTGGTTCGTCGTCGGAATGATGACCGGCGTGACGGCCAGTGTGTTGACATAATAGCGTCCGGGGCCGACTACCATTTCCTGAATTCCGCGATAACCATCGGGCACGACGTACGCTTCATGCGCGCCCTCGTCCAGACGGGAGTCGACCGGGTCCTTCAGTTTCAACTCTTCTTCCAACTGCAGGATGTCGTTTCCGTCTTCCCCGTTCAGTTTATCAAGATGCGCCGCGGCGATCGCCAGCTGCTCGCGTTCTTCGCGTTCCAGCTTCTCGCGCACCTTCGTGGCCATGGCGCGGCGAATCTCATAGGTCGGGTCCTTGCCGACGTTCGAAACTATCACCGCGACCTCGCCCGGCCTCACTTCGCCGGCCTTTTCGGCGATCACTTTGAACATAAGCGGGTCGATGTAATAGGTTCCGGGCAGCAGCAGGTCTTTCTGCGGGCCGCGCTGACCGCCGCGTTGAATAAACTCGTGGCCGTTCTGAAAGTTGTTATGGCCCTGCACAGGCGCGGCGACATAATCGCGCGGGTTGAGCGGCGCGCCGTCCAACGCCTCGACCAGTCCGACATAGTTCTCGTTGATGACCGTCGCGTCGGCGTATTGGATTTTGAACAACCCCGTTTTGACGGTGTTGTCGTCAATCGCGATCGAATCCGTCAGGATGCGGTAAGTTCCGGGCGTCAGGATTTCGACCTGAGGCCCCTTCTGACCAGTGGCCTGGATGAATTGCTCCGCGTCCTGAAAGTTGCGATGGCCTTCGACGGCCATTCCGAGCAGACGCCCTGGATCAAGCGGGTCGCCATCCGTCGCCGTCACGATGCCGATCTTGCCCTGTGGGATCATGATCGACTTCGCGATAGAAACACGGAACAGATAAGGGTGAATGGGCCACAAGCCCGGAGGGAGCGTCCGCATCTGGATGCCTTTTACGCCGCCCCGTTTGATGAACGCGATCGGGTCTTGAAAATTGTTGTGCGCGTTCTGCGCGCGGTCGGGCGCGAAGATTCTGCCCGGCGGCAGCGGTTCACCGTCAATCGCCTCGATCACGCCCATCTCGTCGGCGCCGATCTCGATCAGCGACGCCTTCTTCACCACGCGTTCAAAAGGCCATTTGATGAAGTGTAATCCGGGCTTCAGCACGTCGGCCTGGATGCCGACCTCGCCTTCGGTGGCGACTACGCGGCCCGGCGGCATTCTTGACCCGATGTAACGGCGCTCTTTGATCGCAATCTCCATTGCGCCGACGTTGACCCAAAATCTGGTCAGCAGGAGGAGCAAAGCGATTAGCCCGAAGATCGCCACGACGTATGTCACAGGTGAAAGGAGTAAATCTGTGTCGTTCATATGTTTTCCTTTGTTACTAGCGGTATGTTCAAACAGCTTAGGAGTCTGAGCGCCGGGGCGCCGCCGCTAGCTCACGGCGAACATCGGCGATCAGTCGTTTGAGAAGAAAACCTGATCCGGTACGAGGCGCCTCGGCATCGATCAACCAGTAGGCGCTTTCGACCGTCGCAAGGAATTTTTTGGGTGAAACTCGCGGCAATCGCCCTTCGCAGAAAAGCTTCAAAGCGACATCGACCGCGCGTTTGAAGACCGCCGCGTCATCGCTCAATGCGGCCAGATGAAGCGAGCCAACGAATGATAGCCGATCAGGCGTCTCGCTCCATCGTTCGATCATCATTGAGGCGAACTCCCCGCTCGAACGCAGCGCGCGGCTGTCAAGGATGTATTCCGCGATCGAGCGCAGAGCCTCTTCATCGCCCTCAGCGCGCGCAACGAGCGTTTGCAGTATTTCGCGATAGAACGAGCCGTCGCCGCGCATGCGCGCTTCATCCAACGCGGTCTTGTCGCCTTCGGCGGCGAGCCCGAGCAGACGTCGCCGCTCTTCTTGGACGCGCCGCTCAGCATCGACTTGCGCGAGCAATTTCATCTCTTCGGCGTGTTGTTCGGCGAACAATCCGTCGAAGCCGCTCGGTTCGGGAAATACATCGGGTTCTTTCGGCGGCGTCCGGCGCTTCCGGCGATGAAGCGCGAGAGTTGCGACCGCAAGCAGGAGTATCGAAATGAAGAGTATGGTGTTCATCGTCTAACGCCTCGCGCACAGCCGATAGGCCATTGGCCGTGAACTTTGATGCGGGCGTCTTCCTTACTGATGTACGCTAGCGTGATTGATGAAGTTCTAAAAACCGCTAGAGGCTGGAAAACTTAACCCGGGCTTGATGGCGTTGAACGCCCGAAGCCAACTATATGTTTATCAATCGAGAGAGACGAACAACTCCGGAGAGACGCTTTAGAAATTCGCCAGCCCTGAATCAACACATTAGGATTTTGTCGCCGGCGTTCTGGCCAACCGCCGCTCGGTCAACGAAGGCAGGAATTTGTTTAATACGCGATAGCCGAGTGACACGGCCAACACCGCTCCGAAAGCCAGCGGAATTCTCGTGTCGGCCTTGACCAGCAGGTAGTAATGAATCACGCCTGAGATCGCCGCGACGTAAGCCAGCTTGTGCAAACGATTCCACCGCCTCCCGCCCAGACGTTTGACCATCTTATTGGTAGAAGTGATCGCCAGCGGAACCAGGACGAGAAACGCGAACATCCCAAGAAAGATAAAAGGACGCTTCAAAGTGTCATCAACGATGTCGCCGAGTTTGAACGATTTGTCGAACCAGGTGTAAGCCATCAGGTGCTGACAGCCGTAGAAGAACGCGAACACTCCGAGCGTCCGCCTGAGTTGGATCAACCACGGAAGCCCCAGCGCCTTTCTGAGCGGGGTGACGGCCAGCGAGAGACACACAAAGACCAGCGTCAATGTTCCCGTCGTGTGAAGAACGAATTCCTGCGGGTTTGCGCCCAGCCTGTGATGATAGGCGTCCCAGGCGAGCAGAGCGCACGGAACCGCGCTGTTGACGAAGACCATGAGCTTTGAAAATTTGATATCAGGCATAAGGTGGTGGTTGGTGATTGGTAGCTGGTGGTTAGTGGTGGATGAAATCATTGATCAACCACCAACCACACAGGCGCCAACCACTACTTAAAAATTCACCTTCAAATCCATTCCCGAATACAACTGCGCGACCTGATCGCCGTAGCCGTTGAAGATCAGCGTGTCGCGCCTCCCCCATTCGCCGATGCGACGTTCGGTCGCCTGGCTCCAGCGCGGGTGCGAGACGTTAGGATTGACGTTCGAATAGAAGCCGTATTCATCGGGCGCCACCAAATTCCAGGTCGCCGGCGGCTGCGTATCGGTGAGCGCGATCTTGACGATCGACTTGATGCTCTTGAATCCGTACTTCCACGGCACGACCAGGCGAATCGGCGCGCCGTTTTGAGGCAAGAGCATTTTGCCGTACAGCCCGGCTGCGAGAATCGTCAGCGGGCTCATGGCCTCATCCAACCGCAGACCTTCCACGTAGGGCCACGGCAGCACATCGCGGCTTTGGTTCGGCATCCGCGCCGGGTCGACGAGCGTTGTGAACGCGACGTATTTGGCCGATCCCATCGGCTCGACCTCATCGAGCAGGCGTTTGAGCGGAAAGCCCAGCCACGGGATGATCATCGACCACGCCTCGACGCAGCGGAAGCGGTAGACGCGGTCTTCCAGCGGCGCGAGTTTGATCAAATCTTCGATGGCGAAGGTCTTAGGTTTGTGAACCATCCCGCCGACCTCGACGGTCCACGGGCGCGTGATGAAATTCTTCGCCCTGGGCGCGACCCCTTCTTTGCTCGTCGAAAATTCGTAGAAGTTGTTGTAGTGGGTGATGTCCTCGAAGGCGGCCGCTTTTTCTCCCGACGGAGTGAGGTAACCGCTCCCCGGATCGACCTGCGCCACATCGGTCTTCGGCGCCGGCTGATTCGGCGTCGCGAGCTTTCTATAGAGCAAGCCCGTCGCCGTCGCCGTCGTCACAAGCGCGGCGCCGCGAATGAACGCGCGGCGATTCCAGAAATGTTTCTCGTCGGTAATCTCGCTGCTCTTGATGTCGTCAGGATTTTTAATCAGCATCTCTATCTCCTAAGAACACAGACAGGATTTACATGATATCTCAGGATATTACACATTGGGTTGAGTCCTGAGAAATCATGTAAATCCTGTCTATGCTCACTGTATAAGTGTGTCGCTTATTGCGACCTGAATGACTTCTCGGACGGGAGCCTCGATCATCACGCGACAATTATCCTATAATTATCGTGAAGTCGAAAACGCGCTCTGGCTGACCAAGCGGATCTCAATACGACAATGTATGGAAGAATGGATTCGACAACCAGTGTGGAGATTGAAGGACCGGTTTTTAGACGGCCGTGAGCCTGCGCCAAAGGGATTGATCGAAGCTCTCGAAGCCGATCCGCGGCAGGGCGCGCGCGAATTGGCCGCGAGGTTGCGCGCGCGCGCGCGCGCAAACCGCGCCGAAGGGCAGCGTTTGCGGCGCTTGCTGCAATACGAATCGGAATTGTGGGCGCAAGGTTTCAATCTGATCGCCGGGGTTGACGAGGCGGGCGTCGCTCCGCTGGCCGGCCCGGTCGTCGCCGGCGCGGTCGTGTTGGCGCGCGGTTACAAATTGCGCGAACTCGACGATTCGAAGAGACTTGACGAGCCGACGCGCGTTCGATTGGCGCAGAAGATCAAAACGGACGCGGTCGCCTGGGCGGTCGGCGTCGCCGAAGTCGAAGAGATCGAGGTCTTGAACATCTATCATGCCGGTCTGCTTGCGATGCGGCGGGCGGTCGAAGGCTTGACCATCCCGCCCGATTTCATTCTCGTCGACGCGCGCAAGATTCCCGATTGCCCCGCTCCGCAGCGTGGCGTCGTTCACGGCGACGCGCTCTCGGCGAGCATCGCCGCCGCTTCGATCATCGCGAAAACGACGCGCGACGCGATGATGGTCGAACTCGACGCGCAATATCCCGGCTACGGTCTCGCCGAGCACAAAGGCTATCCGACTCCGCGACACTTTGAAGCTCTGCGGCGGCTCGGCGCCTCGCCGATTCACCGCCGAGGCTATGGCCCCGTGCGCGAAGTTCTGGGATTGGAACCGGTTCAGAAGACTTTGTTTGACGCCGCGCCGATGATCTCAGACGTCAAATCTCAAATCTGAAATACTCAGAATGCCCACGCCACATCAGAAACCCGCAGACGAATCAACCATCGGATCGCGCGACGCCGTCGGCTTCGTGTTGCGGCTCGGTCGCGCGCTGCACATTTATGGCATCCCCGCTCACCGCCTTGAAGAGGTCATGGGGAAGGCCGCCGAAAAGCTCGGACTTCAGGGGCAGTTTTTTTCGACGCCGACCGCGATCTTCGCCTCGTTCGGGCGGCAGGATGAGCCGGGCGCCATTCTGATGCGGGTTACGCCTGGAGAAGTGAACCTGGGCAAGATCGCCGAACTCGATGATGTGACGACCTCCGTGCTGCGCGGCGCGCTCGATCCTGCTGAAGGGTCAAAGCGGATAGATCGCATCCTGGCCGAACCGCATCATTATGGCGCGGCGCTCACGGCCATCGCCTTCAGTCTGGCCTCCGCCGCGGCCTCGCGTTTTCTCGGTGGAGGGTTGAAAGAAATCGCCGCCTCGGCCTTGATCGGTTTGGTCATCGGGCTTCTGTCACTGTTTGTAGGGAAGTATCAATCGTTGGGCAAGGTCTTCGAGTTTGTAGCGGCGGGCGCCGCATCGGCGTTGGCCGGGTCGCTCACCTTTGTCATCGGAGCATACGCCGTCTCGAACGCGACGCTTGCCGGGTTGATTGTGCTCATGCCGGGATTGACCTTGACCATCGCGCTGATAGAGCTTTCGACGCGGAATCTGTCGTCGGGCACGTCGCGGTTGAGCGGCGCGTTCGTGATTTTCTTGAGCATAGGCTTTGGCGTAGCGGTCGGCGGCGCCGTCGTCAACTTGCTACTCGGCGAGCCAGCCATAGCGCGCGCCGAGCCTTTGCCCGCGTGGACTGAGGCGCTGGCGCTCGTGACGATGCCGATCGCTTTGACTATTTTGTTGCGCGCCCAGTTGCGCGACGCGTTATGGATAATGATAGCAGGGGCGCTGGCTGTGGGCGGCAGCCGTCTCGGCGTCAGATTCTTCGGCCCTGAGATGGGCGTCTTTCTGGGCGCGCTGACGGTCGGGGTCGCCAGCAACTGGTACGCGCGATTGCTCGACCGCCCCGCAATCATCACGGAAGTTCCCGGCATTATGCTGCTCGTGCCCGGCAGTGTGGGATTTCGCGGCCTCGCGGCGTTGATGGACGAAAAGATCGTTTCGGGGGTCGATACCTCGTTCAAGATGGTTTTGACGGCGGTGGCGCTGGTGGCCGGAACATTGATGGCCAACATCGTTGCGCCGCCGCGACGCGAAATCTAACCATCGAGAGCGCCGCCCTGCCCCGGCCCAGATATAAAGCATTTGATCAAAATGTGAGCGATCACGTCCGCCGAGACTCCAACCGCCTATACAATTTCAACAAAAATTGCGCATCTCCTCCCAGGTTTGCTGGCGCTTCAATGAACTCATGTATAGAATCTGGCGCGAGCATACAAAAAAACGGAAGTTGTCGCGCCGGTCAAGCGGGATTCGGGATTAGGGTTAATCATCGCTTGTCGGTAGTGGCCCAAGTTTCTCCTCCTGTCGCACCAAATTGATTTGCCCCGGCGGTTCTTCGCCGGATTCGGCAGCAAATCACCGCGCTTGAGCTTGATTCGCATAAAGCTAAGATAGACCAGGTTTACTCTTATAGGGGGTATATCGTGATTGCCAATCCAGCATCTTTACCGACTCAACCAGTAATTGAGCAGGCTTCTGATAGGGCAGACTCGAAGAGGATATCCTTTGGATACTCTAGACTCGAATTGTCGGACGGAGCGCTCTTTGTCATTCAACTCTCCAGTAGCCGCGCGCCCGTCGTCGGAGAACTTCAGGAAAAGTCTGCGGACGGAAAGTCAGAGACTCTCTCTCGACAAGAAAAGCCCTCCGATAAGGAGTCTCAGGCGGACTCAAAGGCGCAGCAAAACGAGCCTCAGCCTGAGCAGACCGGGCAGCCGGAGCGCAGGACATTTTGGGAGCGGGTTTTCAGGATGCCCCCGGTCCGTAAGCGCGTTGAAAAGGCGTTGTCTGAGGATTGGAAATTCTCCGAGGTTCGGCCGCGGCAAATCGAAGCGCTGCTCTCGGAGGATGAGGAGGAGACCAGAGCGTTCTTCTTGAGCGGCTCGAACGCGCGCCAATACCTGAGGCTGGTTAAGGAGTTCGGGTGCGGTTACGAAACCAAGGACGGAAAGGTCGTTGATGACTCTATCGAGACGCTCGGCGAATACGGGCCGGATCTGATCCAGAAATACTCGATTCTCATGGAACACCGGGAGCTTATCAAGCGCTACTTCGCCGGAGTGTTTCGAGACGGCAGAGTTGGAACCCAATCGCTCATCAAAATCAGTAACTCCATGTGGTTCAGCCCCTTCTCAGCGTCTAAATTCAGGATGTCCGCCAATATCCTCAACACACGATTCCAGGTCCCGAACCACGTCATCGGCCCGATGTTGACCAGCGTCGGAGACACTTACTGGCTCCGGCAGGTTCTCTTTCGCCGCACGGCGCCGCAGGAGTTTCAGCAACTACTCAATCGAATCGCCCCGTCTAGCGATAATTCGGGAAACGCTTTCGCCCCCGCCTTGCAACTTCTGGTTCTCGGCGCCGAGCATAAGCTCACTTTCCAAACGCTCGACGGTTTTGTGCAGCGGCTCGAACTGAAGCCGCAAGATTTCGCCCCCTTCAGCGCCGCCGTCTACAATCTCGCCGCCTACCGGCTCGCGAGCGAGATCAAATGTCCTACATTCGCCCAATTCCTCCGTCGAACGCTCGACGAATTCGGTCCCGAGATCAACCAGGAATCCGCGCGGCTCTTCATGCTCTCATTCAGGGAGTTCAAGGATGACGCGGGGTCCCTTTCATCCTACCTGTCTCCCGAGTACCGCGAGACCAAAGAGTTTTTGAGGAGTATCGGAACACCGGTCCCCGCGACTATTTGGAATATGGAGCGCATCGCGTTTCTCTCGCAGACGCTCACGCCGGAAAAACGGGCGAAGATCGCGCAAATGGTCCGTGATCTCTCAGAAGAAGTGAAGGTGGCCGACATCATGTTTCTCGCCGAGATCGCCGGCAACGAGGAAGAGTGTAAACTCCTGCTCAACCGCCAGGCTCTGATCTCGGCTGTCAAAGACATCAAAATCGATCGCATCGTAGAGCGAAGCCACAACGACCTCGTGAAAGAATTGGAGCGGGAGGTCGATGACGCGAACAGGAACGGCTTCTACCGCAGTGTGCGGCGGCTCCTGACTCTGATGAAAGAAGAGAAGAAGACATACACGGAGCGCGTCGACCCGAGTAAATTGACCAACATCCAGCTCAGCCGCCTTCTCATTTTCCATCGCTCCATCGATATGCCGGGATTTCTGGATACGGTCGGATGGAACGTCTCGCTTGATCTCCAGAACGAGCGGAGCGAAGGCGGGGGATACCTGGGTTATGACAAGGATATGGCGATGGTCACCATGGTGCCCGGACAACCCGGCGACAACCGCGCCTATCGTCCGATAAACCTCATGCGCGCGCCCGCTTCGATAGCGCTCTTCCATAATCACGCTTTCAAAGACACATTCGCGGAGCGCTATCTTGGGTTCTTCAAAAAGCTCTTCCCCTCGAAACAAGACAAGAATAAATACGCGGGCCCGAGCGGCTGGGTCGGCGCCAAGAAAGGCGACATCAGCGCCGCGGCCGAATCCGAGCTTCCTTCATTCATTATTACCAAGATCGGGAACCCGCAAAATCCCGACGGAAGCAAGGATAATAAATCTCTTCTGGTGAATTTCGACTGGGTCATCGTCGACCGACAGTCGGGAGAGGCGCTCAGGTCCGACCGCGGCGTATTCACCGTCCCTTATTATAAGGAAGATCAGCTCGGCAAGCTCAAATGGCCGTCGAAGAAGGAAATGAATCGGCGGGAGAAAGAAAAGAGAGAAAAATGCCCGCCTGGCATGAGACAGGATGCCGCGAGCACTGACAGTAGGTTTGATTGAGGCGAAGGTGACGCTATAATTGTCCTGCGCAAATATAATTTCGCGGTTAATTTTCCGCAGGAGAAGAGCAATGCCAAAGATTGCAGATATCGAATACACGCCGAATCCAAACGCGGTGAAATTCATTCTCAGGGAGCCGATCACCAGCGGCGCGTCGCGGTCATTTCAGAATGCGCAATCGGCGCAAGCCGATCCGCTGGCCGCGGCCTTGTTCGCCGTCGGAAATGTGACATCGGTCTTTTACATGGACCGTTTCATCACGGTGAACAAAGAAGATGAGTCGCCTTGGGAGGAGATGCTGAAAAAGCTCGCGGAGCCGATTCGCGCAGCGCCCACTGCTTCTGAACCGCTGGCTCAGGGCCAGACGCCAGCTAACACGCCGGGCGCGAATCCGCTGCTAGACCAGATTAATCAGGTCCTTGACGAAAAGGTCAGACCCGGATTGGCGGGGGACGGCGGCGGGCTTGAGATCATCGGGTTGGACGGCAAGAAACTGCTGATACGTTATCAGGGCGCTTGCGGGAGCTGCCCAAGCTCAATCGGCGGAACGATGATGGCCATTGAATATATGCTCAAGGAAGACGTCGATCCCGAGATTGAGGTCATATCCGTGTAAGGTGGTTGGTGGTTGGTGGTTGGTTGTATCGAAGCTTACCACCAACCATCAACCACCTTTTACACTGGCAAATAAACACTCACCATAGTTCCTTTCCCTACTTCGCTCTCCACTTCTATCTTGCCGCCGTGTTTTTTGACGATCTCCTGAGTGATCATCATCCCCAATCCGGTGCCGTTATGCTTGGTAGTGTAGAAAGCTTCGAACAGCCGTCTTTTAGTCTCGCCGGACATGCCCACGCCGCGATCGATGACGCTGACCACCAGCGCCCCGCGCTCGCCGTCGGTTTCAGCGGGCGAGGGCGCGCCGTTGGCGGAAACGTATTGGGTCCGTAATTCGACGTCGGTGTTCTGAGGCGAGGCTTCGACGGCGTTGATGAGGAGGTTGAGAAAGACTTTTCGCAATTGCTGGGGGTCGTAGTCTCCCTGCGGCAACTGCGCGGCGTAATTTCGCTCAACGCAGACGCGCGAGCGTTCGAGCCGGTCGCTCGCCAACTCGACGACTTCATCGAGCAATCCGTTGAGGTCGGTAGTTTGACGTACGGGGTCGCGCGTTCGGGTCAGATGACGCAGGTCCATGACTATGGTCGAAAGGTGCTCGACTCCGCGTTTGAGCCGCGCGACGACGTTTTTCAGATCGCCGTCGCCGCTCATCTGCATTTCCAGCAAGTCCAGATTGAGTTTGACCGCTCCGATCGGATTGTACAGTTCGTGCGCGACGGTGGCCGTGATCTGGCCCACGGCGCTGAGGGTGCGGCTGCGCCGCAATTCTTCGCGCACCTTCTCGGCCTCGGTGACGTCGAGAATCACCACCACGCGCCCTCCGGTTTGGCCGCCGATCGTCAGCGGCGATGTGTAAACGTCGAATAAACGCGAGTCGCCGTTATGGCCGTCTTGCGGTTTGACTTCGAGTCGTTCGCGGAAACTCGACCTGTCGTCCGGCTGCGCCAGCGTCTTGCCGACGAAGGCCGCGACCTCCGGCAGGCGCTGGAGCGCGGCGCGGTAATCCTGTAAGACGTCAGGCGGAGCCGGAAGATCGAAATGGTTCAGGAATGCCTGATTGAGCGCAAGCAGCTCGCCTTTGTTATTCACAACGAGGATGTCGTTCGACTGGCTGTCGAAAATCGAGCGCGCGAAATCTTTCGCCTCATGTTCCTGCCGGTTGGCTTGCCGGAGCTGGGTGATCTGGTTACGCGCGAAAATGAATGTGAGCGTGGCGACGAGCAACCCCAACGCCAACGTTAACCAGGTTGTGCGCTTGATCTCGGTCGCGGCCCGTTGTTCCTGGCTGGCGAATTCGTTGAGGATATCTTGCTGGACCAGAGTCACCGCGCGCGTCAATTTTTCAGTCGCGTTATCCAGGTCCTTGCGCAGTTTTAAAAACTCATTCTGAACGATCCCAACCTGCTGGTGCGCGTTTTGCTGGAGGTCCGGTTGCGGCTGCCCGCCAGACGCGACGGCGGCGGGCGCTTGAGACGGCTCGCCTTTCTGATTCGCCTCCGAGCCGTTGACCAGATCTTCCGGGTTTTTGATCTTTTCGATCCTGCCCAGAATCCCCATGAATTTTTGAGACGCCGTTTCAACGTCGCCCCAGGCGTCCACCTCTTCTTTGGAGAGAGTTCCAGCCTCTTTGTGTTTGAGCCACAGATTCTTCCCTTTTTCGATCTCGGCCTGAAACCTCTCCTTCGCCTCGTTGAGTTCAGATTTGAAGGCCGGATTCGGAACTTTCATCGCCTGTCGGGCGCGGAAGAGGCGGGCCTCCGAAACGACTTCCGCGGCGGCTTCGCGAATGCTGAGGGCCAATGTCAGACGATCCATATAATCGTCACCGCTTTTGCGCGCGCCGCCGCTGATCTCGTTGAGCTTCGATGAGCTTCCCATTCCGATCAGCCCGATCAGAAACAACAACAACGCGAAGCCGATGGCGAACACCGTGTAGATCGAGCTCGGATTGAGATGTTTTATCGATGGAGAATTCATTATTAATCAGCCGCTATTTGAGCGCCGCGAGCGTCCTGCTCGCGGCGGTGCGACCTTTTGCAGGCGTAGAGTCTTTCATCCGCTATGCGGATCAATTCGTCCTCTTCATCGGCGTCCGCCGGGAAGGACGCCGCGCCCCAGCTTATATCCAGAGGCTCCGTCAGGCGCCGTTGAAGGAGAGGTTCGATGCGCCAGGCCGGCCTGTTCGATTCCAACCTGCGCAGCGCGTGGGCCATCGCGGCGCCTGAAGTCTCCGGGCATACGGCGGCGAACTCGTCGCCGCCGTAGCGAAAAACGGCGTCGCTTTGTCGCAAAGACGATTTCAATAGGCTTGCGACCTCGGCCAGCATGCGGTCTCCCGCCGGATGACCGAAGCGATCGTTGACCGATTTGAACCGGTCGATGTCGAAGAGGACGACCGACAGTTCACGATGATAACGTCGCGCGCGTTCTATCTCGCCGCGCAACCTCCGGTTGAACGCCGCGCGATTGGGCAGCGCGGTTACCGGGTCGCATTCGGATTGTTCGGCCCAGGCGAGCGCGCGCTGTTCAACCATGAGCCTGATCTTGGCCGATAGCAATTCATCTAGTTTCGCGCTCAGGATAGATTGGAACTCGATCAAATCGTCTTTGCTCATCCGCCCCGCGTAACGACGAAGGGCGTCATTCGCCTCCAGCCGTATTGCGGCGCCTTCGCCAAAGATCGCTTCGACCTCTTTGTCGCGCGTTGCGCATTCTTCGTTATTCGACGCGGCGCCGAACGCGATCAAGATTCGCTCGATCTCCTGATACAACACCTTCGTAATCGGCTCCGCCATCGCAACGTCTTTCGCAATGTGTGAAAATTGATCTTCAACGGCAAGGCCATCGCTTGAATCGTCGATGACCGCGGCAATTATAGTCCTGGGCGCGCATCGCTTCCAGCGTGCGGGGTTCCGGTCACTCGAATATTGATCGAATCCGGCGCCGGCGGAAGCAATGGGCGCCCGGGGTTTCCCGGGGAGACATATGAGCAGAAGCTATGACGCGGCCGTAATCGGGGCCGGAGTTTTCGGGTCGTGGACCGCATATTACCTGCAGCGGGCGGGATTGAGCGTCGCGCTGATTGACGCTTACGGCGCGGCGAACAATCGCGCGAGTTCGGGCGGCGAATCGCGCATCATCAGGATGGGCTACGGCGCCGATGAAGTCTATACGCGCTGGTCTCATGGCTCGCTGGCGGTCTGGCAGGAGTTCTTCGCAAGCGTCGGACGCCAGGAGCTTTTCCATAGGACCGGCGTGCTGTTGATGGCCCACGAAAACGATCCGCGCATCATCGCGACTCGGCGGACGCTCGAAAGAGTCGGAGTGAATTTCGAGTTTCTCAATCGCGATGAGCTGGAGCGACGCTATCCACAGATCGATTTCGGGGAAGTAAGGTGGGCGATTTACGAGCCCATGAGCGGCGCGCTGATGGCCCGCCGCGCGGTTCAATCGGTGGCGGATTTCGTCGCGCGAAACGGCGGTAATTGTCTGACCGAATCGGCGCTCGCGCCCGCAGGCTCGGGCCGATTGAACGAGATAGTTACGCGCGGCGGATCGAGGATCGGCGCGGATGTTTTCGTTTTCGCTTGTGGCCCCTGGCTGCCGAAACTTTTCCCCGCGCTGCTCGGTGATCGAATTCACCCGACGCGCCAGGAGGTTTACTTCTTCGGCGTTCCTGCGGGCGACACGCGCTTCGCTCCGCCTCTGATGCCGACCTGGCTCGATTTCAGCGCTGAAGCCTATGGCTTGCCCGACCTGGAAAATCGCGGCTTCAAACTAGCGTTCGATCTTCATGGCGAAGCGATTGATCCAGACACAGCCGAGCGCAACGTGACCGGAGATTCGCTCGATCTGGCGCGCGCGTTTATGGCTCAGCGGTTTCCGGCATTGGCAGACGCTCCGCTCGTCGAAGCTCGCGTCTGCCAATACGAGAACACGTCGAACGGCGATTTCCTGATCGACCGCCATCCCGATTTCGACAACGTCTGGCTGGCTGGAGGCGGCTCAGGCCATGGATTCAAACACGGCCCGGCGCTTGGTGAATACGTAGCGGCGCGCGTTGTCGAAGGCGGAGAGATAGAAAGGCGATTTACATTGGCCACCAAAGAGACCTCTCGGATGCGGACTGTGTTTTAATTATAGTACCGCCCGTAAGCGAGCGGCTCTAGCGCAGGCGCGCCCACTGTAATCTGTGAAGAATCTCAAGATATTTTCGCGACCGATATCGTATGATCGTTGCGAAGGAGGAATGACGTTATGAGCAAACCAGGAACGGCCGCGGTTTTGAGCCTCTTCATTCCCGGTGTCGGCCAGATCTACAATGGCGCATTCTGGCGAGGCATCTTCTGGCTGATCATCACGCCGGGCTTCTGGATCGGCAGCGGCGGAATGTTGGGCTGGGTCTGTCATCTTATCTCGGCGTATACGGCTTATTCCTATGCAAAAAAGGCAGAGGTTCTGGTCACTTGGCCGAGGTAGGAGCGATGCCTGCGTCATCAAATGGTCTAAGAAGTAGATCAGCGACTTCTAGTTCCGCAGCCTAATGTCTCAGATAGTCATAAAACAGAAGAGTCGAAGCGGTGAGCAGTGGCTTTTTCTCTTTCAGCTTCATCGCTTAAGATCAAAAAAATATATTAAATCCGAAATTTTGAATCTCAGATTCCCGTTTTATCAGCCTTTAAATTGGCATGTCTCTCAAGTGTAAAACCTAAATAACAGCATACAACTAACTTAATCAAATGGCCGTTCGGCTGTCGCGCGCCAGGTCTCGGTCCAAAACATCGGCATATCTCTTGCTTGATTTAGGTTTGTAATTTTCCATCAACGAATAGGATAATGCGCCCTACAAAAATTATTGAACCTATTGATCGAGGGCGTTTTAAGACTTCTTAGCACGGATTTTCCACATCGTTCAAAAAACAAATTAGCTTAATTCCTTTCGGCAATCTTTTGAGTTCTGGCTTTCAGGATTTGAATTCTGCGAATTGAAACCTGAGGTCCATTCCCATCTCTAATCCTACACATCCGGGGGAGTTTATGGTTCACATACGAGGATTATTGCAAAGCGGCTTGACGCTAGCCGCGCTATTCATCGGCGCCGCTACGGCGTTCGGTCAATCTTCATCGCTCTCAGGAACGGTTCTTGATCCGCAAGGCAATGCTGTAGCCGGGGCGACAATCACAGCCACAAACGTCGCAACTGGCGCGGCCCGCGCTACTACAAGTTCCAAAGACGGGGCTTATCAAATTCCACAACTCGCTCCAGGCGCTTATCGCGTCCGCGCGGAAGCTCCTGGCTTCTCAGGCATCACGCTGGAGGATGTGCAGGTTCTAGTCAGCACTTCTGTGACGCTGAATATTACATTCAAACAAGTTGGCGCCGTTAGCGACACCGTAACCGTGCAGGGCGGCGAATCAATCATCAATACTTCCGACGCGAGCATTGGCAATACCTTTAACGAGCGGCAGATTCGCCAGTTGCCACTTGAAGGACGCAACGTCGTCGGTTTGTTGGCGGCGCAACCCGGTGTGGTTTTTATAGGCAACACGGATGCGGATGGCAACACCACCGACATGCGCAACGGTTCGGTCAATGGGGGCAAAAGCGATCAGGCCAACGTGACTTTGGACGGCGTTGACGTCAACGATCAACAGAATGGATTCGCTTTCACCAGCGTGCTACGCGTCACCCTCGACTCCGTACAGGAATTCCGTGTCACGACGACTAATCCGAACTCCGATCAGGGACGTTCATCGGGCGCGCAAGTCTCGCTGATCACCAAGAGTGGATCGAATCAATACCATGGTTCGGCTTATGAGTTTCATCGCAACACCATCACAAGCGCCAATGACTGGTTCAACAACGCCTCAGGCGTCCCGCGTCAGAAACTTCTTCGAAACGTTTTCGGCGGCGCGCTCGGCGGACCGGTTGTGAAGGATCGCCTCTTTTTCTTTCTCAATTACGAAGGGCGCCGCGACCGACGTGAAGACAGCATTGCGCGTGTCGTTCCTTCCGCGGATCTTCGCAGTGGAATAATCAAATACAGCAACAACAAGGGCGGTATTACGACTTTGAGTCCTGCCCAAGTGAAGGCGCTCGATCCGGCTGGCATTGGCGCTGATCCGGCGTCGCTCGCGATGTTCAATCGCTATCCGCTACCTAACGATAATACTGTGGGCGATGGACTCAATTTCGTCGGTTACCGTTTCAAGGCCCCGATCAAACTGGATTGGAACACCTACATCGCGCGTTTCGACTACAACCTGACAGGAAGTGGACGTCATCTGTTGTTCCTTCGTGGCAATCTGCAGAACGATAGTGACACGACCTTGCCGACGTTCCCCGGACAACAGCCGGCCTTTACCAACCTGAACAACAGCAAAGGACTTGCCGCCGGATACACAACTCAGATCACGAATACGTTGGTCAACGCTTTTCGCTACGGCTATACGCGGCAAGGTATAGAGCAGGCGGGCTCCGCCACCGGAAACTATGTGACCTTCCGTAACTTGTCTCCAATCGAAGGTTTCTCGGGAACAGCGGGCATAGAAGCTCCCGCGCGCAGCAACGGTCGCATCGTCCCGGTGAACAATTTCATTGACGATCTCACCTGGGTGAAAGGGTCGCATTCGGCGGCCTTCGGAACCAATATCCGTTTCATTCGCAACTCACGATTCAGCTTACAGCGATCATTCCCGAGCGCATCGACCAATGCCTCATGGCTGTTGGGTACCGGAGCTGACTTGCGACCGGCGGACATCGGCGGCGGCGCCGTCGCGTTCAGCGACTCCATGATGGCGCTGCTCGGCATCGTCTCTCAGGGCAACGCCGTATATAACTTCGACAGGACCGGTACAGTTCTCGGCGTTGGAGAGCCGGTCGAGCGCAGGTTCGGCGCTGACGAGTATGAGTTTTACGGCCAGGATTCGTGGCGAGTTCGCCAGAATCTGACGCTGACTCTCGGCTTACGCTACGGCCTCTATTCACCTCCGTTTGAAACCAACGGCAACCAGGTTGCGCCAAACATCCGCCTCGGCGACTGGTTCAATCAGCGAGGCGTTAACGCCTCGCTCGGCGTTCCGTCGAACGCCGCCCCTCCGGTTTCGTTCGATCTGTCAGGGCCGGCGAACGGCGGGCGTGGTTTCTACGATTGGGACAAGAACAATTTCGCCCCTCGGTTCGCATTCGCATATTCGCCGAAGTTTGAAAGCGGTTTGCTGAAGGCGCTCTTCGGCGGCGCTGGTCGGTCGGCGGTTCGCGGCGGTTTTAGCCTCGCTTACGACCGCATCGGCGCCGGCTTGGCCGTGACTTTCGATCAAAACGGCTCGTTCGGTCTTTCGAGCGCTTTGACCAATCCTTCAAGCAGTTTGACTTCGGTAACGGCTCCGCGCTTTACCGGATTCAACTCGATTCCGGCGGGGATATTGCCAGCGCTGCCGGCGGGAAGCAGCACATTTCCGAAGAAGTTTCCTGGCGGGGACGATGATGGAAGCTTCGCCATCACCTTTGGCATGGACGACAATATCCGCACGCCATATTCAATGTCCGCCAACTTCTCGATTCAGCGTGAATTGCCGAAGAACATGTCAATCGAATTGGCCTACGTAGGCCATTTTGGTCGCAAACTCCTGATCCAAGACGATCTGGCGCAGCCGGTCAACCTCTTAGATCCTGCTTCAAAAACCTCCTACTATGACGCCGCGAAGCAGTTGATCGCTATGGGAGGCCGCAACCTCACTACCATACCCAACATAGGCTTCTGGGAGAATATCTTCGGCTCATCGCTGGCAGGAATAACGGCGCAAGATCTTGATGGCTTGTATTTCAGTGGACCCAGAAAGGGCACTCTGTTTAAAAACAACCCTGGCCTGGCGCCGGGCGCTGTTTTATCGCCGACCCAGATCGCCTACTTCCTCTACAGCCAGTTCTACGCGCCCGACTACACCAGCGCCTTGTTCGATCTTGATCGAGGTTTCGGAAGCAAGTTTGGGCTGAATGCCTTCTTCAACGACCAATTCTCCGCGTTGGCGGCGTGGCGTTCAGTCGCCCCATCCAGTTACAACGGATTCCAGGCGATTTTCCGCAAACGCTTCAGCCAGGGCTTGCAGTTCGACTTCAACTACTCGCTGGCGAAATCGTTCGACTGGTCTTCAGGCGCCGAGCGCAGCGCTTCGTTTGGCGGTGGGTTTATCGTCAACGCATGGCAGCCGGGCCAGCGCAAGTCCATCTCCGACTTTGATGTGACTCATTCGATCAATGTCAACTCCATTTATGAATTGCCGTTCGGTAAAGGCAAATACTTCGGCAATAGCGCCAATAAAGTCGCTGACGGATTTATCGGCGGTTGGCAACTCACGGGCATCTTCCGTTGGACGTCGGGGCTCCCGACTGGCGTAGGCAACGGTCGTTTCTGGCCGACGAACTGGAACATTACCGGTTTCGCTTCCAGAACCGGCGCATTGCCGGAACAGGAGACGACGAAGAATGCGCCGGCGGCAGGCGCTGGCGGTACGCCCGGGCCGAACATCTTCGCCGATCCTGCTACCGCGCTTAAGTCTTATGCCAACACACTGGTCGGCGAGACCGGCGAACGCAACGGGTTGCGCGGTGACGGCTTCTTCGGAATTGACGTGGGTCTTGGTAAGACCTGGAAGTTACCGATTGAAGGCCATAAGCTCCAATTCCGTTGGGAGACGTTCAATCTAACCAACACGGTCCGTTTCGATGTCAACTCGCTGACGTTAGATCTAGGCGCGGGAAGAGCGAACTTCGGCAAGTACTCGGAGACACTCACCAACCCGCGAGTGATGCAGTTCGCGCTGCGTTACGAGTTCTAGTTTCCCGGCGCCGGAAGCCGAATCAAAGGCTGGCCGTGCGGTTTGAATGCCGCACGGCCAGTTTTTATATATGGGTTCGGATTTAAGAACCTGCTGATCCAGGTTTCGGGATCATCAAGAGAGCCAGGCGCATGACCCCGGCGTAGCTCTCTACTTACTTTTTCTGACAAGCAATTTGAATGTAAATGGATACTGGTTCTTCTCATCGGCCGGCTGATAAAAACTCTCCTGCTCGTTCCACTCCAGCTCTTCAAATTCAGGAAAGAAAGTGTCCGCCCTGACTTCCGCGTCAACAAACGTGATGTACATGCGATCCACAATCGCGATTGATTGGGCGTAAATTTCCGCGCCGCCGCAAATGAAGGCTTCGCTCTCGCCTCTTTCGCGCGCCAGCCTTGTGGCGTCTTCGACGGAATAGGCGACGTCGCAGCCTTCGGCCTTGTAAGCGCTATCGCGCGTCACGACGATCATTCGTCTGCCGGGCAGCGGCTTGCCAATGGATTCGAAAGTCTTGCGCCCGACGATGATGTGATGTCCCATCGTCAGATCGCGAAAGCGCTTCAAATCGGCGGACAATCGCCATGGGAGTTTGTTGTCGACGCCGATCCCGCGCTTTTTATCCATCGCCGCAATAATCGAAACGATCACATTGACACCTGCTTTTTAACGATTAGCTGGCAATTACAATTCCAGTTTCGCTGAATGAACCTCGCCTTGGGCAGCGTGGGCTTCTGCCAGCGGCTTGCCATATCGGCCATGATGAACGATGAGGTGAAGCAGGAACATGGCCACGAGAACTGCGCCAAACGTAACAACGATCGTGGCGCCGGTGGGAGTATCGAGCTGCACGCTGAGGTAACAACCGAGCGCCGAAACAAGCGTGCCCATCGTCCAGCCGATAGCCAGGCGCGGGCCGATGCGATCCGCAAAGAGCATCGCGCCTACAGACGGCACGATGAGGTAGCAGAAAACGAGAAGAACGCCAGCGATGGCGACAGAAGAGGTGACGACGAAGCCGAAGGAGGCGTAGAACAAGAAGTCCCAGAAACGGACGTTGAGGCCGAGCCCTATCGCTTCGTCATGTTTGACTGAGATGAGGAGGAATTTCTTGCGAAAGATGAAGTGAAAAATGCCAATTGCGCTGTAGAGGATGGCAGTCTTGCTTACCTCGGCCCATGAAACAGCAAGAATATTCCCTACGAGCATGTCTTTCAGGTGCTCGGTTTCGAGAGTGGCTTTGCTCATGAGTAGAATTGCAGTGGCAGAGGCAACGGCATAGGCGATGCCGATGAAGGCTTCCTGAGGAATACGGCCATGACGGGGGCGTGCAAAAGCGAAAATGCCGGCGCCTAGAAAAGTGAAGGCGAGGCTGATCCAGTATGAGCCGGATCCATGCGGGTCCATGCCAATGACTATGGCGACGGTGGCGCCCAGCGCGGCGATCTGCGCGAGCGCGAGGTCCACGAAAATGACGCCGCGCTCGACGACGTGAACGCCGAGGTAGGCATGAATACCAGTAAGGATCAGACTCGCGACGAAAGGCGCAAGTAAAAAGAGAAACATGTCCATTCGGTTATCCTCGGCTTCTAGCGCGTCGTATCAAACGCCTGCTTCAATTTGATGATGTCGTAGTCGAACAGCTTGAAGTAATCGGTGGATTCCTTTTCGCCTCCGACGGAAGGGATCAACACAACGACCTGGCCGCCAGTGTCGCGAGCGATCGCGTTCGGTGTTTTCAGGTCAAAGTAGGGCTCGACGGCGATGATTTTCACATTGTCGCTCTTCATCTGCTTAATGAGCTCGACGGTGTGCTGCGGGCTCGGCGGAATTCCGGGGCGCGGCTCGACATAGCCCATGACGTTGAGATTGAAATGTCTCGCAAAATTTGGCCACGAGCGATGGTACGTGACGATCTTGCGGCCGGCATAGGGCTTCATCTCTTCGAGCCATTTCTGATCGGCTTGCTTAAGACGCTGCTCGAACGTCGTGTAGCGCTGCGCAAAGTAGGCGGCGTCAGTTGGGCGCATCTCGCTGAGTTTGTCCCGAATCCCTTTGGCGATGCGCAGACCATTTTGCGGGTCGAGCCAATAGTGAGGATTGCCAAGCGGGTGAACATCACCTTCGGCTCGGGTCACCTGGCCAGTGGGCATCTCTAATATCTGGGCGAAGCGTGAGGCGTCGAAATAGCCGGGCGCGCCGACCTGGATTTTCGGATTGGTGGATTGAGTGATGAGCGGCGGAAGCCAGCCGATCTCAAGTTCGAGGCCAACGACCATCAGAAGATCGGTCTTCCGGAGTTTCAGAAGAAAGCTGGGCTTGGCTTCGACGAAGTGCGGGTCCTGGTAGCCGCGGGCGATGGACTCGACAGAGACCTTGTCGCCGCCGATCTCTTGCGCCAGCGCGGCGAGGTCAGTGGTGGTAGTCATGACTTGAAGTGGACCAGCGGCATGCGAGAGCGCCGGCAGGATGAGCGAAGCGAAAAGCGCAAACGCTGTCGCCAGCGCGGTAATTCGAGTTTGTAGCCTGTGAGTGTACATATGATTTCCTTGAGACATCTTAGAAAGGATGCGCGCCGTGCGCGCCCATTACGAACAAGAATTGGAAGAGCAGTTCATTCGCATTGCCGCCTTGGCCGTAATGGCCGAAGCGGTACTGGGTGCGAATCTGACTGAACTCGCTCGGCCAGTAGGTCAGGATAGTTGAAAAGCCGGTATCTGTCAGCCGCGCATCAGTGGCGTGGCCACTGCGGTCAAAGCGGCCACCCATGGTCCAACGGCGGTTCACACGATAGTCGACGGAGGAATACAAGCCGAAGGCGCGCTGTGTTTGAAAACTATTGCTGGGGCTGAGCTGATCACGCTCGCTCCAGACCAACTCGTTCCGGAAGAGAACGGAGTTGTATATGGCGCGGCTCAATGGTTTCCAGCGGAGCGTGGCGTCCGCGCCATAGAGCGTGGTCAGGAATTTGGAGCCGACATCGTTATGGCCGCGCGCGTACGATGCGCCGAGATCGAGGTTCATCGATTCGTTCAGATCCTTGTAAGCGCGCAAGTGGCCGACAACGCTGACGCCTTGGCGGCGGTTGGCGGTGAAGACATCGGAAGAATCGCCGCGGAAGACCTGCGCGGTGCCTTGGAGGAACCAGTCGTTCGGCCCCTTCAGGAAGCGAGACAGGGAGAAGCCGGCGTCGTTGATGCCATCCTCCCCGCCGACGAGATTGTTGGTAACAATAGGCCGGTCGATAAATGAGAGCGCATGGTTGTGGATGGTGTTCACTTTTCCGAACTCGGCGCGCATCTTGCCGACCTTCAAAAGCATACCTGCCGGAAGAGAAGTGAATGTTAGGTAACCCTCCTCTACGTTTACGCCTTCCTCACCGAAGGAGACGAACACGTCGGCGCGAGCATAAGGATCGATAATGGCCTGGATGCCGATTTCGGACTCGTGGAGTTCGATCGAACGCGAGGGAGCGACGCGGTTGTGGCCCGCCGCGCCGATGAAGTCGCCGATCAGACTGATGTCCGGATTGAGGAGCTTCGCATTGGAGGTAGCGCCACCGAAGGTTTGTGTTTGCGTAGTCGGTGGGGCCGGCGCAGCGACCTCAGAGCTTGACTGCGCATCGGCTATCGGCGGCGCGCCGGGCTCCATGTTCGAAGACGTCAGAAGCGCGCGCGCAGGCGCCGTCGGCGCGGACGAACTCGCCTTGCGCAGTTCCCGCAACTCGGACTGCAGAGCCGCCACTTCGTCGGCAAGGGTGCGTACCTGCATCTCAAGAGCCTGGATACGCGTATCGCTGTCGCTTTGGGCGGGACTTACCGCTGCAGGCGCCACCTTCTTGTCTTGCGCGGCGGGCGCATCCTGGGCATAGGCGGCGCCGCCAAAGAGAACGAGAGCGAACAGCAAAGCAATCTTCTTCATGAAACAACTCCTCGCGAACAAGAATATTCGAGTGTTTAGTAATCGCGCATCGGGGAAAACTCGAGTGATTAGAAGGTGGGAGGGGCGCGTCGAGAATCGGTGATTCCGTCCACCTCCGTATCACTCGCTATCCTTGCTTTACGGTCCGGCGTGAGCCCGGTGACTACTCGTCGAATCATCATGGGTTCTCTCTTCAGATCGCTGCGCTTTCTGACCATTATTCAACGCAAAAGCTAATTATTAGCTCGCTGCTCTTCAAGCGTGACTTTCCTCTTCAGACAACTTTCACTGTCTCCTCGACTGAGTTGTCGCCATAATTGTTGAAATATATGAAATGTCTGCAATCGCCACCTTAGAAATCCAACGAACGGTTGTAAACTGCCGTTGAGTGGTTATTATTGCCAATAAGCGGTAGCAGTTATTAGCCCAGCGCCAGTTGCTGCTCGCGCCGCTCATGAGTGATCAACGACAATTAAAACTCCCGTTCTTCGACAATGGATGGCGCCAATGAATGGATGTTTAATGGATGGCTGCCGCCTTACAACTTCAGCAAATGCTCGCGCAGGATTCGCCCCTGCGACCGGCTGACGTTAAGCTGCTGACCGTTGCTCAGCGTGACGATGTAGGTTCCGCCCGGCATCGGGCTGACGCGGCGCATCATTTCGATATTGGCCAGTGTGCCGCGACCAAGGCGGACGAAATGCGCCGGATTGAGGCGGGCTTCCAGGTCCTTTAGTCGATAAGAGAGCGTGTATGTTTCGTTTCGCGCCGTTGTCAGATGGAGCAACTCGCCTTCCGCGACGATCGAGGCGACCTCTTTGACCTGGAGGATGACGATCTCGTCCTGATGACGCACCGGAATGCGCTCGAGGGGAGACTGGCGAGTGGCGGCCTGGTAATCTTCGGCGGCGGCGGTTAATCGCGCGGCGGCTTCCTCGCGCAATTCGACCCGATCCAGACGCTCCTGCGCGCGATTGATGGTCTCGCGCAGCCGCGAATGTTCGACGGGTTTGAGCAGGTAATCGACCGCGTTGAGTTCAAACGCCGGCGCCGCGTATTCGTCATAAGCCGTGACGAATGCGATGAGCGGCATGGAATTCTTTTTGAGCAGCCGCACCACTCCGAGTCCGTCGACTTCCGGCATTTGCAGATCGAGAAGCGCCAGGTCCGGCTTCGTTCGTTCGATCACCTCAATCGCTTCCGCGCCGTTCTCGGCCTCGCCGACCAGCGCCACGTCTTCAAATCCGCGCAGCATCGCTGCGAGGAACGAACGCGCGGGACGCTCATCGTCGGCTATCACAACGCGTAATGATTCGTTCACGATTGTTTCCTCCTTCAGCGCGTAAAATCCTGAGAAATCCTATAAATCCTGTCTATTAGTTCGCCCCACTTGGCGCGCCTGTCGTCGCTCGCGTGAGGTTGATTGGCAGGGCCAATTCAACCACTGTCCCGGCGCCAGGAGCGCTGCGTATATTGAATGAAGCCTGATCGCCGTAATGAGCTTCGAGGCGGCGTTTGACATTCGACAGGCCCACGCCGCGATTGCGGCCTGCGATGAGCGACTCCTCGCTCGCGCCAAGCCCCGTGTCACGCACACTGATTCGCAGCGTGTCGCCGCCCGGCGGCGCGCTGGCGCCCATCGCGATCCGCGCCGAGATTACAACCTCTCCGCCCGTCCGCGACGGCGAGACGCCGTGTTTAATCGCGTTCTCGACCAGCGGCTGGATGAGCAATGCGGGAATACGATGGTTTCGCGTCTCGCGCGGCGCGTCGATCGTCACGCGTAACCGGTCTTCGAATCGCGCCCGTTCGATGTCCAGGTAAGATTCGATCAGTTCGATCTCTTCGCCGAGCGTAGCGAATTCGCCTTCACTGCGACGGAGAACGCCGCGCAGCAGAGCCGTCAGCCGCATCAGCGTTTCGAACGCGCGTTCTGGCGCCGTTTGAATTAAATAGCCGATGGTCGTCAGAGAGTTGAAAAGAAAATGCGGATTGACCTGCGCGCGTAAAGCCCGCAATTCGGCTTCGGTCGCCAGCTTTGTGGCCTCCTGTTCGCGCAGGTCGCGCGCGCAGCGTTCGTGAGTGACGCGCGCGGCGTCAATGCGCCTCGCCACCATCACCGCTACAGCTTCCAGGAAGGCCACGTCGTCCGACATCAGACGGCGCCCTCCGGCCATCTCGCCGATTGTCAGTCGATATTGCGGCGGCTCGGCCGTCGGCATGAGGATGGTCGTCGCGCGCGCGTCCGGCTCTATCAATCGTCGCGACGCTCTGGCAGCTTTGGCCCCTTTAGATGGATTGGGCGGAAGCAGCAATTGCGGCAACAGCGGCGCCGCCGACGGCGCTTCGCATTCCTCGCCGCTCGAATCATTTACGGCGCGCCAGGTCACTTCGCGCGCCGTCAGGGCCTCGGCCAGACGGGCGCATGTCTCGTCCAGAACCTGCTCAGGAGCTTCGAGCAGAGCGATGCTTTGGGCGATCTCCGCTCGCAGCGCTTCGTAATCTGTTCGGCGCAAAACCACTACATCAACAAACCAGTTCGCTCCGCTTCGGAGCCATGGATAAGCGAGCGCCGTCACGACCCACAACCCCAAAAGCAACCCGATCGCGACCGGCTGGCCATTGCGCCTCTCGAGCGTCGGCGCGGCGACGTTCAGATATAACCCGAACGCCAGTCCCACCAGAAGCACGAGTGACAAGGCGCGCTTCAGGAAAATGTCGGCCAGCGCGAAGCGGTAGTCCTGATAAAGAATCACCAGCGCCAGCGGCAGCGACGCATGATGCCCTGCCAATTCCACCCACCATGGGTACTCCCGTCCCTCGTGGTGGCTCAGGTGTACCGCCGAGACGGCGAAAATCGCCAACACCACCACCCAGCCAGCGCCTCCCCAGCCGGGACGACCCCGCGTCGCGGCTAACAATGCGATGATCAGCGCCGAGAAACCCGCCGTCAGAATGTGCAACGCCCAGTGCGACGGCGTCGTTTGCCGCACGAAGGCTTGATATAAATGGAACGCCGAGGCGGCGACGCTGAAACTGTATGCGGCGATCAGCATCCCCATCGTCATTGGACGCCGCCAGGCGTCACTTGACCGCAGCACCGAATGCACGACGACCGCCGGAAGAAATCCAAGCGCGGAGAATGCCGCCGCCCCTAATAACGATGACCAGCGCCATCCGCCAAAATTGTGAATCCCTAGGCCCAGCAGCGCGCCCAGATTCCAGGCCAACCCCAGCAGCGCAGTGAGCAGCGGCAGACGGTCGGTTCTGTCGACATCAGCGCGCCCCTCTGTTCCTATGGATGAAGCCGCGCGCGGCCCTCTCAGGAGCATCACCAAAAGCATCGTATAGAGCGACAGCCCGGTGATGTATCCCAGCATATTGAGCAGAGCGGCGGCGGCGGCGGCGGTCATATTTTCCTTTTCCAGCGCGGCATCGCTGTTTTAGATGAATGCGCGATCAGGCGGAGTCGGATTCTGTGTACGGCCTCAGGCCTGAAATGATTGTGATAAGTATCTTTCGCCCACATAGCTATATTCTATGCAAGCCAACAGAGGCTTGCCAGCTTCAGGTGATGATCGCTTTACACCGCCACCGGCGCGGAGATGTGAGGGTGGGCCTGATAATTGACGATCTCGATATCTTCGAATTGGTAATCGAAGATGGATTCCGGTTTGCGTCTGATGACCAATTGCGGCGACGGGAAAGGCTCGCGGCCGAGTTGAAGCCTCGCCTGTTCCAGATGGTTCAGGTAAATGTGGCAATCTCCCCCGGTCCAGATGAACTCGCCGACATCAAGATCGCACTGCTGGGCGATCAGATGAGTCAGCAGCGCGTAGGAGGCGATATTGAATGGAACCCCCAGAAATATGTCCGCCGATCTCTGATAAAGCTGGCAGGAGAGTTTGCCGCCAGCGACATAGAACTGAAATAGCGCGTGGCATGGTTGCAATAGCATTCGATCCAGTTCGCCGACATTCCAGGCGCTGACGATCAGACGACGGGAATTGGGATTTGTTCTGATCTGTTCAATAAGGGCGCCTATCTGGTCAATCGCGCGGCCATCAGCCGTCCGCCAAGATCTCCATTGCGCGCCGTAGACCGGGCCGAGTTCGCCGTTCTCGTCCGCCCATTCATTCCAGATGGTCACGCCGTGGTCGGTCAAATATTTGACGTTCGTCTCGCCGTGCAGAAACCACAACAATTCGTAGATGATCGATTTCAGATGAAGCCGCTTCGTCGTGACCATCGGAAAGCCATTGCCCAAATCGAACCGCATCTGGTAACCGAAGATGGAGACCGTCCCGACGCCTGTGCGGTCGCCTTTTCGCGAGCCGTGGTCGAGCGCATGCTTTATCAGATCAAGATATTGCTTCATTTCCGGTTGCGTCCTTTCGCTTGTCTCCGATTGGCGCTGGCAAGATGATGAATATAACAGAGAATGGCGACGGGGCGACAGGGGGATGGAGAGCGGGAGAGCGAGGGAGCGAGGGAACGGGATAGAGGATTATTTTCCCTGACTTCCGCTCTCCCGCTCTCCCGCTCTCCCGCTCTCCCGCTCCCTCGCTCCCTGTCTTCCCATCCCTCCGTCCCCATCTGGTTGACGGGGTCAGGATGGTTAGGTAGAGTGCTGACTGCCTGTGACCGGCGCCAAATATTCTGGCGCCGGCTCAAGCGCTTACTCCACATTAACGTATCTTTCTTACTATACTTGTGATCCCGCTCCCGGGGAGCTATCTGGAAAAATGAGCGCTCAATCTGTTGATCGCGTGGCGCCCGCCCGCATCCGGCGTCTGACCGAATTGGCTTATAACTTGTGGTGGAGCTGGCAGCCCAACGCTAGCTGGCTTTTTCAGTATTTGGATAAGACGCTCTGGGAGCTGACCCATCACAATCCAGTCAAATTCCTGCAACAAATCTCCCCGGCCAAGTTGGAGGGGGCGGCTTCCGACCCCGCGTTCCTGCGCCATTACGACGGCATCATGATGGCCTTTGACAAATGCCTGTCGGCGAGGGGGGCGTGGTTTAGCGAAAAGCACCCCGATCTGGCCGGGAACGCGATAGCCTATTTTTCCGCTGAATTCGGGCTGCATGTTTCGCTGCCGATCTATTCCGGCGGTCTGGGAATTCTCGCCGGAGATCATTGCAAGGAGGCCAGCGATCTCGGATTACCGCTGGTCGGCGTGGGTTTCGTATACCCGCAAGGCTATTTTCATCAGCGCATCACTTCTGAGGGGCGTCAGGAGGCCAGTTATGAGCGGTTCGATTACGGCGCCGCGCCAATGGAGCCTGTGATCAGCCGCGATAGCGACGGCGGGCTGCTGGCTTTGAACCTGAACAGACGGGTGATTTATATCGAGGTGTGGCGTGTGCGGCTGGGTTCGATTTCGATTTACTTGATGGCGACCGACGTTGAAGAAAACGACCCCTGGGACCGCGAGCTCTCTGCCAGGCTCTATGGCGGCGACCAGGAGACGCGCATCCGACAGGAGATGGTTCTGGGGATCGGCGGCGTGCGCATGCTCGAACGTTTGGGAATACGCCCGACAGTCTTCCACGCCAACGAAGGGCACGCTTCGTTTCTCATGCTCGAACGCATTCGCTCGCTGGTTCAGAGCGGGATGGGCTTCGACGAAGCCGCGGATTTCGTCCGTTCGACTACCATCTTTACAACGCACACACCGGTTCCCGCCGGGCACGACGTGTTCTCCTTCCATCTGGTCGAAGAGCATTTCCACAGTTACTGGGAGTCGTTGGGCCTCAACCGCGAGCAATTTCTCGGGCTCGGCAGCCATCCGGACGGCAATGGGGGAGCGCATTTCAATATGACGGCGCTGGCGTTGCGGCTGGCCGGGCGGCGCAACGGCGTCAGCCAGATGCACGGACGCGTTTCGCGCGCGATGTGGAATTTATTGTGGCCCGAACTGGCCGAAGACGACGTCCCGATCCTGTCGGTGACCAACGGAGTTCATACGCCTACCTGGGTCGCGCCGGAGATGGACAAACTCTTCTCGAAATATCTGGGGCACGACTGGCGCAATCACCACGAGGATCCGACCTTGTGGGAGCGCGTCCACGACATCCCCGACGCGGAATTATGGAGCACGCATCAACAACTCAAGCGCAAGATGCTGAACTTCATGCGCGAACGCGTGCGGCGCGATTGGATCAATGAAGCGGCAGGCCCGATGCGGGTCTTGACCGGAGGGACGCTGCTCAATCCCGACGCGCTCACCATAGGCTTTGCGCGCCGGTTTGCGACCTATAAACGCGCCTTGTTGATCTTCCGGGATATCGAACGCCTGAAGAAGATCTTCCACGATGAATGGCGCCCTGTGCAGATCATCTTCGCCGGCAAGGCCCACCCGGCGGACGCTCCGGGGCGTAACCTTATCAGCGAAATTTACAACCTGGCGCGGGAGCACGGCTTCGGCGGACGGATCGCCTTCGTTGAAAATTACGACATCCATGTCGCCAAACACCTTGTGTGCGGCGTCGACGTCTGGCTCAACACCCCACGATCTCCGCTGGAAGCCAGCGGCACCAGCGGCCAGAAAGCCTCGCTCAACGGCGTGCCGCAACTGAGCATCCTGGACGGTTGGTGGTACGAAGGGTACAAGGGTACCAACGGCTGGGCGATTGACGCAGGCGCGTCCGGCGACGTGAGCGACGATTTCCGCGACGGCGCTGACGCCGATGCGCTCTATCGCGCGATCGAAAACGAGGTCGCGCCGCTCTATTTCGACTGCGACAGCGACGGCATCCCGCGCCGCTGGACGCATCTGGTCAAAGAGTCGATCCGCACCGCAGCGCCTGTCTTCAGCGCCCGCCGGATGGTCAAGGAATACACGGAACGAATGTACATTCCGGCGATGAGGGCTGCGGCAAAGAGATAGGCGGGGAATTTGGAATGTGGAGCGGGGAATAGGGAGTAGGGAAAGACACCATACTCCCCACTCTCCATTCCAAAAGAAAAAAAGCGAGACCGCTAAACCGATCTCGCCTTTTTTGTTTATCGTCTTGGCCGAGCTACTCGAGGACTTCCTCAATATTTTCGACCGCCATCTTGCCACCGGTGACTTTGCCGGTGACTTTGAAGGTGGCGCCTTTGTCCTTTTTACTCTTTTCGAGCGCCGCCTTGGCCAGGGCAACTCCCTTCGCGTCGAACTCGGTATACTTGCCGTCAGAGTAGATCCCCAGCCCGCTCTTCAGGCAACCATCCATCATGATGCAGCCTTTGGTTTCATTGGCCGCCGCAGCCTGGGGGTCGCTTTGCTTGGCCACTTTGCCCGTAGCGCAGGCTTTGTCAACGATGTGACCGGTCAGTGTGGTTTTGCCGTCCTGAGCGACAGCGATGAGGCTCAACGCCATTATTGCCGTCAGCGATAAGATGAACTTTTTGAGCATTTTTCTGATCCTTTCTGTTACAGGTTGATATTAGGTCTAATGCTGCTCTTTTGCGAATTTAGCGACCTCGGATTTGGCCGCTCACGTAGGGAATCAGGAGATCCACAAGCATAGTGCCTCAACATGACAAGCCAGATCAAGTAATGAAAAAGGGCGAGACTCCCTTGACCGGTCTCGCCCTTAATGTTTATCGCTTCGGCCGAACTACAGTACTTCCTCAATCTTTTCGACCGCCATCTTGCCGTTGGTCACTTTCCCGGTGACTTTGAACTTGGCGCCCTTGTCCTTTTTGCTCTTTTCGAGCGCGGCCTTGGCCTGTGCGGAGCTCTTCGGATCGAATTCGGTGAACTTGCCGTCGGAATAGAAGCCAAGCCCGCTCTTCATGCAATCTGCCGATAGCGCGCAGCCTTTGCCGTGATTGGCCACATCGCCAGCAGAGCAGTGTTTGTCAACGATGTATCCTTCCACTGTGGTGGACTTGGCGCCCTGAGCGATAACGATGAGGCTCAACGCCATAATAGCAGTCAGGGATAAGATGAACTTTTTGAGCATTTTTCTGATCCTTTCTGTTACAGGTTGTTATTAGGTCTAATGCTGTTCTTGCGAATTTCGCGACCTTGGATTTGGCCGCTCCCGTAGGGGATCAGGGGATCCACAAGCATATTGCCTCAACATGACGAGTCAGATCAACTGCGGCGCACTATCTCTCTAATGAATTTAAACGCCACTGATATTATCTCAAAACGAGAGATCTAATTGAAGTCAGCGCGATTATTGAAGTCAGCGCGATTACAATGCCCTGGGGCTTCGATACTGCTCATAACGGCGGGTAGGTTCATATTTATTAGCCGAAATCGCCAGGTCTTTCTTCGGCGGCCCTTCGAGCCGGATAATTTCAATGGCTTCCTGGTAAACCCGCTCGAGATTTTCCGGTTGGAACCCATTCAACCGGCACGCGCGAATGTGCGCTCGGACGATTTGCTCGACGGCCGCGCGCCCTATTTCGTCCAATTCCTGGAGCGCACGCAGGGCATGTGCTGATAGCTTCATAAATAGAGACACCAGTCCTTTCGTTTTGATTTTCAGTGATTATTCCTTGTTTTTTTAGAACCACAGGAAGGAACGGACGCAGTGTAGCACAGTTTTTTTGCCTGTCCAGAAAATTTTATTATTTGGCTTAAATCCCGGCACGCGAGCCACCACGCTAATGTGGGATGGGGTTAGAAAATTTACCGAGTATGCGGGGCATATGTTAAAATGAGCCGCCATCGTAAAATCCAATCGCTGGCAAGTCATTGTATTTATGCGTATAGCAGCCTCAACTTATCTGAACTCTGCGCCACTGGTTTACAGCTTCAATCAAGGTTTTCTTTGCAAAAGGTACGACTTTATCGGGGACGAAGCGCCTTCGCGGTGCGCCGAAATGCTCAGGATGAGGCAATGCGAAATCGCTTTGATCCCGGTGATTGAGCTTCAGCGCATACCCGGTTTGCGGATCGTGCCGGAAATCGCTGTAGCCTCTAAGAAACGTGTCCGCAGCGTTCTGATAGCTTCGCGTCGCCCTCTCGAAGAGGTTCGCACGCTGACGCTCGATCCAGCGTCGCGCACTTCGCAGGCGCTGGTCAAGATACTCTTCCTGCGTCGATACGGTTTTCTGCCTGAATGCGCCGAACGAGCAATAGGGCATTCAGTAAATCCCCCGAATCTGTTCGATGACGCTGACGCCGCGCTGGTCATCGGCGATCCGGCGATGAGGCTGGCGGCGTCGGCGCATAGACTGGATCTGAAGATTTACGACCTGGCCGAAGAGTGGTGGGCGATGACGGGACTCCCCTGCGTCTTTGCCGTCTGGGCCGCGCGCGAAGACGTTTGCGACAGATCGTCCGGCCTGCCCGGCCTAGTGGATGACCTCATCGCAGCCAAACACGAGGGCGTTAACCACATCGAGCGGATCGCAACACAATATGCGGCCGAGTTGGAATTGCCCAAAAGTGAGTTACTCGATTACCTCTCACACAATGTCAATTACGATCTGGACGACGAGAACCTCCTAGGGATGGCGACCTATTTCGATCTGGCCCACGAATGCGGGCTGCTCCCGCAACCGCGCTCAATGCTGTTCGTATGATCACTGCTTTGGCCGGCGGAGTCGGCGCTTCAAAATTCCTCGACGGGTTGAGCCGGGTCGCGCTGCCCGAAGAGATCTCGATCATTGTCAACACGGGCGATGACATCGATATGTTCGGTCTGTACATCGCGCCAGACCTGGACATTGTCACCTACACGCTGGCCGGAGTGGTCAACCCCGAAAACGGTTGGGGCCTGGCCGGTGACACTTTCAACTGCCTCGAACAACTCCTCGGCTACACGCAAACCGAACGCTGGTTTAACCTGGGCGACCGCGACCTGGCCGCTCATATATTTCGCGCGCAGCAACTGAGGCTAGGGCGATCACTTTCGGAGGTCGCCGAACGGGTGCGAACGGCGCTCGGCGTCAAATCGCGCATCCTTCCGATGACCGATACCCACACGCCCACGACGATCATCACCGATGAAGGCGAGATGCATTTTCAGGAATACCTGGTCAAACGCCGCGCCCAACCGAAAGTCGCCGGCATCCGCTTCGAAAACATTGAATCGGCGGAACCCGCTCCCGGAGTCGGCGAAGCCGTCCTGCGTTCCGACGCCATCATCATCTGCCCCAGCAACCCGCTGATCAGCATAGGCCCGATCCTGGCCGTGCCTGGCATGCGCGACCTGCTCGAACGCGCGGAAGCGCCGGTGGCCGCGATCAGCCCGGTTGTCGGCGGCGCGTCGCTCAAAGGCCCCACCGACAGAATGCTCGCCGATCTCGGCATGCAGGTCTCGGCGGCGCAGGTCGCGCGGCTTTACTCCGACATCGCTGACGTCTTCATCCTCGACATCCAGGACGAGGCGGCGAAGCGCGAGATCGAAAATTTGGGCTTGAAAGTTTGTGTGACTGATACAGTAATGAGCGGGCTGGAAGAGAAGATTAAACTTGCGGCATTCACTCTCGAAGCCCTCTCTTGTTAGCCGCCGAGGCGCCTATTCTTCTCTTTCGATTATCTTTCGCGCCGCTTCGATCGCGTCATCAAGCGTCACGACCTCTCCGTCGAGTTGCATCTCGTAAACCGCGCGGATGATTTCGCCGACTTGCGGGCCTGGCTGGAGTCCGAGGTCCAGGACGTGGCGGCCCATCAGCAGCTGGTTCGGCGGATGCTCTTCGACGCCGAGAGAGAGCGCGCGGGCGATGAACCATTCTTCGGCTTCGGGCTTGAAATCGCCTCTGCGCCCCAGGCAATCGGCGCGCGCGACCCGGTAGAGCAGATCGAGTTCGGTCTTCAAGGCCAATCGCCGGAACATCCCGTCGGTTACCACTTCGGGGGTTTTGAACCATTGGTGAGGGACGGCATGGCATTCGACGAGCGCGAGCGTCTGCCGCCGCGCGTCGTAATTGTCGAAGGTGAAAAGTTTGAGCCGGTCGAGAAATCGCTCGGTAATCGCCACGCCCATCATCTCGTGCTCTCGCGCCTTGATCAGGCCACTCTCGACCTTCGTCGCATACGGCTTGGCCAAATCGTGGCCGAGCGCGGCGAGCATCACCGAAATCTGTTTCGGTCGCGGCAGATCGTCAATCAGCTTCCGCGCTTCGTCCAGAACCATTCCGGTGTGAATGAAGACATCACCTTCGGGATGGGCGATGGGGTCTTGTGGGCAATCGATCAGGGCGTGAATCTCAGGCCAGAGTTTTTCGGTGACGCCGAGTTCACGCGCCGCCCAGAAGCCGAGCGAGGGCCGGCGCGATTGCAGCAGCCATTTTTCAACCTCGGCCCAGATCCTTTCCGCGGGCAGATCGGAAAGGTCGATCGTTCGACACAGCTCAATCGTCGCCGGATCGATCGAGTATTCGAAGCGCGCGGCGAATTGCATCGCGCGCAAAACTCGCAGGCTGTCCTCGACGAAAGTTTTCCGATCGACGACGCGGATGATTTTGTGGGATATGTCTTCGCGCCCACGGTAAGGATCGAGGATTTCGTCTGCGAGCGGGTCGTACATCATCGCGTTGATAGTGAAATCGCGGCGGCGCGCGGCCTCCTCAAATCTCATCCACGGATCGCCCTCGATCACGAAGCCGCGATGCCCGCGGCCAGTCTTGGATTCGCGACGTGGAAGACTGACATCGACGACGAAACTCTTTCTCAGCTCGCGGTCTCGCAATCTGACCTTGTAAACAGTGAACGCCTCGCCAACCGCATCCACTTTGCCGTGAGCTTCGATCAAGGAGCGCAAGGCCGGGGCTTCGAGTCCGTAAACTTCGATGTCGTAATCGACACTGTCTACACCGCGAGCGAAATCGCGCACCCATCCGCCGACGAGCAGCGCCCGCCCGCCCGCTTGCTTAACAGCTTCGCAAAGTTTGATAACGGCGCTTGAAATCATGACTGATGAATCGCCACAGAGCCACAGAGCCACAGAGAAAGTTTCTCTGTGGCTCTGTGGCTCTGTGGCTCTGTGGCAAAGTCTTTGATTTAGGCCAGTTCGTGAGCATAGGCCGCATTGAGCAGCCGCGCTTCGTCGAAATGGTTACCGATCAACTGCAACCCAATCGGCAATCCCGCGCCCGATTGGCCGCATGGAATGCTGACCGCGGGAACTCCCGCCAGGTTGACCGTCACCGTGAAAATATCGTTCAGATACATCGCCAGCGGGTCATTCGATTTTTCCCCGATCTTGAAGGCCGGGGTTGGCGCGGTCGGCGTTGCGATCACGTCGCACTTCTTGAACGCCTCAGCGAAATCGTTCGCCAGCATTGAACGCACACGTTGCGCCTTGTCATAGTAGGCGTCGTAATACCCCGACGACAAGACGAACGTGCCGAGCATGATTCGCCGCTTGACCTCGGCTCCGAAGCCTTCATCGCGAGTCTTGCGATACATTTCCGACAGGGCGCGCGCCTCTTCGGCGCGAAAGCCGTAGCGAACGCCGTCGTAGCGCGCCAGGTTCGACGAGGCTTCGGCCGTGGCGATAATGTAATAGACCGCGATCACATATTTCATATGCGGCAAACTGACCTCGACTATCTCGGCGCCGCGGTCGGCCAATTTGCGAATCCCGGCCTCGACCTTCTCCTTCACCTCCGGATCGAGGCCTTCGCCGAAACATTCGGGCGGCGCTCCTACTCGCATCCCCTTGACGTCGCCGTTGAGCGCGCTCAGATAATCGGGGATGGCCACATTGGCCGAAGTCGAATCGCAGCGGTCGTGGCCCGAAATGACTTGGAGCGCGCGCGCCGCGTCGCTGACGTTATTCGCGAACGGCCCTATCTGATCCAGCGACGATGCGAACGCTACCAGACCGTAACGCGAGACCCGCCCATAGGTGGGCTTCAACCCGATGACGCCGCAGAAGGACGCCGGTTGGCGGATCGAGCCGCCCGTGTCCGAGCCTAACGCGATAGGCGTATGCCCCGCCGCGACCGCGACCGCCGAACCGCCCGAGCTTCCACCAGGCACAAACTCCTGGTTGACGGGATGGCGCACGGGGCCGAAAGCGGAATTCTCAGTCGAACTACCCATCGCAAATTCATCCAGGTTGGTTTTGCCGACAATGATCGCCCCGGCCTCTTCGAGCTTCTTGACGGCCGTCGCGGTGTAAGGCGGAATATAATTGCCCAGGATGCGCGAGCCGCATGTCGTGCGAACGTCGGTTATGAGCATGTTGTCTTTGACCGCGACGGGAACGCCTGCCAGCGGTTTCCGCCGGATCGCCTCTTGAATATCGGCATCCATCGCGGCGGCCCGCTTCAAAGCCGATTCGCGGTTGATCGTGATATAGGCGTTAAGCCGGTCATTATCCCTTTCAATCCGATCAAGGGCGCCGCGGCAAACCTCGCTCGGGCTGGATTGGCCCGAAGCGTAGAGCTTATGAAGTTCTGCGATAGTCAGATTCATGGTTATTATCGGCGGGTATCCGGTTCAGGAGCGCTGATCCGGCGCTTGAGGTAAATCCACGGCATGCGCCAGCGAAAGCATCCATTTATCTTTCTGTTTTACAAAGACGTCGGTAAATGCGACTGCGCTGGTCTCTTCCTTGCCCTCGCCGCTCGCCGTCTTGGCGATCTGCAATCCGGTAACCACGGCCAGGTTCCCATAAACATTCACTTTCAACTCTTCGCCTCGAATCGAAATGATTTCGCAGGGGAATTTAGCGCAGAGTTTGAGGAAATCGTCTCTGGTGACTTCCTGGCCCGGGCTTCGGTAGACGAAATCTTCCGTCAGAACGCGTTCGAGAACGCTCGCATCCCGGCCCTTGACCGCGCCGAATATCTCTTCTTCGAGAAGCAGGATCGCCTGCTGCGCCTCGGTCGATTTTTCGCTGTTTTTGTTCGATGTGGACGCCAGTTCAACCTCCAATAACACGCGGAACCAGAAAATGGCCCTCGTCGCTATCCGGCGCTTGCTCCAACGCCTTTTGCTGTCCGAGGCTCGGCTCGATTTTGTCGTCGCGCGCGGCGTAGGAAATTTCGACCGCGCCCGCGCTCTGATTACGCCAGGGTTCGACCGCTGACGTGTCAAGTTCATTGAGCTGATCGACATATTCGACGATCGCCGCGAGCTGATTTGAAAAAAGCTCTTTCTCTTCGGCCGTCAGTTCGAGGTTGGCCAATGCGGCGACCTTTTCAACTTCAGACTGTGTGATAGGCATGATCTTTCGGGAGTGGGGAGTAAGGAGTGGGTAATGGGATATTTTCCCATTACCCACTCCTTACTCTCCATTCCCCACTATTCTTCTTTCCAAACATTTCGCCGCCGCGCGCAGGAACTGTTCACGCAGCGAGTCGTCTTTGATTCGGCCGGCGGCGGACATAAGCTCCGCCTCGATCTCTTCAGTATGACGCCACTCGAATCTCTTTAGGTCCGGCGGGCGCGAGCCGAGCACGGTTCCGCGGTCAATGCGGAATTCGATGAAGGTCACGTAGGGGCCGCCGAGCAGCGAATTTATCCTGAACAAGTACTGGCCGCTCAGCCGCTCCATCTGGTTTTTCCAGGTCAGGTCGAGCGTCGCGATGACCAGGCGCTTTTGATAGAGCTGAAAGGGAACGCAATTGTATGCGACCTGCGGGCCTGCCACAGCGCGCCACACGACGAACGCCGCCTGTTCTCGCACCTCTTCGTTGTCGCCCGAAAGGCGGAGCATCATCGGCAGCATTTTGAGCAGGCTGTTCATAATGCAGGGGAGTGGGGAATGGGGAGTGGGGAGTGGGAATAGCATCTTTTCTCCATTCCCCATTCCCTATTCCCTATTCCCCACTCCCGCCTCACTTCTTCCTCACTCGCCGCTTGGCGCCGGGGCGCGTTTTTTCCGGCGCGGCCTCGGGCTTGATCGAATTCTTGTGCGCGATGACCGGCCAATACTTCTCGAAGTCAAAGTCGGGACTGTTGTCGCGGTCGTGGCAGACCAGACAGCTCTGGTTTTTCGGCGGCGTTTTGTAATTTCCGGCAGTCGGCGCCTTGATGTGTTCGGCGCCGGGACCGTGGCAAGATTCGCAATGTACGTTGGCGAATTGCGGCGTGGCTTTAACGCTGACGAACCCTTGATCGCGGAAGCCGAGAGAGTGACAGCCGACACAATTGCCGTCAAACATCCTTTGCTTCTCTTCCAGCGCGGCGAACGCATGCGAATGGCGAGAATTTTTCCAGACCTCGTATTCGGCCTTGTGGCACTGAGCGCAGGATTCCGACAGCGAGAACGGCGTATTCAGCGGCTTTCCGGCGATCACCGCGGCCTCCTCTTCGGCCAATCGCGTCTGAACCACATCGATCTCCTTGCGCGCGCTGGATGTGATCTCGGCCATCTGCGGGTCGTCAGGAATGATTTCATCCAGCTCGACGTATCGCGCGGTGAAGCGTTCGACCACGCCATCCGCGTCGGTGTAAAACCGCAGTTCGCCCAGATGCTTGGTCTCTTTGGCCGCGTAAACGATCATCGTGTTGTTGACCTGCTTCGGATCGAAGACGATTCCCCGCTCCTCAGCGGCGATGATCAGATCGAGGTCGGGGTTCTGCATCGCAAGCTTGTTGATCGTCAGCAACTTCAGGTAGCCGACGATGACGGTGACATCGGCCTTGTCGCGGACTTCCGCCAACGCGGCTTTCGCCGCGGCGAGCGGATCGTCAATCACGAAACCGCTCTTCGCAACCAGGTCTTTACGCTCGTCCGGCGCCACGTCGCTCAGACCGATGAAGGCTATGCGAACCGGCTGAGATAATCTCTTGCCAGTGACGATTTTGATGACGTAAGGCGCGGGAGCCGCGAGACTCGCTCCGCCGGCGTTTATGGGTTTGACATTGGCCGAAATCAGAGATGACTTTTCCGGCTTGAGGTTCGCGTCCGGCTTCAGCATAGAGCGTGCGTAAAGCAAATCGTGGAAGCCCAGGTTGACCACATCCAGGCCCATCGCCTCGTTCGCGCGGACGATCCAATCGTTCATCAACTTCGCGTCGGCGCGCAAATCCGTCCCTTCGAGATTCAGGTCGTCGCTGAAGATGTATCCGGCGTCAACCTGAAGGATCGCCGCGTCGGGGCTGCGCTTGCGGAAGGCGTTGATGTAGCCCGTCCGTCGCGCCACACCGCCAAGCGGGTGAATCGGGCAACCGCAAACCTCCAGATTGCCGCGGATGCCCATCGAATAAAACAGAACTATTCCATAGCCGTCGTCCCCGTCCAAACGATCCTCGAGCGTGCCCGATGGGGCGGGCTTCTTCGCCAACGCCTCACGCTCCTGTTGGTTTTTTTGGGGAGGCTGCGGCGTTTGAGTTAAAGAGAGGGCGCGAGTCGATGCCCGGTCGATGATTATCGCGGCGAGAGCGAAAAGGCAGATGAGAGTCAGCGAGATAATTCGTTTGCTGTTAGACATAACCCCTGCTCTATGATGAAATCAGCGCGTTTCAGGGAACGGATAGTGTAGACAAAAAGCGTTGTAGCGACAAGCTTATGCTGATTTTAGCTTCCTCATCCCCGCGCCGCGCTGAGCTATTGCGGGCCGCGGGAATCGATTTCACAGTTCGGGCCGCCGGCGTTGACGAGGCGATCACGCCGAATGAACCGCCACGCGATTACGTTGTGCGACTGTCGCGCGAAAAAGCTCGCGCTGTCATCAGTGGCGATGAATTGGCGCTAGGCGCCGACACCACCGTCGTCATTAATGGAGAGATAATCGGCAAGCCCGCGGACGCGGAAGAGGCCGGACGAATGTTGCGCGCTTTGAGCGGGCAATGGCACGAGGTGCTGACCGGCGTCACACTGGCGCGCGCGGACCGGATCATTTCCGACGTCTCCTCGACGCGCGTCAAGTTCGCCGAGCTTAGCGACGCTGAAATAAAATGGTACGTCTCCACCGGAGAACCGATGGACAAAGCTGGGGCTTACGCCATCCAGGGCCACGCGTCGCTCTTCGTCGAAAGCATCGAAGGCAGTTACTCAAACGTCGTCGGCCTGCCGATGCAGTTGACTTATCAAATGGCCAGGCGGATGGGAGTCGAGTTAGTAGGGAATAGGGAGTGGGGAGTGGGGAGTGGGGAATCAGGAGTCGAAGAATAATTTCTTTGCCCCCACTCCCTATTCCCCATTCCCTACTCATTACTCAGAAGATGCCGTTCAACTGCAGCAGATGGCCCATCTTCTCCTTCTTCACGATCAGGTATTTGAAGGCGGGCGCTTTCGGCTTAATTTCGAGCGGCACGCGTTCCACGACTTCGAGTCCGGCATCATGCAGCGCGCGGACCTTGTCGGGGTTGTTCGACATAAGACGGACGCGACTCGCGCCGAGAAGTTTGATCACCTCGGCGCATTGATCGTAACTGCGGTGATCGACGTCGAATCCCAGACGAAGGTTGGCCTCGATGGTGTCGGCGCCTTCATCCTGCAAGGCGTAGGCGCGAATTTTATTGGTGATCCCGATCCCGCGCCCTTCCTGATGCTGGTAAACAATGATCCCGCGCCCTTCCGCCTGCACCATCCTCATTGCCCTTTCGAGTTGAGGGCCGCAGTCACATTTCAATGAATGGAAAACGTCGCCCGTTAAACATTGGGAGTGAATTCTGACAAGCGTCGCATGATCGGGATTGATTTCGCCTTTGACCAGGGCGACGAATTCTTCGTCGCTGGTGGCGCTGCGAAAACCGAAGATGCGAAAATGGCCGAACTCTGTGGGGAGATTAGCTTCGGCTTCTTTTTTCACTGTGAATTCGGCTGTTGCTCGGTTTGACTCAAGATTTTCTATCATACTTCTCCTAAGTTAAGCGCATTTGAAACCGATGTTGCGCCGATTTTGCAAGGAACGTGAATCGCAGATCGACTATAAGAGGCGCGCTCGCGCCTGGTCAAGATACCGATCTCCTAAATTTGGGGAACTGGAAAATGAAGATATAACCAATGTTCGGTAGATACTTCCGGGGGGATTCCGCCATCTGCTCCACGACTCCCATGCCCGGCGCCAACCCAAATTTAGCGGAATTCATTCGCATTGAATGTAGTTTCTGTCACAATAAATGAGCGCGACTACTTGCGGATCATATTGCGACTCACAACATATAACGGCGCTCGCCGATACCTGGTTACATCAATGACGAACCGTAATTTTGTATGGGAACTTTGTTCATAATTTCCATTTCGCTGTTAGCTGTAGCAAACGGCGCATTGCTGACGCTGCCTGTTATCGAAAAGACACAGGCGCCGACACGAATTGCGATTGGCTCGGTCTTCGGGATCGCCGCCCTCTCCTGGGTCGCGTTTCTGACCTCGCTCCCCTGGGGGCTGAACGCGATTTCAATCAGCGCCACGATTGCCATATTCGCAATCGGTCTGGCGATTCAGATTCGATTCATCGGTAGAGCCCGAATCGTCGCCGCCTTCCGCGAATGTGATCTGAGCCTGGGCGGCGGCGCCTACTACGCCGCATGGGCGGCGATGCTCGCGTGGTTGTTCGCGCGCGTCGTGATGTTTTATCCCGACGGGATGCATACCGCGCCGATGAACAATTATGGCGACCTTCCTTTTCATTTCAGCGCGATCACTTCCTTCGCTTACGGCGAGAATCTGCCGCCGCAAAACCCGATCTTCGCCGGAATGAAGTTCACTTATCCGTTTTTGATAGATTTTCTGACCGCATTCTTTATACGATGCGGCGCCGATTGGCGCTCCGCCTTTTTTGTAGAAAACATCGCGCTGGCGCTCGCGCTCGTTCGCCTGATCGAAGCGCTCACGCTGAAGATATTCAACAACATAACGGCTGCGCGCATCGCTCCTGTGATCTTTCTCTTCAACGGCGGGCTGGGCTTCATCAATTTCTTCCGCGAATTCGGAGCGCAATCGGACGGCCTGTTCAATTTTTTGTCGCGCCTGCCAAAGACCTATACGATTAGCGACGCGGGGTTGGCGCTGGCTTCGAGCCATGTGCCGCTGCGATGGGGCAATGTCTTCACGACGCTGCTCATCCCGCAACGTTCGATGCTGTTCGGATTACCTTTCGTGGCAATGATCATCGCGCTATGGTGGATGGCGGTTGAAGAGATGGGGAGAGCGGGAGAGCGGGAGAGCGAGGGCGCGAGGGCGCGGAAGAGTGCGAGAGCGGGAGAGAGCGAGGGCGCGAGAGTTGGAGATTTAAATTCTGGTAGTCGCTCGATCCCTCGCTCTCCCGCTCTCCCGCTCTCCCGCTCTCGCCGCTACCTGCTTGCCGCCGGAATTCTCGCCGGCTTGCTTCCGATGCTGCACGCGCATGGATTCTTTTCGGTGATAATCGCCTCTGCGCCAATGCTCTTGTTGTTCCGATCAATGGATTGGGTCGCGTTTTTTGCGCCCGTGGCTGCGCTCGCCTGTCCACAGGCGTGGTATCTGAGCGGCACACAGGTCAGAAAAGAATTATTCAAACCGCTCGGTAAGTGGTGGGAAGCCGGGGATTCAGATCCGCTGCTTTTCTGGGCGGTCAACGCCGGAATCTTTATCCTGCTCCTGGTTGTGGCGCTGCTGGCCCGCAAAGTTACCAGCTCGCGGCAGGCGCTCTTCTATTTGCCGTTCACGCTATGGTTCTTCGTACCTAACCTCGTTTCACTGGCGCCGTGGACGTGGGACAACATCAAGGTTCTGGTCTATTGGTCGCTCGCCTCGGCGCCGTTTGTCGCCGCGGCGTTGGCTTATCTGTTCACGCGACGATTCATCATCGCTCGCGGCCTGGCGACGGCGTTGCTGATCGGGTTGACATTTTCCGGCGCGCTGGACGTGACACGCGCGTTGTCGCGCGTTGAAAACGTTCAGATATTCGGTCAGGCCGAGCTTGAGGTCGCGGCGCTGTTGCGAGAAAAGACTCCGCCACGAGCGTTGATCCTGCACGCGCCGATCCACAACTCGGTCGTAGCGCTTTCGGGTCGCCAATCGTTGATGGGCTATCCGGGCCACCTTTGGACGCACGGCCTCGATTACGCGCAGCGCGAACTGGATGTCAAAACGATTTATAAAGGCGGCGCGCAGATGGTCGAGCCGCTTACCAGATTGGGCGTCGATTACGTGGTCGTCGGGCCGGCCGAAAGGTTGGAACTGGGGGCGGACGAAGCTCTTTTTGGAAACCTATACCCGGTGGTGATCGATCATGCAGGATACCGCGTTTATCAGGTGAAGACGGTCGAGAATCGAAGATAGAGGATCGAAGATCGCGTTATCAAGCGTAAGGCGACCCTCTATCTTCGATTCTCGAGCCTCAATCTTCCTTGACTCGGTCGCGCCACCTGCCTAATCTCACCGCGATGTTCGCCGAAATCGCCATTCCACTTAATGTACATCAGACGTTCACCTACCGGTTGCCCGCGAGCTTCGCCGCGAACGCCAAAGCCGGCTGCCGCGTGTTGGTCCCGTTCGGCAAACAGTTGCTGACCGGCTATATCGTCGACATCCACGAGAAGATCGAAGAAACGGGACAGCAGGAGGAAGGCTTCGAGATCAAGGATGTCGAGGAGTTGTTCGACACCGAGCCGCTGGTCACGACCGAGTTGCTCAATCTGTCGAAATGGATCGCTGATTACTATTACGCGCCGTGGGGCGAAACGATCAAATCGAGCCTGCCCGCGGGCATCAACGCGGAGGCCGAAACGATCTTTTCGATCACAAACGAAGGCCGGGCCGCCATCGCGGCGTCAACAGCGAAAGGGAGCGGCAGGCGCGATCAGCCGGGGAAGACGGCGGGGAAGACGGCGGGAAAGATGACGGCGAAGATGGAGGCGCTCGCCCGAATCGCCGAAAACGGCCTGCTCGACGCCGGCGCGCTGGCGAAAGAGTTCAACAAGAATCGGGCCTCGGCCATTGCGCGCGAACTCGAACGCGCGGGTTACATCACCACCACGCGCCGGATTCAGTCGGCTCAGGTCAAACCGAAGCGGCAGCAGGCCGTGCGTTTGATCCAACGCGCGCCCATCGAAGGCGGCAAGCCGCTCAACGAGCAGCAGGAGCGCGTGATCAAAGTCCTCTTCGATTCGGTCGAGCCGGTCGCTTTCGCTCAGCTCATCGAGGCGGCTGAGGCAAGCGCGTCGGTCGTACGCACGCTTGAAAAGCGCGGCTATGTCGAGGTCTTCACGCGCGAAATCCGCCGCGACCCGCTCAAAGACTATCGCCCGCTCAACGACGGTGATCTGAGGCTCAATCAGAAACAACAATCGGCCCTCGATCAAATCGTAGCGAAACTCGATGAAGGCCGTTACGCGTCGTTCCTGCTGCACGGCGTGACGGGCAGCGGCAAGACCGAAATCTACATTCGCGCGATGCGCGCCGCCGTGGCCAAAGGCAAATCGGCGCTGATGCTCGTCCCGGAGATTTCTCTGACGCCGATGTTCGCGCGACGATTGCGGGCGCACTTCGGCGACGCGGTGGCCATTCTGCACTCGTCGCTCTCGGACGGCGAACGACTGGACGAATGGAACCGCATCCGGCAGGGCGAGGCGCGAGTCTGCATCGGCGCCCGCTCGGGCGTCTTTGCGCCGCTCGAAAACATCGGCCTGATTGTCGTTGATGAAGAGCACGAAGCCTCGTACAAACAGGAAGAGACGCCCCGCTATCATGGGCGCGACACGGCGATCATGCGCGCGCATCTGGCCAACGCCGTGATTATCCTGGGCAGCGCCACCCCTTCGATGGAATCGTTCCACAACGCGCACACCGGCAAATACGCATATCTGAAACTCGACGAACGCATCGGCGGGCGCGCGCTGGCCGAAGTCCAGATCGTGGACATGCGCCAGGTCTTCGAGAAATACGACAACCAGAGGATATTCTCGGACGAGGCGCTCGCCCGCATCTCTGAAAATCGCGAGCGCGGCGAGCAAACCCTGGTGCTGCTCAACCGCCGTGGCTATTCGTCCTTCCTGCTCTGCCGGAGCTGCGGCTATCGCGCGACCTGTCCGAATTGCAGCGTCGCGCTGACCTATCACAAATTCGACGCGCGGTTGACCTGCCATTACTGCGGCCACCAGGAGCGCATCCCGCGCGCCTGCCAGCAATGCGACGGATCGTACATCTACTACGTCGGCGAGGGAACCGAACAGATCGAGGCGTTGCTGAAAGAGGCGTACCCGAAACTCCGCATCTCGCGCCTGGACCGCGACACCACTCGGCGGCGGGGAAGTTTTGAGAAACTGATCAACGAATTCGCCGCCGGCGACATTGACCTGATGGTCGGCACGCAGATGATCGCCAAGGGGCACGACTTCCACAACGTGACGCTGGTCTGCGTGATCTCGGTTGACGCCGGGCTTGGCATGCCGGATTTCCGCGCCTCCGAGAGGACGTTTCAATTGCTGACCCAGGTCGCGGGCCGCGCGGGCCGTGGCGAAAAACCGGGACGCGTCATCATCCAGAGCTATCACACCGAAAATTACTCGCTAGAATACGCGCGCGAGCAGAATTACGAAAAATTCTATGACCACGAGATCAACTTCCGCCGCAACATGCATTACCCTCCCTTCGTCGCGTTGATCAACGCCATGGTCAAACACCGGGACTTCGCCAAAGCGGCCTTCACTTCATCCGAGCTGGCGCGGTTGCTCAAAGAAGCCGATGCGGAAAAGGTCTTGAAGGTCTTGGGCCCTGCCCCAGCTCCTCTGGCCCGATTGAAGGGCGAGCACCGAATGCAGGTGCTGATCAAAACCCGGTATCGTCGCCAGGCGCGCGAGGCGCTGGACGCGGCGATGGCGGAGTTGAAAGAGATCGGACAGGATCTGAAGATGATTACGGTTGAAGTTGATCCAGTGAATTTAATGTGAGGCGTATATGAATCAGGGACGGGATGCGACTCGGCGCAATCGGAACATAGGCACAGCCAAACAAGGGCGCGGCCAGAATAATCGGCTGGTCATTCCCTGGTGTGGCTTGAAGCTCTACTATGAAAATTTGACCGAGTACAAGGTCGCTGAACGCACAGTTCACAGCAGATCATTACCATTTATAGTCGAAAAGACACGGGCTGACAGTTGTCACGCCTGCACAGTGGATGATATTGCCCGCGTTTTACAATACGCGCCGTTCTCCGATTTCTTTGGGATTGATTTCATTGTCCTGCGACAGCCAAAGAGGAAAGAGGAGATAATCAACCCGGTCTGGGGACGGCTAGCCTATTTTGCCGAGATCGGCCCATATCAAGGCCGCGCTATCTTCCTCGAAGCTCTAAATCCATCCAGGCCCTTACGGTGGTCGAAATCGCTTACGCCTGATGGGCAGCAGGAGATGGAAAGGTTGAGAGAAGCTGGCCATGAAATCATTACGACCAGGCATTACCATAAAGTCACTGTGAGCCTGGAATCCATTCGAGCCCATCAGTTGTATCACACCCTGCTTCATGAGATCGGGCACAGCCTGGATAAAGATCGTGATCCGGACGCCTTCGACCGAAAGAGTTCTCTTGAAAAAGAAACTTTCGCGCATCAGTACGCGGACAAGCTACGAGAAAACCTGGTTCGATTCGGGATTATCCCTTTTGCTAGAATGCTCGATAAGCAAACCATCGCGCGAGACGGCTTGTCTGTCTCTGATTTTACTGCGGATTGAATATGGAATCTCTCAGGAAAAGTGAGGTCATTTGTATCGAGAAGAAATTGAGGAAGAGATTCGACTGAATGAGGAAGATTGAAATGACAATCGTAACCGAATATCTTTACATAGTCACTGACGAAAAGATTTTGAGCGGTGAACCAATCATCAAAGGCACACGCACGCCTGTTCGAGCAATCGTAGAAATATGGCGAATGGGCGCGCCTGCGGAAGAGATCTCCAAGCGCCTGCCACACTAGACCCTTGCGCAGGTCTTCGATGCGCTGAGTTATTACAGCGACCACCAGGACGAAATCAATGCGCACATCGAGCGCAATCGCATCCCTGAAAGCTTGATTGATCCATTGGTGAAAGACCTTGAGTAAACTGTCCATTTGATCAATGCGTTATACGATCTTCGATACTCCAGTAATAAGCCCCATGATGCGCGGCCTGGCTTTCTCTTTCCTGAAGGCTTTCGGATGGCGGTTGGAAGGCCGATTGCCCGACGTCGACAAGCTGGTTGTGATCGCGGCGCCCCACACCTCCAACTGGGATTTTCCGATATTGGTGAGTCTGGCCTTTGGATTAAGAGCCAAAGCCAGTTGGCTGGGAAAACATACGCTGTTCCGATGGCCGTTCGGCTTTTTGTCCAGGTGGATGGGCGGCATCCCCGTATATCGCTCCGCGTCTTACAACATGGTGGCGCAGTCGGTGGAGATGTTCCGCAATAGCGAAAAGCTGATTCTGGCTGTTCCGCCAGAGGGAACTCGCGGCAAGGTCAGTCACTGGAAAACAGGTTTTTATTACATCGCGCTGGGCGCGGAGATTCCGATAGCGATGGCGTTCATTGATTACAAACGAAAGGCGGTAGGAGTGGGGCCGTCGATCTATCCCACAGGGAACATCGAGGCGGACATGGAGATCATTCGGAATTTTTACATCAACGTGGCCGCCAAATATCCCGACAAGGCTTGCGTGCCGGCGCTCGCGCAGGATCAGCGCCGCGAGCGGTAGCGAGCGCGCCTCGTTTACCCGTCTATTGATCGACCAGATGCCGCTACCGCTCGCGGCGCTGATCGGCAAACCGTTTCACATCCTGCGAACTATCCAGCCTCGCCACCATCACCGCGTCCGGCGTATCAACAATCACGAGGTCTTCAACGCCCAGCAGCGCGACATTGCGGCCGGTGGTCGAGAAAATCAGGTTGCGTTTCGCCTCAATGATCGTCGAATCGCCGAGCGACAGATTGCCCTGCTCGTCGCATTCGGCGCGGCGAAGCTCGTACAACGCCTGCCAGCTTCCCACGTCACTCCAGCCGAAATCGGCCTTTAAGACGTAGATCGGCTTCGAGGTCTTCTCCATCACGCCGTAATCAATCGAGACGGAGTGGAGATTGTCGTAAGCCCGCTCGACCGCCGCGTCGTAATCGGGCGTGTCAATCGCGCGCTCTATCTTCGCCAACCCTTCGTGAAGCGCGGGCATGCAGGCTTCGATCTCTTGCAGGATGGTTCGCGCGGTGAAAATGAAGACGCCGCTGTTCCACAGGTAATCGCCGCTCGACAAATAACCGAGCGCGGTCTGGTAATCGGGCTTTTCAACAAAGCGGCGGACTCTGAAATAAGGCTGCGCCGAAGATTTTCCGCTCTCGGCGCCGATGTGAATATAACCGTAGCCGGTTTCTGGCCTGTCCGGCGCGACGCCCAGCGTGACAATCGCGCCGCCGCGCGCTATTTCAGCGGCGGCGCGTATCGTCCGAGTAAAGCTTTCGACGTCGGCGATGAAATGATCGGCCGGCAACACGACCATTGGCTCGTCCTCCGCGACGCCTCCGGCCGCTATACGTTTGACATGCAAGGCGGCAAGCCCGACGCAGGCTGCGGTGTTTCTGCCGCGGGGCTCGACCAGAATTTCAACCTGCTTGCCCGACAATACCCGCTTTGTCAGATCGGCGTGGACGCGCCCGACCACGACTGAGATTCGACCGGGCGCCGCAAAACATTCGGCGCGCGCAATCGTCTGTTCGAGCATGGTGCGGTCGCCGGTGATCGCCAGAAACTGTTTCGGCAGACGCTCGCGGCTCGCGGGCCAGAACCTTGTGCCGGAACCTCCGGCCATGATTACTGCAAACATAAATCCTCTCGGAAATAAAAATGTAACTGCTGCGGGCCGAGTATAAATTCCCCGCTTGTCTTCGTCCACTTTGGCTTGTAGAGGATTTTCAGTTGTGCGATTCTTTGCGGCTCTCAGCGCTTGAATTCTCGATAGCGTGTTTTTTCTCTATTTGAAAGACGTGGAGGTGTAGTGTGCTGTTTAAAACCCTCAGCGCAGCCGTATACGGCATTGACGCCGAATTGGTCGAGGTGGAAGTCGATCTGACACCGCGCTCCGGAGATTCGCAGGGCGAGACCTATGTGACCGTCGTTGGGCTCCCCGATCTGGCCGTGCGCGAAAGCCGCGAGCGGATTCGGGCGGCGATCACGAACTGCGGCTTCTTTTTCCCCGTCCACAAGACGACCATCAACCTGGCGCCTGCCGATGTAAAGAAGGAAGGCTCGGCCTTCGACCTGCCGATCGCCGTGGGCATTCTCGGCGCGAACGGAGATTTGCAACGCGAAAATCTGGAGGATGTTCTGATGATTGGCGAACTCGCGCTGGACGGGCGTGTGCGACCGGTGCGCGGGGCGCTCGCGATAGCCGTGGCCGCGAAGCGCCGAGGGCTGAAGTGTCTGTTGCTGCCGGCGGAGAACGCGCGCGAGGCCGCGGTCGTCAGCGGTTTGGATGTTTATCCGGTCAAAGACCTGCGCGAGGTCGTCACGCTGCTTAATTCCAATCCGTTTTCAGCGCCTATGCGAATCGATCCGGAAGAGATGTTGAGCGCCGCCGACAAATATCCGGTCGATTTCCGCGAGGTGCGCGGTCAGATGAGCGCCAAACGGGCCATCGAGATCGCCACCGCCGGCGGCCACAACATTCTGATGATCGGCCCGCCAGGTTCCGGCAAGACGATGCTTGCCAAGCGCATCCCTTCCATCCTCCCTTCGATCACATTCGAGGAGGCTCTGGAGACGACCAAGATTCACAGCGTCGCTGGTTTCACTGACTCGCGCGGATTGCTCACCACCCGCCCGTTCCGTTCGCCCCACCATACGATCAGCGACGCCGGGTTGATCGGGGGCGGCTCGATTCCGAGACCGGGAGAAGTCAGTCTGGCGCATCACGGCGTGCTCTTCCTAGACGAGCTTCCTGAATTCGAGCGGAATGTGCTGGAGGTGTTGCGCCAGCCGCTCGAAGATCAAAAGGTCACAATCAGCCGCGCCGCGATGTCGCTGACCTTCCCAGCAAGCTTCATGCTCGTCGCGGCGATGAATCCCTGCCCATGCGGTTATTTCAACGACCCGACGCGCCATTGCAAATGCACTCCGCCGCAGATTCAACGCTACATTTCCAAAATCTCCGGCCCGTTGCTCGACCGCATCGACATCCACATCGACGTGCCAGCCGTGAAAGTCAGTGAGCTGTCGGCTCAAGAGGCGACCGAAGGCTCAGCCGAAATCCGCGAAAGGGTCGGTCGCGCCCGCAAGCTTCAACAGGAGCGCTTCGCGGGCGAGCCGGTTTATTGCAACGCGCAGATGACTCCGCGATTGATAAGAAAACATTGCCAACTCGGCGCTGGAACGCAGACGCTGCTTGAACGCGCAATCGCCAAGTGGGGGTTGTCGGCGCGCGCCTACGACCGGATTCTCAAAGTCAGCAGGACAATCGCCGACCTGGCGGGAAGAGAACAGATCACCGAGCCGCACATCTCCGAGGCGGTGCAATATCGCACTCTGGATCGCAACTTCTGGACCTGATAATCGCAGCCGGACTGATAGCCGCGCGCGAACTCGAGCTCACTCAGGAACGCGAACTTCGGTTCCCAAATGAACCAAGTAAAATGTATAAGGGTGTGGTTCAGAGTGAGATAAAATGGACGTCGTGCTATGATCGGACCCTTCACAAACTCCGGAGTGAAATGAAAATGTCATCAGCGCGAACAACAGGACTGATCTTTATATCCATCTGTCTGGCCATTTCATCCGCATCAGCGCAGCGGGCGGGACGCGCCAAGCCTCCCGCAAAAACCGCCGGAGTCGAAGCCAAAGAATCGCGCGAACGGGCCGCCGAGTTGTTTGATGAGGGGCAGAACGCGCATCAAAAAGGCGAACTGGAGAAAGCCGTCGGACTTTATCGCGAGGCGCTCGAACTCGATCCGACGCTTTGGCAAGCAGAGTTTCAACGCGGCGCCGCTTACTTCTCGCTGAACCGGCTGGCCGAGGCGAAAGCCTCGATGCTCGGGGCGCTCAAGCAATTGTCCGAGTTCGCCGACGCCCCCGAAGCGCGCGGGCCGTCGTCCCGCGCGGAAACTCTGCTAGGCGAGATCGCCCTCGCCGAGAGCAATCCAGTTGAAGCCGAAAAATCATTCCGCCGCGCGCTCGAACTGAACCCGCAAGCCGCGCGCGCCCGCGCAGGACTGGCCGAAATCATGTTGAGCGGCGGAAAGTACTCCGAGGCGATCGCCGAAGCGAAGGCCGCGACTGAAGCGGGCGATGAGCGCGCGTCCGTCTATGCGCTGCTCGGCGAAGCGCTGACGCTCAGCGGGAAATACGATGAAGCGCTGACCAGTCTCAATGAGGCGCTCAAACGCGAACCGAAGAGCGCAATCACTCTACGTCGCCGGGCCGAAGTCTACATGGCGCGCAACGACCTCAAAGCCGCAATCGAAGACATGCGCGCCTCCGCAGAGATAGAGCCGGATATTCCAAACCGTCTTCGACTGGCCGGCGCGCTCGCCGCGGCGAAGCGATACGACGAAGCCGTCCCGCTCTACCAGCGGATTCTGCAAGACGAACCGTCGAACACCGAGGCGCGAACGGCTCTGGCCGCCGTGATGATCGAATCGGGCAAGGGCGCCGAAGCCACGACGCAATTGGAATCGCTGATCAAGGCCGAGCCGAATCGCGCCGATTTGCGCGCGCAACTGGCCGAGCTTTATTTGCCGTCTCAACCGGAGAAGGCTTTGGAACAATACCTGGCCGCGGCGAAGATCGAGCCGTCGCAGCCTGCGCATCAGATTGGCGTGGCCGCCTCGCTCGTCAAGCTCGGGCGATTTCAAGAGGCCATCGCCGCATCGCGCCAGGCGCTCGCTCAGAACCCGAAAGAAGACGTGGCCTATTTCGCGCGCACGAACCTGGCCACGGCTCTGTTCAAGCTCGACGACTTTCAGAACGCCTTGGGTGAATACATTCGGATACTAGATTTTCAGCGCAAACGCGGAGATCGAAAACGCGCCGCGATCACGTTATACTTTCTCGGCATCTGTTTCGACAAACTCGGCGATTACGAGCAGGCCTTGAAGGCTTATGAGCAATTTATGGCCCTCGCCTCCGCCGACAATAAACTGGAAATTGATAAAGTGAATTTGCGTTTGCCCTCGCTTCGGAAACAGATCAAAGATGGCAAAGGCAAAAAATAACGCTCTCCACCTTGCGAGGTTTCAAACCATGTCGAAATTCCAGCGTTCGATCTTCCCAACGCTGTGTTTGGCGCTCCTCTCATCAGGGGCCCTGTTCATCGCATCTCAGGCGCAAGCCGAGAAACGCGATCACCTGACCGAGCAGGAGGCCGATCTGGTGCGAGAATATCAGGAGATCGACAAACGCATCGAGGTCTTCATCAAAGCCGCCGAGCGCCGCCTGCTCGTGCTCGCCGATCCGAACGCCACACAGAAAAAGAAGGAAGAAGAAACGTGGGGGCCGCTGCCGCAGGGAACCAAGCTGGAGCTGTTGCAGGATTACAAACATATCCTCGAAGAGGCTGAGGAGAAGTTGGACGACTGGAACAGTCGTGGCGGAAAAGACAACCTGCTGCCGAAAGCCCTTAACAAATTCAAGGAGGCCGCCACCCGGCACATCGCGCAACTGCGCGCGCTCCAGCCGCAGTTGACGGACAAGCGCGAACAGCGCGCGTTAGCCGAAGCGGTTGAAGAGGCTGAGATTGTGACCAAAGCCTCGACAAATTGAGCGAACGATACATCCGCTCGCTTTCATTCAACGTATCTTCGGCTCACCCATCCCTCCTGTGGGCCCTCGTCGGTCTGCACGAAAACTCTCGCCCAAACCTCGCCATTGTCATCCGTCTGGTAATCGCCTATAAGCGAAACGCCCCAATTTTCGGGCAACAGATAAGTGGCCACGTACATCATTCCGGGCCCTTCCCTCAGATAGAGGCTGTCAGCGGTGACCCTTGCCTGAGTTATGATAGGAGGTCTCCGCTGTTCTTCGTTTGGGCTCCTGAAAATCCGCTGATCCCCGAAGGAGCGCCTGAAACTCAACTGTCTAACGTCTATTCCAATCTCCCTAAGATAGATAACTACTCCCCCCACCACTAAAACGATGATCAAAATAGGAACCAGAAAATTGACCGCCTGATTGCTCTTGAGTTTTCCCTTCTCACTCTCGCCCTCGCGCTCAGACGGGAACTGATACACCATCGGCCCATAAACATAGGCCGGACCTTGCGAGCGCTTCGACTGACCAGCGCTTGCGTCTTGCGACATAACTCACTCTCCTGCTTGGATTGCGACCTGTGTCGGGAACGAGGTTCGGTCATTGGGGAGGGACATTTCTTCCACCTGCGTGAAACAGGCGAATCGGATGGGAGTAATTTTAAGATCAAATTGTATAGGGTTGAGGTAATACTATCACAATTTTTCCGCCAGATATGTGAATGCGCTAAAAAAAATACGGCCGCGTGAAATTTGAAAACCGCGCAACGCGCGTGTTAGATTGCCGCACGTTGTTATGCCGATCAAATTACTTGCTCTGGATATTGACGGTACACTGCTCACGCCTCACGGCGAGATCACGCTTAGAAACTCGACGGCGATCAACCGCGCGCGCCAATCCGGCGTTCAGATCGTCCTCGTCACCGGGCGTCGTTTTAATTCCGCCAGAGAATTGGCGCAGCGGCTCGACATGGGCGCGCCGCTAATTTCGCATAACGGAGCGTTGACCAAAAATGTAGAGACGCTGGAAACGCTCGATTATCATCCGCTCGATATCGAAATCGCCCGCGCCATTATCGGTTTTGGCCGCGAATGTCGCGTGGACATGATCTGCTGCGACGACCCCGACGGCCTGGGGAATATGATTATTGAAGGCGTTTCCGAGGAGAACAAATCGCTGCATCGTTATTTGGATAAATACCGCGACTCGGTCAGCGTCGTCTCCGACTTGCTTGAATATGTCGATCACTCGCCGATCCAGATCATGTTTTCGGGTCGCTGCGATCCGATGGACGACTTCGCGGCGCGCCTGAAAGCCGCGATGGGCGAACGGATTCAGCTTTTCAAAACGCGTTATCGTTCGGCCGACCTGACAATTCTCGACGCGCTGAGCGTCACGGCGTCGAAGGGAGCGAGCCTGGCGACGATCGCGAAAAAACACGGTGTCACGCGTGAAGAGGTTATGGCCGTCGGCGACAATCACAATGATCTGACGATGCTTCGCTACGCGGGCCTCGGCGTTGTGATGGCGAACGCCGAAGACGAATTGAAGCGGATGGGGTTCGAATTAACCTCGTCGAATGAGGAAGACGGCGTGGCCGAAGCGATAGAGAGGTATATCCTTACGCCGATCGAACCGTTGAAGAGGATTTAGCATCTGAAGTGCATGATTGAGGAAAGGGGAGATCGAATGTTTCACCTATTGAGACTGAGCTTTATTTTGACTCTTTTGACGCTGAGCCCGGTTTCGAGCGCCACTTTGGCGCAAAGCCAGTCGGCCACATTCCACTCATTGGATGGGCGCGAGGTCAGGCTGGCCGATCAAAAGGGCAAGGTCGTGGTAATGTCATTCGGCGGAACATGGGTTCCGCTGGCGTCGAAAGAGTTGCCCGCGCTGCAGAAGATCGCCGATCGTTATTCGTCCCGCGGTGTGCAGGTTTATTGGGTGAGCATCAACAGCTCGAAGCCCGGCGCGCGCAATTACGCATCGGACGCCGATCTGCAGGCGTTTGCGCAGAAGCATAATCTGAGAGTTACGACGTTGCGCGACCCAGATCAAATGGTCTACAAGTCGTTCGGCCTGGACGCCGTGCCGACGGTCGTAATCATCGACCAGCAGGGCAATGTGGCGCTCAAACACGTGGGATTCGGCGCCGATCAAGGCGAAGCCTACGGCGAACTCATTCGGGTGATTGAACGGTTGTTGAAATAATCAAGCGCTGACGGATAAATTTCGACCTGTGCGATTGGCCCGCAAACGGCCTGGCAATGTAGGCGGAGTGGAAACAAAAAGGGCAAGAATGGCAAAAAAAGATTTTTGCCATTCTTGCCCTTTTTGTTTCCCTTTGACCGCTTCACAAACTCTTTCGCGAAGCCGGAGGCACAGGTCGAAATCTTGGTCCGACCGTTTATTCGCCGGCAAAAATCATGTCCACTCGGCGGCTTACCTCACGCAGGTAAGCTTCGTCGCCGCCCTGCAACTCCACGGTCAAATATCCGCTGAACCCGATCTCGCCGATCGCTTTGCGGACCTCCTTCCAATCGATGCTGCCTTCGCGTAGAGGGACCCATTGGCGGGTTTCGTACTTGAAATCCTTGAGGTGGAATTTGACGATCCGTTTGCCGAGCGCGCGAATCCATTCCTGCGGAAATCCGTACATCACAACGTTACCGACGTCGAAATATGCCTTGATCCACTGGCTCTTGAATCCGTCCACGTATTTGGCGGTGTCGTAGGGCGTCAGCAGGAACTTGTTCCACACCGGCTCAACGCCGATGACCACGCCCAACTCCTTGGCCAGCGGGAGCAGCTTCCTGATGTGCGGCTGCGAACGACTCCAGGCTTGGGGAATGGTCGTGTCGGGTCTGACCACGGCCGGGACGAGCAAGACAGTGTCGGCGCCCCAGAGCTTCGCGTTGCGCAAAGAAATCTCCATCCGCTCGGCGCCTTTCCTCACGTCATCGGGATTGGGGCTTGAAAACGGCCAATCCCAATGGCCCATATTCATCACCGAATGAATTCTGATTTTCGCCTTTTCGGAAGCCTCCTTGATCTGATCGGCCTCTTTCGGATCGGTGACGGTCTGCGCCTCGACGCCTTCAAAGCCGACGTCAACCGCGAGCTTGAACCGATCGAGATAACTCATCTGCTTCGGCAGCATCGTGATGAGCACGCCCTTTTTGAGCCGCCCCTCCTGCGCCGAAGTCGAAGCCGGCGAGCCGATGAGATCGTTTTGCGGCAGCAATGTGGCGGTCGCCCCTAGCGCCGAAGTCTTCAGAAACTCTCTCCTCGTGTTCATAAGTTGGTTTTGTGTCCTGTTCGCAGTGGAAATTTATTTGCTTTGGAGGACAGACTAATGGTCTTTGATTGTTAAATGCGTCCATGTAGGGGCGCGTATTCCGCGCCCCATCGGGCGGGGTCATGCACGTGGGCAGGGAAAACCCGCCCATACAATGCTGGGCGCATTATTTTTCAAATGGCATAAGTCTGTCCCACTATTGGCTGCGCCGGGTTAATTTTTCACCCTCATTGTTCGAGTTGATTTGACGATTATCGGGCAGTAAATAATCATCCAGGTTGAGCCGGAGACTTCCGCCCGCATCGCTAAACATGTCGTCTAATCCGAGTTTGCGCCGGCGATACCGCTTCCACTGAAAGAGCGATAACCCTGCGGCAAACCCTAAAAGGAGCGCGCTGAGTATCGCGACTCCCATCAAGTAGAAGGAGCGAACCAGAGTCTTGACTGTTTGGTTAAAGTCTTCGACCGCAAGCGGGTCAGGCGGGCGGAATTCTAGCGGAATATCGGTGAACTTTCGCCCCGCCCAATAAATCTTCTTTTGATACTTAATCTGGCTGACGATATTTTGAGCCGCGGGCATGTCTTGAACGTTCAACATCGCAATGACGTAATTGCCAGCGCGTTTGAGTATCAGCCGGTCCTTCTCATTTTGAGGAAGAGCGTTGAAATGATCCCGGATTCGCGCCTCTCCATCCGCCGCCGATTGCGGCGCATAGTACTCCACGATGATCAAATTCATTCGTCCGCCGCCGCTGCGATAATCCGCCGCAGTCACTTCCGCCCCGGCGCCAAAACCGACCACGTCTTTTAGATCGCTGAATGTTTTCAGCCTGGCCAAAGCCGCCGGTCCGACGACGTATTTTTCGCTTTCCGCGATTTTGTCCGTTTCAGGCAAATGCAGCGGCAATGGCGGAAGTTCTCCCTCGCCGCCGATCAGATCGGGCTTTATCGCTTCGAAAATCTGTCGATCGGAATCCGCATCGACCTCGCGACGAGAAACCCTGACGACGTAGCGGCCCTGGCGGAATTCTCGGCTGTTCGGAGGAAGTTGCCCCCGGTTGAACGTGAATAGTCCGTACGCGCCGGGGATGAGATTCAGTTCGAAGACCTCGACCGACGATTCGACCTTACCGTCCGCGTAAACGCGGCTAACGACTCTTTGCAGCCCATACTCTCTAAGCACAGGGGCGTCAGGGAGGCTCGAAAGTCGCTGCCTGTCGAGAACGCGCGCCGGACCTACCGCTCGCCATCTCTGGCCGAGGCGCCACGGCAATAGCTCTCTGTCGCTGCTTTGAGCTCGAGCGCCCTGCGCTGTCAAAAGCAGTAAGAAAAACAGAACACAGAACACGCGTCGTTCCAAAAGAGTCACATCCATATATTTCGGCATATTTCGGCGCCGCCTCATTCAATTCCAATACTGCAATTGATCCATGATCAGATCCGCGTATTTGCGAGGGTTATTGATGTTATCCAACACCATTTTACTGTCGAGCGCCGCGCTGTCAATCAGCACGTCTCCGATTCCTATTAAACGTTCTTTCAGTGTTTCACTGACTTCCACATTGTCTATATGACGTAGCGGAATACTTTTCGCGTCCTTCGAAAGTATCCCTGTCCGAATCTCAAGCTTGGTGGCAGTCAGCGTATAGACCGTACGCTTCAGTCGCATATGTCGAAGGATCGGCCTTAGGAAAAATATCACCGCGCCGACCAGCGCAAACACTAAGCTGCCTCGCGCATAGGCCACCCCCGCCGTTACGATCAACGACAGCGCGGCCGCCAGCACGTAACTCGGCAGGACTTCGAAAAACGTCGGCGTGATGCTGAAGATCACCTGATCCTGATCGGCGAGGGCTTCGCGGGAATCTTCATCACGGCGCTCCGGATAATCGTCTTCATACTCCTCGAATGATTCCTGATCTGGGGAGGGAGTTATCGGCGCTCGGCGCGCGGGCCGAGGAGGAGACGCCGTGCGGCGACCGGCGCGACGTGGCCCGGCCCCCTCCTGGTTTGGCGCCTTCGAGCCACAGCGGTTGCAGAAGAGACTTTCAGGCGCCAGGCTGTTTCCACAATGGTGACAGAACATATTCATTTAATCACCTCAGAAATTACTCTACCGCGAGCAGTTTTCATTTCCAGACCGAGGAGCCTCGCCACCGTCGGCGCAATGTCGATCAACCGCGCGTAAGGCGTCTGCTTGCCCGATATGATTCCTTTCCCCGCAATGACAAACAGCGCCCGCATCTCCATCCGCGAGGGCGCGTAGCCACGCTCCGTGCGATCCGCGCCCTTGGTCAAATTTGTTATGGGCGAGCCGGTCGTTTTAGCGGTTATTGCGTAAAACGGCGCCGCGTCGATATAGAGCGCGACGCGCGGGTCGGCGCCGAGTTTGGTGGCCTCGATCCTGGTGATGATTCGCCAGATCGGGCTGTCCGGCTTCTCGGCCTGTTGAGCGAAGAAGGTCTCGACTTCATGGATAAAGTCCTCGTCTTTTGGGTCTTTGACGAAGACGGCTGCTGAACCGCCGAAGGATTGCGCGACAGCCCGCCATGATGTGATCTGTCCACGGCCGTCTGAAGCGAGCCAACCTTTTTTCGCCAGCAGAACATTCGGGTTGTACTCCTTTTCGACCTTTGACGCGCCGGAATCGGAAACAATGATGAAGGTCGTATCTTCGATCATTCGAAATTTTTCAGTCGCTTCGATGATCTTTTTGATATGGGCGTCAATCGCCTCCATCGCTTTGATGGATTCCGCCGAGAGCAGCCCGTAGCGCCGCTGCGTCTCGTCGAACGAAGTGAAATTGACCAGCAACAAATTTGGGCAATGTTTCTCAATGATCTCGGCCGCCGCCGACGCTTTGACGAAATCTACAGCCGCGTCCGGCTGATTGAACATGATCGTGGCGTCGGCGGTAAGAGGGAAGCCGACGGCCGCCGTGACCATATTCGCGCGCCGCGCCAGATCGAAGACGGTCTCTATTTTGATTTCCTTTGCCGATTTACGCGGCTCACTCGACTGAGAACCGCTCTCCTGGTCGAAAGAAAAATCGGAAGTGACGCCGTGATCCGCCGGCGGCGATCCGGTGATCATACTCGCGTGCGCGGGAATAGTCTGCGTTGGAAAGACGCTCTCGATTCCCACCGCGTACGATCCCCGCGACCGCAACGCTTGAATGGTCGGAATGTTCAGGCGCTGCGATTCTGCGCCCGTGACGAAATCAGATCTCAGGCCGTCGATCGCGATCAGGATGACATGAGAGCTGATCGGAGGCTTTATCGCTTCGACCTCCTGTTCCGCATTTTTTTTCTGTTGCGCCTGTCGCCCGGGGGCGGCAAGCAGGCAGATGAAGAGAGCCAGAGAGACGGAGAGACGGAGAGACAGAGAGACTGGGCGACGGGGGGACTGGGCGACTGGGCGAAAATTCCTCCCCATCCCCCCGTCGCCCAGTCTCTCTGTCCAGCTGTCCCTCTGTCTCATGGTCATCTTGTCTGCGCGATGCGGATTGCTTCGATCATCTCTCGCACCGCGCGGTCGAGTCCGACGAGGGCGGCGCGCGCGATGATGTTGTGCCCGATATTGAATTCTTCGACCTCGGGTATGCGGGCGACCGCGCCGACGTTGCGATAGGTCAACCCATGACCCGCCGAGACCTTCAATCCGGCCTTCGCCGCAGAACGCGCGGCGTACCCGATGCGCTCCAGTTCTTTCTCGATCTCGCTGGTTCTGCGCACGGTCGCGTCTCCCGGATGCTCATTCAATTGCGCGTAGCTGGCCGTGCATATCTCGACCTGATAAGCGCCCATCTTTCCCGCGGCCTTGATCTGCTCGATGTCGGGGTCAATGAAGAGGCTGACGAAGGCGCCGGCGTCGTTCAATTTTTTGACACACTGGCGGATTGTCTTCTGGTTCGACGCGACATCGAGTCCGCCTTCAGTGGTGATCTCCTGAGGGCGTTCTGGCACCAGCGTCACGACGTCCGGTTTGATGCGCGTGGCGATCTCGACCATCTCGTCGGTCGCGGCCATCTCGACGTTGAGATGAGTGATAACGACCTGTTTGAGCGCGATCAGATCGTAATCCTGAATGTGGCGCCGGTCGCTGCGAAGATGGGTCGTGATTCCGTCGGCCCCGGCCAGTTCGCAAATCACCGCCGCGGAGACCGGGTTCGGCTCGTTGGTCCGGCGAGCCTGACGGATGGTCGCTATGTGATCAATGTTGACGTTCAGTCTGCTCATCGTATTTGCCAAGGAGATTATTCCACCTGATGGTCGAGACTTCCATCAGCGCATTGATATATGCGGTCATCGGGTTTAACTTCGAGCCTTCAATGTGATTCCAAAGGACGGAAGTTTCCAGCAGCCGCCAGCCCTGCTTTTGGGCGATGAAGAGTATTTCAGGATCGAAACCGAACCCGTCAATCCGCTGCAACCTGAAGATCGATCGCGCGGCCTCTCTTCGGAACGCTTTGAACCCGCACTGCGTATCTTTGAATCGCAAGCCGGTGAATGCGAACTGAACCAGATTGCCGATCCGCCCGAGTGTTTCACGAACAAGCGATTGACGCGTTCCGATCAAACTGCGATCGAGCGCGCGCGACCCGAAGACGACGTCGTAGCGGCCTTCGACTATGGGCGCCACAACTTTGACGATCTCGCTGGTCGGGGTAGCCAGGTCGGCGTCAAAAAAAAGCGCGACCTCGCCGTCGGCTTTGAGCATTCCGTTTCGCACTGAATAGCCCTTACCCCGATTCCCCGGATTCTCGAGCAACCGCAGCCGGCCGCCCCCTCGACTCTCGAAATTACGGACCGCCTCAACAGTATGGTCTGTTGAACCGTCATTGACTACAATTACCTCGCTCGAATAATTCTGTCTATCTAAATAATCGAATGTTTCAGTGAGAGTCCGGCCAATGCGATTCTCTTCGTTATAAGCCGGTATGACAATTGATAAATGAGGCATAGCAAATGTCTCGGTTTGCCCTCTCGGGTTACTAGATGGGCAAATATAGCATGCGGCCTGTGGTGACGAAATCGGGCGATAAGATTTTCAGAGAAAGAAACCCAGCCACGAATGATAGAGTTTTGTTTATGAATGATTCCAGCTCAAATTTGCTCGCCGCGCTTTTTGCCGAGCGGCGTGTGCTTACCGTAACGGAGGTGACCGAGCAGGTAAAAGACGCGCTGGAGTCGGAATTTTTCGCTCTCCACGTTCAGGGCGAGGTCTCGAACTACAAGCGGCATCAATCGGGACACTGGTATTTCACGTTGAAGGATTCGCATTCGCAATTGCGGGCGGTCTTTTACAGGCAATGGAACCGGCTGATGCGCTTCGAGCCCGAGAACGGGCTTGAAGTCCGATTACGGGGCCGGCTGAGCGTTTACGAGCCCCGCGGCGAATATCAGATCATAGTCGAAGTCATGGAGCCTCTGGGCGTCGGCGCGCTCCAACTCGCGTTCGAGCAGCAGGTCAAAAGGCTCGCCGCCGAAGGGCTGTTCGACGAAGGGCGCAAGAGAAAGCTGCCGCTGCTGCCGCGACGCGTCGGGATCGTAACCTCGCCGGTCGGCGCCGCGCTGCAAGACATGCTCCAGGTACTCGGGCGGCGCAACCGCGCGATCGACGTCATAATCACGCCCGTCAAAGTGCAGGGGGCTGGCGCGGCCCGCGAAATCGTGGACGCGATTCGATTGCTCAACAAACACGGGAAGAAGCCCGGCAATGAGATCGATGTGATCATCGTCGGGCGCGGCGGCGGCTCGATCGAAGATTTGTGGGCGTTCAATGAAGAGCCGGTCGCGCGCGCGATTTATGAATCCGAAATCCCGGTGGTCTCCGCTGTCGGCCACGAAACCGATTACACGATCGCGGACTTCGTCGCCGACTATCGCGCCCCGACGCCTTCGGCGGCCGCCGAGATAGTCGCGGCGGAATCGAGCGATCTGGCGGCGCGGATCGAGTATCTGCAAGACTCGTTGGCGCGCGCGATGAATCACTCTCTGCTCATGCGCAAATCGCAACTGCGCGATCTGATCGAGGGTCGCGGATTTGCGGAGACGGCGCAAACGATCCTATCGCTCTCGGCGAAATGCCGCGAGCTTGAAAGGCGCGCAGCCGTTGCCCTTCGGGCGCGCATGAGGGATTCCGGCTCGGAGTTTCAAGACGCGAAACGCCGCCTCGAAGCGACCGATTTCCGCGCCATGATCGCGGTCAAATCCGGGCGGCTGGACGCGCTCGATCAGCGCCTGAGTCGCGCGGCTCAAGCGCGCTTGGAAGCCAAACGGCACAACCTGGCCGTGGCGGCAAGCAAACTGGATATGCTCTCGCCTCTGGCGGTGTTGGGGCGCGGATACGCGCTGGTGAAGGATGAGGCTGGCAATCTGATTTCGCGCGCGGCCATGGTCAAGACCGGACAGAAGCTGGCGCTGCGTTTTGAAGACGGCGAAGTCGGCTGCCGGGCGGATTGAGGTGAAAGCCTGCGGCTTTCAAGCAGAATAAAACCACGAAGAAATGAAGGGCACGAAGGGTTTTCCCGGCTTTTCTTCGTGTTCTTCGTTTCTTCGTGGTTTTATCCTGGTTGTCTTCATTTTTTGAATCCCAGGATGGAAAATTATGGCTAAAAACAAGGAACAGGAACAGAGCTTTGAATCTTCGTTGGCTTCGTTGGAGCGGATAGTCGCGCATCTCGAATCGGGCGACCTGCCGCTTGAACGCGCGCTTGAGCTTTTCGAGGAAGGCGTGGCGCTCGCACGCCGCTGCCAGGCTCAATTGGGAGACGCCGAACGCAAAGTCGAGATGCTTTTGAGAGAGCGGGGCGAAATCAAAGTCACGCCTTTTGAACCCTCGCCCATTGCCCCCTCAAAGGACGCGCCGGCTCCCCGCTCCGAGACCGTCCAGACTCTTTCAGCGGCTAACGTCGCTTCGATCAATTCACAAATCCAATCAGGAGAAACGCCCCGAGACGAAAGTAGTTCAGATGATTCAGTCCCCTTCTAAATTCAGTAAAACCGAACTGGTCGTGAACATCACCGAATATTTCCAGCAAAAGGCCTCGCGGGTCGATCAGTGGCTTGATCGCCTGCTCCCATCCGAATCGGAAGATCCTTCGATCATTCACCAGGCGATGCGGTACAGCGTCTTCGCCGGCGGCAAGCGATTGCGCCCGATCCTGACCATCGCGACGGGCGAAGTATTCGGCGCCGGCGAGCAGTCGCTGCTGCCCGCAGCCTGCGCGCTCGAAATGATTCACACATACTCGTTGATTCACGACGATCTGCCGGCGATGGACAACGACGATTTGCGCCGGGGAATGCCCACCTGCCACGTCAAGTTCGGAGAAGCGATGGCGATCCTCGCCGGAGACGCGCTGCTGACTCAGGCCTTCCTGACGATCGCCGATTACGAAACGCAAAACTCCGAGGCCAAAGCGCGCGTGATTTCAGAAGTGGCTCACGCGTCCGCGACGACGGGAGCGTTGATCGGTGGCCAGGTATTGGATATTCAATCCGAGGGTAAACCGGTCACCGGCGCGCAACTCGAAGAGATTCATCGCGCCAAGACCGGGGCCTTGATCCGTTGCGCGGTTCGCATCGGCGCGATCATCGGCGGCGCGAGCGAGGACGAATTGAACGCGATAACCGAATACGGAGAGAAGGCCGGGTTGGCTTTTCAGGTCGCCGACGACCTGCTGGACGAAACCGCCACCAGCGAGGAACTGGGCAAGACCGCCGGCAAGGACGCCGCAAGTCAAAAGGCTACCTACACCGCGCTCTATGGAATCGACGGCGCCAAACAGATGGCGCATCGCCTCTACAGCGAAGCCATCGGCGCAGCGCGACGAGCACAGCGCGACACTTCAATACTGGACGCGATAGCTCGTTTTATAATTGAAAGAAGATCGTAACCACAAAAAGGGAGTGGGGACAAGGCGCGCTTTCCCATCCCCACTCCCCATTCCCCATTCCCCACTCCCAAAATCGCAATGAAACCTAAGACCGACAAGGAACGCCTGGACAAGTTGCTCGTGACGCGCGGGCTGGCCGAGACCCGCGCGAAGGCGCAGTCGTTGATCCTTGCGGGACAGGTCTTCAGCCGTCAACAACGATTGGACAAGGCCGGCCAATTGGTTCCTATTGAGATCGAATTGACGATCCGCGAGCCGATGCCATTCGTCAGCCGGGGCGGTTTGAAGCTGGCCGCCGCGCTCGATCACTTCAGTATCGATGTGGTCGGCAGAGTCTGTCTCGACATCGGCGCCTCGACGGGCGGATTTACCGATTGCATGCTCCAGCGCGGCGCGGCGCGAGTGGTCGCCATCGACGTCGGGCGCGGCCAGTTGGATTGGAAATTGCGACAGGACAGCCGCGTCGAATTGCGCGAGGGCGTCAACGCGCGGTACTTATCGCCGGATGATTTCGTCGACCGCTTCGACGTAGGCGTCGTCGACGTCTCATTCATCTCTCTGAAAAAAATCCTTCCGATCATCCCGTCGCTCCTTCGCCCGCCTGCCTTGGTGATCACTCTCATTAAGCCTCAGTTCGAGGTCGGGCGCGAAGAGGTCGGGAAGGGCGGCATAGTGCGCGACGAAGCGGCGCAACGCCGCGTCGTTGAAGAGATCACATCGTTCGCCGCTGGCCTGGGGATGCGCGCGCTTGGCGTCATCGAATCTCCGATACTCGGAGCGGACGGCAACCGCGAGTTTCTGGCCTGTTTCGAGATCCCGTAAGGAAATTAAACCACGAATTGAACACATCAATGATTCCCTGAATCCATAACGTAAAATTAAGGCGACGGCTACGCCTCCGAACAGACCACCGCCTTGTCATACATCTTCGCGGCTATTATGCTTGCCCGGGTTGATGCGCCATCGTGTAAACAACACCTTCAAGGAGAGAACATGCCGACAGCTTTGCTGAATCGCTCGCGCCTTGTTCCCGCGCTCTGTCTTATTCTCGCGCTCGCGAACAGCTTTTCCACTTCCACCGCCGCCGCGCAACAGCGCCGTCGCGCAACAGCGCCGCCCGCCGCGGCGAAAACTGTCCGTCTGGTCGTCGGCATAGTGATAGACCAGTTCCGTTATGATTACCTGATGCGATTCCATGATCAGTTCGGCGAGGGCGGGTTCAAACGATTGTTGAACGGCGGAGCGGTGTTTACGAACGCCAATTACATTCATGTGCCGACCTACACCGCATGCGGCCACGCCACGTTTATGAGCGGCGCGACTCCGTCGATGAACGGCATCATCGGCAACGAGTGGTACGACCGAGAATCTGGGAAGCGCGTCACAAGTGTCAGTGACGGCAAAGTCAAATTGCTCGGCGGACCTGCCGGCGCCGCCGGCAGTTCTCCTTCAAGAATGCTCGGCTCGACCATTGGTGACGAATTGAAATTGGCCAGCGGCGGACAATCCAAGGTCATCGGCATTTCGCTCAAAGACCGCGCGGCCATTCTGCCATCAGGCAAACACCCGAACGGGGCTTACTGGTACGACATGAACACCGGCAATCTGGTTTCGAGCACGTACTATTTCAGCGATCTGCCGGAGTGGGTGAAGAAGTTCAATAAGGAAATGCGGCCCGACCGTTTCTTCGGCAAGCGTTGGGAAAAACTCCTGCCCGAATCGGCGTATCAACGCTCGACCGCTGACGATATGCCTTATGAAAAATTCTCCGCAGGAAACAAATTCCCCTATTTGATCAACGGCGGCGAAGAAGTTCCGGGGCCGCGGTTCTACAACCAATTTCAATACACGCCATTCGCCAACGATTATCTGGTCGATTTCGCCAAAGCCGCGATCGAGGGCGAACAACTCGGCGCGGACAACACGACCGATCTGCTGACCGTGAGTTTTTCGTCGAATGATCTGATAGGGCACTCCTACGGCCCGTACAGCCAGGAAGTGCAGGACATCACGCTCCGAACGGATCGCACACTGGCCGAGTTTTTCAATTATCTCGATCATAAGATCGGCCTCGACCGTGTCCTCATCGCGCTGACCGCCGATCACGGCGTCGCGCCCGTGCCGGCGCACGCCCAGCAGTTCGGCCTCGGCGGAATTGTCGAGCCGAAGTCGGTAACAGAAGCCGTCCAGAACGCGCTAAACAAAAGCTTCGGCGAGGAGAAATGGATTCTGGATTTCTACAACGGCAACGTTTATTTGGATGAAGCCGCCATCGAGCGGCGCAAGCTCAACGTCGAAGATGTCGAGCGCGTAGCGAGCCTGGCCGTTGTGAAGATCGAAGGCGTCGCTGAATGCTTCACGCGCTCGCAGATCCTTTCAGGCCGAGTGCCGCAGACCAGGATAGCGCGCAGCGTGTGCAACGGCTTCAACGCCCATCGCAACGGCAACCTGGTCGTGGTGCCTGACCCCTTCTTCTTCATCGGCGAAGGCATTACGACCACGCACGGCGCGCCTTACACTTACGACACGCACGTGCCCTTGATCCTTTACGGCGCCGGCGTCGCGCCCGGAACCTACTACTCCGAAGCCAGCCCGGCGGACATCGCCCCGACGCTCGCGACGATGCTCAAGATCGAAACACCGAGCAACTGCGTCGGGCGCATTCTGGGCGAAGCGATCAAAGCGAAGTGACAGTGGAGCATTAAGAAATCGTCCGCCGCGTCGAAGCCTTCTTCAAACATGCTCATCAGATCGAGGCTTGCTACCAGAAAGCCAAAGCGCAAGTGGACAAGCTGAACACTCAATCCTTTCAATTGAAGAGCATTCAGAACGGTGACTGGCGCTGTTGGTATAATCCCCGGATGCGAGACCTCGACCAGCTTTTTCAGGCGCTGGATAAATCGCCATTCCGCCGGCGTTTCCGGCTCGGAGGCAGAGAATTCGATTACCTGCTCAGCAAAGGCATGGAGACGGTCTTGGAACACGCCGCCGGTTTTATCGAGCAGAGGCTGGCGCCTGCGAATACTCCGAACGACGGGCGGCAGACCCCGAAGCGCAACCATCCGGTCTTCATCGCGCAGCACGCGACCGCGACCTGCTGCCGTGGTTGTCTGCAAAAGTGGCATGACGTTCAGAAGGGCCGTGAGTTGCGGGAAGACGAAAAACGCTATGTTCTGGGCGTGATCGAACGGTGGCTTTCACAGCAGGCGCAAATGACGACAGGCGACAGCGCTTTGCCGCGCTCCTCAGCCGATGTGACACGCAATGAGTGATCGCAAACCATCGAAAGAGGAACTGCTCGCCGCCGCAGGGAAGACCGTGCCGGACGTGATTGCGAATGGATTGCAACTCCTCTTTTGCGGAATCAATCCGGGATTGTATACGGCGGCTGTAGGGCATCACTTCGCCCGGCCCGGCAACCGGTTCTGGCCTGCTTTGCTCAAGGCCGGATTTACCGACCGGCTGCTTGCGCCTTCTGAAGAACGCGAGTTGCTCAAGCGCGGCTACGGCATCACCAATTTGGTCGCCCGCGCTACGGCGTCCGCATCGGAATTATCAAACGAAGAGTACCTGCGGGGGGCGCGAATTCTGGAAAAGAAAATCCTCCGTTACAAGCCGAAGTGTGTGGCCTTCCTGGGCGTCGGAGCGTACCGGGCCGCGTTCGGTCGCCCCAAAGCCGCAATTGGCCGGCAGGATGAGCGGATGGGCGGCGCAGTGATCTGGACGCTGCCGAACCCTAGCGGATTGAACGCGAACTATCAGCTTGATGATCTGGCGCGTTTGTTTGCGGAGCTTCGTGAAGCAGTGGCCAGATGAGGAATTCAGGCGGACGGATAGATCGCTTGATAAGCGTTGTAGAAATTGACCACCTTGAAGACGTAGTCTTTGGTCTGAGCTTTCGCTATCTCGATCACCAGCCTGTCGACGTCGTCATTTCCGGCCCGCGCGATCCAGCGGCGCACGGAATCTTCGCTGCCGTTATAGGCGGCGGCCACCGCCTGAGGAGAGCCGAATTCCTCGAACAGGTTTTTCATATATTGCGAGCCGAAAAGAATCGCAGTGTCGGGGTCGTAAAGATCGTCCTGGTCGAAGTCGCGCAGCCCCAACTGAGCCGCGATCTGATTGGCGGTCGAAGTGATGAACTGCATCATCCCGCGCGCGGCCGCAGAGCTTTTTTCGCGCGGGTTGTAACGCGTCTCCTGCCGGGCGATCGAGAGCGCGAATCGCGGGTCGACGCCCCTCGCGGTCGCGCAGCGGGCGAGTGAATCGCGATAGGGGAACGGATAGAAGATCTCGGCCACCTCAAGCGGCAGTAATTCCGGCCGGTAATCTTCGGGCAGGCTCCGGAGCAACGGCTCCGAAAACTTGACCGTACGGCTCGCGCAATCTCCGCGCGCGCAGGGAAGAGCGAATGCGTAATCGGACTTCGCGACCGAAGTTTGCAGCAATTCCGGCGCGCCTTCGTCATATAGTCCGAGGAAGAGCAACTCTCCGGCCATAGTTTGATGGCTGTCGTCGCCGGGCGACGTCGCGCCAGATTCGATAGGAGCGGTTCGCCCGACCTCCGGGATCGGTATTTTCGGAAGCTGGTATCCGGGCAATTTCGAATAGGCCCCGCGGAGGATTTTCAGCATCTCGTCGCGAGTCGCCGAGCCAAGCGCAAACCGCAGCGCCTGATTGGCGGCCGATTTCGCCGCTCCGGCCGCGCCTTGCGCCCAGGCCGCACGGGCCTGAGTGATGGACGAGTCGCGTCTGGCTGCCAGCGAGACGCCGGCGCGAGGGTTTGCGCCGAGGTCGCGCAGTCGCTCGCTCGCGCGGCGCCCGTAATATCCGGCGGCGCCTTCGCGCAATTCGGGCAAGGCCAGATACTCGTTGATCGCCTCATCAAACTTTCCGAGTTTTTCCAGGCAGTACGCGCGCATGAATGCGACTTCGGGCGCATTGGTCGTCGCTGTCAAACCGCGCGCATTCAAGTTGCGCGACCTGAGCGCGGTGAAGCGGGCGAGAGCCTGGGCGTAATCGCCCTGCGTCAGCCTGATTTTGGCCTCCTGAAATAGACCGCTCACGACTATGAAAGTGTCGTTCACATTGGTCTGCGCGCGCGCGGCCCAGGCCAGCGCATCTCCAAAACGCCCCGCAGAACGCAGCGTGTCAATCGCGTTCAGATGCGCGTACCCGACATAGTCGCTCTTCGGGTATTCCTTCAGAAAAGCCTCGTAGCGGGCGATTGCGCGCATCCAGTCGCCGAGATACTGATAGCAGTGGCCGACGTAATAGAAGCCCTGTTCGCCCTCGTCAGTCTGCGGAAATTCGTCGTGAGCGCGCTCGTACCACTTGGCCGCCTCGACGAAATCGTTATCGAGAAAATAGCCGCGACCGACTTGGAACAGCGCTTCGGCGCGCTTCGCGCTTTGAGGGAAATTATTGATCAGGGTCAGGTAGTGTCGCCGCGCTTCGGCGAAGCTGCGGTTGAATTGGTAAACGCCGGCGCGGCGAAACGCTTCGGCTTCGGTCAACACGTTCCCCGAGGCAGCGTCAATCCGATCAAGCCCGGCGCATGCGCGCAGCGAGGCGTCATCCAAAGAGCCGTTTGCTAGCAGCGCCTCGAAAGTCCGCCTCGCCTCATTCGCCCGCTTCATTGCGAGTTGCGCCTCGCCGATCATCGCCAGCGCGTCGCGCCCTGGCCGGGGCTGCAATCGCATTGTGTCAATCGCGTTCTGGTACTGGCCGGTCTTGAAATAACTGTCGCAGAGCCGCTCGATCGCGCGTTCGCGCAGCGGATGATCGCCGCGCTGCGAGACGAATTTCCGGAGCAGCTTCTGCTCTTCGGCGTAATCGCCTCTGGCTCGCGCGATTTCAGCCAGATGCCACAGCGCATAACCCGCGAGCGACGAATTGCGGTTAAGGACGCGCAGAAAGAACGTCCCGGCTTCGTCTCCGGCCTGCCGGTTCTGCAACAACCGCGCGAGCAGATAATCGTAATTGTTCCGCGCGAACGCGTCAGGGTCGTTCACCAGCATCCCGCGCAGCAGCGATTCGGCCTCCGCCTGGTCGTTGCGATCCATCGCCGCGCGCAACCGCGCGTGCTGTTCCCGAAGCGATTGCGCCTCCGCCGATGATCTCGAATGCCGGATGAGTGGCGGCGCGACGCAAACGAGCAGCGCCGCGAGGAGCGGCGCGATGAAGAAACGAAGAGGATCACGGATCGAAAATATTACCTTCAAGAAAATGTTTTTAGTTACGAATGAACACGAATAAACACGAATCTTATTTCCGATCTCGATAAGCTGTCTGGCCGCCATTCTTTTGCTCCTATGCGTGTTCATTCGTGTTCATTCGTGGATAAAATTCTTCACTTCACCCTGCTCGTTTTGCGTTTGATGAAATCCATCATCACGTATTCGCCGAGGCGTAAGCTGGTCGTGAAATACGCCTTGCCGTGGGCGATCTCCGTCATTCGCTTGACGAATTCCACGAGGTAGTAATCATCCGTCAACATGAAGGTGTTTACGATGATGCCGGAGCGCCGGCACTGCGCGACCTCGCTGAGCGTCGCATCGACGATCATCGGGTCGAGCCCCATCGAATTTTTATAAAGCCTGCGCCCTCCGCCGTCGCCATCGCCCTCACGATGACGGTCGCCATCGATGAACAGCGCGGAAGGTTTGCCGTCGGTGATCATAATGATCTGCCGCATGTCCTTCTTCTGCGACATCAGGATTCGTCGCGCCAGCTTCAATCCCTCGCAGGTGTTAGTGTGATACGGCCCTACCTGCACGCTCGCCAGCTTCGCCAGCGGAACCTCTTCCGCCGAATCGTGAAAAAGCGCGAGCCGCAAACTGTCGCCGGGATATTGCGTGCGGATCAGGTGCGCCAGCGCCAGCGCGACGCGTTTGGCCGGCGTGAACCGGTCTTCGCCGTATAGGATCATCGAATGTGAACAATCGAGCATCAACACCGTCGCGCACGACGATTGATACTCCGATTGCCACACCATCAAATCCTTGTAGTCGAGATCGAGCGGAAGCTTGAGGCCGTCGCGCGCTATGGCGTTGAGCATCGTCGCCGTGACATCCAGATTGAGCGCGTCGCCGAATTCGTATGGCTTCGACGATTCATAAGCTTCGACGCCGGTCGCCAGGTATCTGGTGTCGTGGCGTCCGAGCGACGATTTGCCGAAACTGGCCATCAGGTTTTTGAGCGTCTTGTAGCCGAGGAAGTCAATCCCTTTCTCTGTGATCTCGAATTTGATGTTGGGCTTTTTGTAGTCCCCGGTCTCGCCCTGCCGCTGTTGGTTGTTATGACGCGCGCGACGCGATTGTCCATCTTCGCCGAGCAATGACTCGAGCTCCTCCCGGTCGCCGACGGCGTTCAGATATCCTTCCTGCAACAACCTCTGAATCAGCCGGTCGATCAACTCCTCCAACCGCTGGTCACGCGCATTGCCTTCTTCATCGAAGAGCTGGTTATATTGCTCCTCGTTGAGCAGGCCGGAATCGCGCAGCGCCTCGCGGATCGCCTGCCGCAGACGTTCGAGCGCGTCGTCGTGGCCGAGATCGTCGAACTCGTCGTGGTCCCCGTCATGCGACCACCGCCGGTAATGCCTACGGAACTGGTCCTCGAAGCCGCTGCGCAGAAGGTGATCGGTGAGGGCCTCCATCAACTCTTCCAGGCTGACGTCGTCCCAACTCTGACCTGTCCATTTGGAATATCTGGTGAAGCGCATGTGCAAATTCCTGGTGATTCACGTTATTGTTAAAGATCAGTACAGTACAGGGAGCGGTAGCGACTTGGTAAGACTCGATAGTCATACGTCTCTGAGCGGCGCCAGGTCGCTACCGTTCCCTGTACCGTACCGACTTACCGGCTCGGTAGCACGCGCACATTCTACGGTAAAAGGAGAAGAATTTCTTGAAACGAATTTTATCAATCGCAATGCTCGCCCTGTCGCCCCTATTGGCCGCGCAGCCGGTCTTCACCCAGACCAAAAACAAGGTTGCGAGCCAGGGCAAAGACCGGGGTCTTCAAACTGTCGGCGCCGAAGCCGAGTTGAAGAAGCTGGAACGCGAATGGTTCGACGCCGTCGTGAAAGGCGACGCCGAAACGCTCAATCGCATTCTGGCCGATGACTTCTCCGCGCTCAATGACGACGGCAGCTTCATCGATAAGGCCAAAATGACCGAGATGTCGCAAGCCGGTCTCGTTAAGCTCGACGAAATCAAGACCGACGAGTTCAAGCTGCGGTTATATGGCAATACGGCGGTGGTCACGGGGCGCGCGACCTACATTCGCAATCAGAACCCTTTGGGGCAAGGCAGTCACATCGAGATCTGGGTCAAGCGAGCCGGAGTCGCAGGTAGACCTCGCTGGCAAGCCGTCTCCTGGGTCTCAATGCCGATCAAAGCGTCTGTTTTGGGAGCGAAAGCGGTGACCACTCAATCGGGATTAAGGTACGAAGACATAGTCGTCGGAACCGGCCCAAGCCCGCAACCCGATCAGGAAGTGACTGTGAATTACACGGGCATGCTCGAAAACGGAACCAAATTCGACAGCTCGCTGGATCACGGCGAGCCGCTCAAATTCAAAATCGGCGTGGGACGGGTTATCAAAGGCTGGGATGAAGGCGTGATGACGATGAAGGTCGGCGGAAAGCGCAAGCTCGTGATACCGCCGCAACTGGGCTATGGCGCGCGTGGCGTAGGGCCGATCCCGCCGAACGCGACCCTGGTGTTTGAGGTGGAATTGTTAGGCGTACAATAAATAGCCACAGAGGCGCAGAGACACAGAGACACAGAGACACAGAGACACAGAGACACAGAGACACAAAGAAAAACGACGTTCTATCCTGCGATCTCTCCTTCTCTTCCTTTTTCTTTCTCTGTGTCTCTGCGCCTCTGTGGCTAACGTTCTTCACAATCCCAATTTCTTCCACTTCTCATCGACGATCCGCTTCACTTCCGCGCTGGTGTTGTTTTCTTTCGGCCAGCGGCGGTCGAAGCCCTCGTTCTTCCATTTGCGCGTGCCGTCAATGCCCATCTTTGATCCGAAGCCGATCTGCCGCGCCGAATGGTCGAGCACATCTATAGGCCCCAGCATGAACTGAATGTCGCGTTCGGGATCGATGTTGTTCAGAACTTTCCATACGACCTCCGCAGGGTCCTGAACGTTCACGTCTTCGTCGACGACGACAATGCATTTGGTAAACATCGCCTGACCCAATCCCCAGATCGCGTTCATGATCTTGCGCGCATGTCCGGGGTACTGTTTGCGGATCGAGACCAGCATCAGGTTGTGGAAGACGCCCTCGAACGGCAGATTCATATCCACGATTTCAGGGAACTGGCGCTTGAGAACCGGCAGCGTGACACGAATGATCGTCCAGCCCATCCAGCAATCTTCCATAGGCGGACGGCCCACAATCGTCGTTTGATAGATCGGATTTTTGCGGTGGGTGACGGCCGTGACGTGGAAGACCGGATACGGCTCTTCGAGCGTGTAGAAACCTGTGTGATCTCCGAACGGTCCTTCGACCATTCGCTCCGACGGGTCCACGTAACCTTCGAGCACGATCTCAGCCGTCGCCGGAACTTCCATATCGATCGAGATACATTTGACCATCTCGATCGGCTTTTCGCGAAGGAAGCTTGCGAAGATCAACTCGTCGAGGTCGTCGGGCAGCGGCAGGGTCGCGGCGAAATTCGTGACCGGCTCGGCGCCGATGGCCACGGCGACCTCCATTCGGTCAGCGCCGCGCTTCTCCTGGTCTCGGTGATGCGCCGCGCCGTGTTTGTGAATCTGCCAATGCATCCCCGTAGTCTTTTCGTCATAAACCTGCATCCGGTACATCCCGCAGTTGCGTTTGCCCGTACGCGGATTGCGCGTGAAGACCATCGGGAACGTGATGAAGCGACCCCCGTCGGCTTCCCAACATTTCAGAATCGGAAAGTCGAACAACGAAAACTCGCCTTCGTGTTTGACCACTTCCTGACACAGCCCTGACTTCACCTCGCGCGGAAAGTATTTGCCCAACTCCGCCAGCTTCGGCAACATCTTCACCTTTTCAAGCAAGCCTTCGGGCGATTTGAAGTCGAGCCAGTCGGTCAAACGCGCGGCGACATCTTCGACACTCGAGACTTCGAGCGCCAGCTCCATCCTCCTGCGGCTCCCCAACGCGTTGATCAAAACCGGAATCGCTCCGCCGTCGACGTTTTCAAACAGCAGGGCCTTGTTGCTCTCTTTCGATTTGGAGACGCGATCGGTGATCTCGGTGATCTCCTGATCGCTCGAAACGGGAACCGAGACGCGTTTGAGCTCCTTGTTCTTCTCTAAAACCTTGATGAATTCGCGCAGGTCTGAATAAGCCATAGAATCGGGGAGTAGGATATGGGGAGTGGGGAATAGGGAATTGAAAGGTATCTCTTACCCCACTCCCTACTCCCTATTCCCCACTCCCCACTCATGGATGCCATTTATGATATTCGTAAATCGGTTTGACGCGCTTGCTCAGCCGCTCGTAATCTTCGGGCAGGTCAATGTCTTCGATTACCGCCGCCGTATCAACCGGGACTTCGAGCGTGTCGCCGCGGCGTCCGTCGACGAATCGGCGCAAACCTTCCGGCGAGTCTTCGTCGAGTTGCATAATCTCCTCGAAATATTTCGCGGAGATTATGACCGGATGTCCGCGCTTGCCTTGGTATGTCGGGAGCGCAATGCCCTTTTCGCCCGCGATGAAAGCGTCAATCAGTGTGTCGATGATCTCTTTGGTGATCATGGGCTGATCGACCAGCGCGATGAGCGCGGCGTCTTCATTCGGGCTGAGTAAAGCCAGACCGGCTTTGACCGAAGAGAGCATGCCCCGCCGGTAATCCTCGTTGATCGCGTATTGCACGCCAGAGCCCGCGAGCGTCTGGCGGATTTCCATCTCGCGATGTCCCAGCACTACGAAAATTTCGGCTAGTTGCGAGTTGCGCATGTGATGAACGCATTCACCGATGACCGTGCGCTTGCCCCATTTCAGCAGCGGTTTGAACGCGCCCTGCATCCGGCTCGATTCGCCCGCAGCCAGAAGAATTCCTGAAATCATGATGAGAGTTGCGGCCTCCTAGTCATTTGCATTTGAGATATTTGAGCGCTGTGAGAGAAGGCAATAGCTTGCACGAAGCAAGGCCGGCAATCAAGTACTGGCGGGATAGAACACTCAGCGCGCCGTCACTTCTGTTCATTGCCTTTAAACAAATCGGACAATTGTTCGAACGGCGTATTGAAACTGTCGGGACGGGTCGGTTGTTTTCGCTGCGCGACGGCGCCCTTTTCCGGCTGCGACAATGCGGCGGCGGCGGCCTTCGCCTGATTGTCCTCGGCGATTGTCTCCGCCAGCGCGGTGGTTTCGATCGTGCGGCGGCGGTAGACCGGACGCTCGAACATAGGCGAAATACGCGTCCAATCGCCTTCGACCTGAGGCTCGGCGATCAGCCGCATCATCGCTTCGACCTTCGAGTCGAGGTCGTCCAAGTAGGCCAGCATCAAAGCTTCGGGCGTCGAGGGCAATTTAGGCGAGCCGTATTCGAGTTTGCCGTGATGCGCGAGCAGCATGTGCAGCAGATGGCGGCGCAACTCGTCGGGGAAGTCGGGAATCTGTTTGATGTGGTCGGCCACCATGATCGTCTCCATCACCAGATGGCCGATCATCTGACCTTCGTCCGTGTAGCCGAACGCGCGGTCATATGCCAGCTCGTCAATCTTTCCGAAATCGTGCAGCACGGCGCCCGTCTGCAAAAGGTCGACGTCTATGCCGTCGTAATGCCCGCCCACCTTGCGGCAGAGCTTGACGAGCGAGAGCGAATGTTCGAGCAGACCGCCGAGGTAAGGGTGATGCATGGTCTTCGCCGCCGGCGCCTTCTTGAATTTCCGCGCCGTGTTCTCGTCCGCGAAGATGCTCTGGAGCAGGCGGCGCAGATGTTCGTTTTTGAATTCGCCGATGATGTCCATCAACTCGGCGAACATCTCGTCGACGTCGTATTTGGTGGTGGGGAAGTAATCGGACAGGTTGTATTCGCGCTCCTGGCAGAGCCGCATCCGGTGAAGCGAAATCTGAAGGTGGTTGCGGTAGACGGTGACCAGGCCGCGCGCGAAGACTATGTCGTCGCGGTCGAACGTGTCTATCGTATCTTCAAAATTGTCCCACCATTGGCCGATGATGTCGCCGGTCTTATCCGAAAGCGTGACGAGCGCGAACTGCCCGCCGGTCTTCTTGTTTCGCAGCTCTTTCGATTTGACGAGGAAGGTCGTGCTGATCGTTTGATTTGGGGTGAAATCGCGGATGAAGGTTTTTTCCATAGCGGAATTTATATCGCACGCGACGCGCCCGAAACAATAGAAAAATCCCAATGAAAAATAAATCGGGGATTACGGCTTATTATTGTTATTAGCTGCGGCCTTTGACGCTTCCGCCGCCTTCTTATCTTTCTCTTTCTCCTTTTCCTTCTTATCCTTCTTCTTCTTGTTGTTGTCGTCCGAATAGGGGACACGCTTAATCTGGGCCGACTTCACCTTCGAGTTCTCGAACTGGTATCGCGGGTCGATCTCTATGAACGCGTCGTTGCGCAGTTTGGTAAAGTACTTTTCCTCGTCTTCGCCCGCGTGTTGATCGACCAGGGCGCGTCCGATGAGATTCTGTACGCGTTCATCATCGAAGGCCACCTGATTCGGGTCTTTGCGCTGATCGATGTGGAAGATCGAATAACCCGCTTCGAGTTTGATCGGGTCGGTGACCTCACCCGCCTTGGCGTTCTCCACGACGGCCTTGACCTCGGGCTTGAGATCAGGAATTTTGAACGTGCCCAACGACGAGCCCGGGCTCTTTTTGCTCGCCTCGTTTTCAGTATACTTCTCAGCCAGGGTATTGAAATCAACCGCGCCCGCGCGCGCCTGAATCACTATATCTTTTGCGCGCTCAAGCGCCTTGTCCGGGTCTTTGCCGAAAGCGATGAAGATGTTGCTGAGCGTGACTTCGCCCGGTTCGATATATAACTGTTTGTTCTTTTCGTAAAACTCGCGCTTCTCTTTCTCCGTGAGAGCCCTGTAGATCCTGCCGTAAACCTCCTGCCCCAAGACCGCATCCCTGGAGAACTTCTCCCCGAGAATGCGCTTGAACTCTTCCATCTCCAAGCCAGCCTCGCGCATCTTCTGTTCGAGGCACTTGTCCGAGTCGCAGTTGGTCTCCTTCATGTACATCAGCATCTGCTGGTTGACCTGGGCGTCGACGTTGATCGAAAGGTCTTTGGCGCGCTGCACAAGCAATTGATTGTTGATCAGTTCGTCCAGGATGCGCGGCTTCAATTCGTTGAATTGCTTCTCCAGTTCTTCAGGGCTCAATCCCTTTTTCTTCAGATCTTCGAGAAACTCTCGCTGCGCGGACTCGAAAGTCGAGCGCATGATCACGCCGGCGTTGACGCGCGCAATGACCTCATCGATCGGCTTCATATCGCTCTCCTGGGCGCAGGCGACATTCACGCCCAGCAAGGCGATTCCCAGCAATAGGGCTACGTTTATCTGTTTCATATTCATAGAGAACTTCTCCTCGGAAAAAGTTTAAAGACGCCCCTCAAGGAACGGGGGGGAATGAAATACTTGCATGACAGTCCGGGATCAAAGGCTCCCCACATAATTAAATCCGAGGCGGTCGCGGTTAATGCTGATCTTGGCTCCGGCCATTAGACGCTTGGTCAGATTGTCTATCAAGCCCTGATTCTTCTCGCTCAACAGCTTATCTTCGATTTCTTTTCGCGCTTTGTCGAGTGGCACGGGCTCCGCGCGCCGCTCCAGTTTGAAGATATGGAACCCGTAATTTGACCGCACCACTTTGCTGATCGAACCAACTTTGAGAGGGGTAATCGCCTGCTCGAGCACTTGCGGGAGGCGCCGCGCTTCATAATCCATCAACCCGCCGTTGACTGCCGTCGGCGACTCGGAGTTCTCTTTCGCCAGCACTGCGAAATCGCCCGGCTTGGCCAACGCCTGCCGGTAGAGCCTCTGCGCCTGATCCTCTTGCGACACTCGGATCTCGCGCACCAGGAATCCGGACTTCCCCTGATAGCGTTCGGCGTTCTGTTTGTAATACTCCTCAATCTCCTGCGGAGTCACACTCATGTCTTTGAGTTTGAGGGCCTCCGTCTGGTATTTGAGCATAAGCAGATCGTTGAATATCTCGATGCGGCGTTCGCCGCTTTCAAGAGTCGCCTGGTTCTGATCGGCCCCCTGCGCGTTTGCCTGCTTGTGCTGCTCTTCGAACGCGCGGCTGATCTCTTCGTCAGTGGGTTTGATGTTGTTTTTGTGCGCCTCCTGAATGATTAACTGTCGCTGGATGAATTCGTCCAGCAGTTGGCTGCGCTGCCGATCGCTATCTTCCTGGTTCTGCTCGCTCTGATCAGTGAAATCCGACAGTCGCGATTTGACGAAGCGTTCAAAAGCGGCCTTGTGCGCGGCCTCCCCATTGATTTCAGCTATCACGGGAGAGTTGTCATCCTGCGACCCCGAATACGAAGACCCGGTCGAGTTGCAAGCGCCGAAAGGGGCGCAGATCAGGATGATGGCAAGCGCCGATATTTTGACTCGCATAATCCTATTTGTCCGTATGGGGATGACTCAGATTTTGACGCCAAATTGTACGCTGTGGACAGTTCGTCCGCAAGCTATTGCGATACGCTACTGCTCGCGGCGCTGCAGCCGATTCATAATTTCGCCGAGCGCAGTGAAGACCCTGTCAGCCAACAAATCGTCGCCGGCGCCATCCAGCTTAATTTTCAAGACGCCGGTCGGGCTGAAGCTCGCCGATTTGTTTTCGCCCAGGAGCTTGAGCAGGCTTTCGGGTTCGACGCGCGCCTTTTCGCCGAGCTTGATGGCGAGGCCTTCGCCCAGACGGTCGATCGAAATGATTCCCAGACGTTCGGCCTCGCGCCTCACGCGGGCGTAACTGAAAAGATTCTCCACCGGCATTGGCAGCCGTCCGTAGCGGTCAGCGACTTCTTCGCTAATGCGGTTCAACTCTTCGTCCGAGCGCGCCGAGGCGATGCGTTTATAAGTGCGCAACCGCTGGCTCATGTCGGCTATGTAATCGTCTGGGATGCGCGTGTCTATGCCCAGATTCAACTGGGCGCCCGTCTCCTCCACAATCTCCTCGCCTCGCAGCTCCTGAACGGTGCGTTCGAGCATCTGCGTGTAAAGATCGAAGCCGATGGCGTCGATGTGGCCCGATTGCTGGCCGCCGAGCAGATTACCCGCGCCGCGCAGCTCCAGGTCGAGCGCGGCGATGCGGAAACCAGCGCCCAGATCGGAGAATTCGCGTATCGCGGCCAATCGCTTTCGGGCGATCGGCGACAGCTCCTGATCGGAGGGGATGAGCAGGTAGGCGTAAGCGCGGCGGTTCGAGCGCCCGACGCGCCCGCGCAGTTGATAGAGCTGCGACAGTCCGTAAGCGTCCGCCCGATTGATGACGATCGTGTTGGCGCGCGGAATGTCGATGCCATTCTCGATGATCGTCGTGGCGATCAGCACGTCATACTTGTAATCGACGAAATCGAGCACGGCCTGCTCCATCTCTTTTTCGCCCATCTGGCCGTGAGCGACGATGATCCGCGCCTGCGGAACGATGCGGCGGATCAGGTCGGCCACCGCGACGATGGATTCGACGCGGTTGTGAACGAAGAAGACCTGCCCCTGACGCTGTAGCTCCTGCTCGATCGCGCTGCGGATGATGTTTTCGGCGAACGGCGCGACGTTGGTCTGGATCGCCAGCCGGTCGCGCGGCGGCGTTTCGATGATCGACATGTCGCGCATTCCGAGCAGTGACATATTGAGCGTGCGCGGGATCGGCGTCGCGCTCATCGTCAAGACGTCCACGCGCTTCTTCATCCGCTTCAAACGCTCTTTGTGCGCAACCCCGAAGCGCTGCTCTTCATCAACGATTACCAGGCCGAGGTCCTTGAAGGCCACGTCGCGCGACAATACGCGATGCGTGCCGATCAAAATGTCCACCGCGCCCGCTTCGATCGCGTCGACGACCTCCTTCTGTTCCTTCGGCGAGCGAAAGCGCGAGAGCAGCTCGATGCGGGCGGGGAAGGCGGCGAAGCGCGAGCGAAAGGTCTGATAGTGCTGATAGGAAAGCACCGTCGTCGGCGCGAGCACGGCGACCTGTTTGCCGTCCATGATGGACTTGAACGCGGCGCGCATCGCGACTTCGGTCTTGCCGTAGCCGACGTCACCGCAGAGCAGACGATCCATGGGCGTCAACTGCTCCATGTCGCCCTTCACGTCGGCGATGGCGGCGCCCTGGTCGGGCGTCAGCTCATAGGGAAAAGCCGATTCAAACTCCTGCTGCCAGGGCGTGTCGCCGCTGAAGGCGTAGCCTTTGACCAGCTTCCGCTCGGCGTAAAGTTTCAATAACTCCTCGGCCATGTCGCGCATCGCGCGTTTTGCGCGAGCTTTCGTCTTCTGCCACGCGATTCCTCCCAACCGATCCAGCGACGGCGTATGCGTCTCGCCGCTGGAATATTTCTGGACCAGGTCGAGCCGTTCGACCGGCGCGTAAAGCTTCGCGCCGTCGGCGTATGTCAACAGCATGAACTCGCGCTTGCCCTTGCCGTCGTTCTTGGCCTGCTCGCCGATCATCCTGGCGTAGATTTCAGCCGAAGTTTCAGGGCCGGATGTGTCCAACTGAATCAGCCCCTGGAACTGGCCTATGCCATGGTCGATGTGCACGACGTAATCGCCGATCTTCAGGTCGCGAAAATCGGAGAGGAAGGCGGCGGCGTGTGATCGCTTCGTTTTCGCGGGCCTCTCGGCGTGGGCGCCATGAACGGCCTCGTCGAAGATGTCGCCTTCGGTGTAAATGGAGAGGGCCGATTGCGGCAGAGCGAACCCGGCGGAGAGGTCGCCGACAGTGACGCTAGCCGCGCCCAGCGCGTCATATTCGTTGAGCGCCTTGCCGATGCGGTCGGCGACGCCGCTGCTGGGCAGAACGAGGATCGTTTGATAGCCCGAGGCCGACTGCCGCTTGAGTTCGGCGGCGAGTTCGCCGAAACGTCCATGCCACCGGCGCACGGCGCGCGATGGTATCTCGATTTCCAGCGTCTTCGATTCGGGCGGGAATAGGAATAACGGCGCCGACGGTTCGCGGTTGATGAACGCAGCCAGGTTCGTAGTTCCGCCTGTAATCGGCGCCGACGCAGGATCCGAGTCGCTCCGGCTGAAGCCGGGACTACGAACGACGTTCACATCCTCAGTCACCAGCTCTTCCTCGAAAGCAAGCGCAGCGCCCCCCAATAGCCGCAACTCGGCGCGCTGGAACTTGTCGACCGAAGCGCGCAACTCGTCCGGAGTCAGGAACAGTTTATCCGGATCGAGCGCCAGCTCGTCCACCGCCTCCGCCCGTTCGTAACCGCGCTGCAATTCTTCGAGAGTGGATCGGACCTGTTTCTCGACCTCGGCCGGTTCGTCAACCACGAGCGTGGCGCCGTGAAGATAATCGAAGACCGAAGCGGTCAACGGGCGCGCAAGCGGCATCAGGTATTCCCAGCCCCGAAACTCTTCGCCCTCGTCGGCGAAAGCCGTGCGATCCCGCAGCGCTCGCTCATACCGCTCATCGCCCCAGCGCTCGCGCGCCAGCTTCGCCCAACGCCGGAAATCGGCCGCGTTGGCGCGCTCGTCGCGCATCGGCGTGATCAGCGTCTCTTCGACCCCGCGGATCGAGCGCTGAGTCTCGGGGTCGAATTCGCGGATGGAATCAATTTCGTCGCCGAAAAATTCGACGCGGACCGGATTGGTCATGCGCCCGTCATCGCCAAGTGTCCCGTTCGGCGAATAGAAATCGAGAATCCCTCCGCGCGAAGAGAATTCGCCGACGCTCCCGATCGGGTCCGAGCGAACGTACCCGACCGAAAACAGATGCTCGATCAGATAATCAAGAGGCAGCTCCTCCCCGACGCGCAAAGCGACGGTCGCCTGTTTGATCTCTTCGACCGCGACGAACCGCCGCATCAACGACCGGGCGGTGAGCATCACGATGTCGCCCGCTCCGGCGGCCAAACGCCACAAGGCAAGAGCGCGCCGCTCGAGGATTTCAGCGTGCGGCGAAGCGCCGCTGTATGGATCGGATTCGGAGGCCGGCAGAATGAAGATCTCGTTTTCACACTCCGCCCGGCCGTTGAGTTGGCAGTAGAAAAACCGAAGGTCTCGTTCGAGGTCTTCCAGGTCGCTGTCTCTCAGGCTGACCACTGCGAGGCGGCGACCGACGGCGCGTTGCAGCGCGACGAGCGTCAAAGCCTTCGCCCCGCTGGCCAATCCCGCGATGCGGAGCAGACGCCTCCCGGCGCGCGCCTCGGCCACGAGTCGCTGAAAATTTTCATTCTCTTCAAGTCGCTGAAAGAGAGCAGACACTACAAACTCCAAACGCTAAGGCTTTGCCACAGAGATACAGAGACACAGAGGGAAAATAATTAAAGATCTATCGAGGCGCTTTTTTTATCTTCATCATCTCTGTGGCTCTGTGGCTCTGTGGCAATTCAACCGCACAATCCGTTCGATCAGATCGGTGGTCGAACAGCCCTCGACAAAAGGCAAACTCAATACTTCTCCGCCGGCCGCCTCGACCTCGTCGCGTCCGACGATCCGGTCGAGGCCCCAATCACCGCCCTTAACCAACACGTCGGGCAGCAGCGCGGCTATTACTTCACGCGGCGTAGACTCGTCGAAGATCGTCACGTAATCGACGCAGCCCAGGGCGGCCATCACTTCGGCGCGTTCGTTCTGATCGAGGATCGGGCGCGTCTCGCCTTTCAACTCGCGCACCGAACGGTCGCTATTGAGCGCGACTATCAGCGCGTCTCCGAGCCGCCGCGCCTCTTGAAGGTATCTTATGTGCCCGGGGTGAAGCAGGTCGAAGCACCCGTTGGTGAAAACTACACGACGCCCCTGGCGCCCCAGACGCTCACGTTCCCTCAGTAATCGGTCAAGAGAGAGGATCTTCGCCATAGCCGGTTCGAGCAACCATCTTAACAAGCGGTCATCTTAGATGAATCGCCGCCGCCGCCACAAGCGTATCATTTCCTTGACAGAGCAAAATACGATTGTTAACCTCATCCTTTTCATATAGCAGTGCTATATCAACTTTAGGATTCATATAGCAGTGCTATTAGCAGTGCTATATCAACTTTAGAAGCGTCACAAGGAGCGTCACAATGAAGCGAACTTTTCAACCGAACAACCGCCGTCGCGCCAAAACACATGGGTTTCGTGAGCGCATGAGCACGAAGGGCGGCCGCCTCGTTCTCAAGCGCCGCCGCGCGAAAGGGCGCAAAAGGCTGACGCCGAGCCATTACTGATGCAAACGTTGCGCAACAGCCAGCAATTTCGCAGGGTTTATGAGCAAGGTCACAAAATTCATACTCCCTTCTTTTCGGCTTTCTTTCTGAGGAACGACGCCGGCGAGCGAAGATATGGAATCACCGTCACGCGGAAAATAGGCGGCGCCGTGGTTCGCAATCGCTGCAAAAGAAGGCTCCGAGAGATCGTGAAGAAGCATGAAATTTGCCCTTCCTATCCTGGCGGTTTCGATCTGGTGCTCAACGTCAAACCGGAGTTGGCGGAAGCTGATTTCAACCGGCTTGAAGAGTCATTCGCGCGCATGATGAGAAGGTTCTGTTATGAAATGGATCGCAGTTCATCTGCTGAAATTTTATAAATACGTCGTCTCCCCAATGCTCCCTCCCGCTTGCCGATTTACGCCGACCTGTTCAGAGTATACTGTTGAAGCGATCGGCAGGTATGGGATCATAAAGGGCGCATGGCTCGGGGTGAAACGATTATCACGCTGCCATCCCTTCAGCGACGGCGGCTATGACCCGGTTCGTTAAGACTTCATTGAAGCGCACGTAGAGCGCGCGATTTCTTGTCACTTCAAATTCGCGGTTCGAGTTTATAGATGGAAAAAAGGCTTATTTTATTTCTTATCCTATCGGCGGTGATTTTCATCGGATGGTCGCGTTTCATTGCGCCAAACCTGGAGACGCCGCGCCCGGGCAATAAGTTGACGTTGACGACGCCCTCCCCTTCCGCGTCAGTCGCCACTACGCCCGAAAGCCATACGCAACCACCCCCTGCTCTCTCGACACAGCCGGCGACTCAGGCCGAGCATCGCCAGATCAGGGTCAAAACCGATTATTGGGACGCCACGCTCTCGAACAAGGGCGGCGTGGTGACCGGATGGACGATGACCAGGTTCCCTGACGGCAAGGCGATTGATCCTCCCAAAGGCGTCAATCTGATCTCCAGCGAACTTAGCCAGAAGATCGGCGCGCCTTTTCGTTTTTACATTCCGACCGATACTTCTCTTGAGAAAGAGCTGAATTCCGCGGTTTACAACGTGGAAAATCTACCTGACCAGGAAGTCGTGATAAAGAATGGGGAGCGAAAAGAGATCAAATTCTCCTACGCCAATAACGGATTGGAAGCGACCAAGACTTTAGTTTTCAAAGGGCAGGGGGAGAATGGCTCAGGGTTCGATTTCGATTTCGTTGGAAGCGTCATGCGTAATGGAAAACCGGTTCCGGCTCAGGTTTACGTCGTCATCGGCCCGAACTTCGGTGATCAAACCGTGAAGGAAGTCAACACGTACAAACACCCGCCACAGTTGACATACGCAACTACCGACGGCGATGTGAAGAGGCAAACGGCCAGCAGTCTAAAAGGCGGGGATCACCCGACATCCTTGCCCGTCACCTGGGCTGCGGTCGATGACAATTATTTCGCGATGGCCTTCGTGCCGGCGCCGCCACAGATCACGCCGGCTATCGGCATTTTGAATGACCAATATGTCTCCGCCGCCATTCCGCTCAATAACGGAGCCGTCAACCACGTTTACGCCGGCCCGAAAGACCTCGCATTGTTAAGCAAAGTCAGCGGCCAGTTCGGCATCAATGATAAGAGACCGCTGGAAGACATTGTCAGCTACGGCATCTTCGATTACTTGGGCTTCCGCTACCTGGTTAAGCCGATCGCACAGTTCATGCTCAAGGCGCTGCGCGCCATAAACAACGTCACGCACAACTTCGGCTGGTCAATCGTCATTCTGACAGTGGCGCTGAATATGCTCTTCTTCCCCTTGCGTTGGAGAAGCTCTGTTACGATGAAGCGCGCCGCCGCCATGGCGCCGAGAATGAAAGATCTTCAGGAGCGGATGAAGAAGCTGGACAAGAACGATCCGCGCATGCTCGACCTTCAAAAAGAGCAGATCGCCTTGATGAAGGAAGGTAATCCGCTGATGGGCTGTCTGCCGTTGTTATTGCAGATGCCGTTCTTCTTCTCGGTCTACGCCATCCTAACAGTGTCAATCGAAGCGCGTAACGCGCCTTTCATCGGCTGGATTCATGACCTCTCTTCAAAGGACCCGTATTACATTTTGCCGATCGTCATGTGCGTTACGATGATGGCGCAAACCGCGCTGACGCCTTCCACGGCAGATCCGGTACAGAAGAAGGTTCAATACTTCATGCCGTTGATTCTGACTGTCGCATTCTTCAGAACCGCTCCGGCGGGTTTGGTGTTGTACTGGATGGTGAGCACCCTGGTAGGCGTCGGGCAGCAGTACATTATCAATCGTCTTAATCCAACAAATCCGCCTGCCGCCGCCGCTGACCCATCCGGTTCTGACGGACCGGGGCCAAATCCCCCGAAAGGCAGGACGGGTCCTAAATCCCAGAAGGGGAGAAAAACCAAAGAGGCTCTTGCAAATTAGTTATGACACGGGAAAATTTCGAAGGGTTGAAAAATAAAGTCGAAAGCTTCGTGAAAGATTTGATCGACAAATCGTCGCTCGATCTGAGAGTCGAAGTTAGCGAACCGGAGCCGAACAACATTGAGGTAATGTTCCATGGATTCGACCTGCCGCTGTTGTTAGGACATAACGCGGAATTGCTCGACGCGCTGCAGTACATTGCCCGCCGGGCCTTCGCCGACGCTGTCGCGGCGGGAGCGCAGATCGATTTCGACGCCAATGGATATCGTGACGCGCGTAAGCAGGAGCTAGAGATCATGGCTCACAAAGCAGCGGAGAAAGTAAAAGTGACTAAAACTCCTTTCGTGTTCGATCCGATGAACGCTCAGGATCGCCGGATTATTCACACGGCCCTGGTCGATTTCCAGGGAATCAGGACGGAGAGCGAAGGAGACGGGCAAATGAGAAGAGTGAAAGTTCTTCCCGCCTGAAAAACGTCTGAAGCTTTCCTTCCTATTTTCTCTCCGAAGGCGCCGCCTATTCACCGCAGCTTTCAATGTCTTCGCAGCGATCCAAAACGATTACGGCCATCGCCACGCCACAAGGCTACGGGGGCATCGGCGTCGTCCGGATCAGTGGAGAGCAATCGGCCGACCTCGCCCGCCGATTGCTGCGCAACGGAGATCTAGCGAAATTCGATCCCAATCAGGCGTCGTTTCATCATTTGATCAATCCCGAAACCGGCGCGATGATCGATGAGGCGATCATCACCTTCTTCAAAGCGCCTCACTCATTCACCGGCGAAGATGTGATCGAAATAGCTTGCCACGGAAGCCCGGTAGTACTGTCGGAAATTCTCCGGCTGCTGACCTCATTCGGAGTCGAACTTGCGCAGCCTGGCGAATTCAGCATGCGCGCGTTCCTGAATCAGCGCATGGACCTGACTCAGGCCGAGGCGATCAAAGACCTCATTCACGCTCAAACAACGCATCAGGCTCGAGTCGCCGCCAGGCAGTTGAGGGGCGAAATCTCGAAGCGGCTGCAGCCGATAAAAGAGGGGCTGGTCGAGATGATCGTTCACTTAGAATCATCGGTCGAATTCGTCGAAGACGATCTCGACCCGTTGAACATCGGAGCATTCCTCTCACGCATAGATCAGTTCATCGAACGCCTCGGCGCGATGGCTACCAGTTACCGCCTGGGAAAGCTGATTCGATCTGGAATTAAACTCGCTTTGATCGGGCGCCCGAACGTCGGCAAATCGTCTCTCTTCAACGCTCTGCTCGGAAGGGAGAGAGCGATCGTCACTCATCTGCCCGGCACCACACGCGACACGTTGAACGAATCGTTCGTCATTAATGGCGTCCCCGTCGACTTGATAGACACTGCTGGAATCCGAGAGACCAACGACATCGTCGAACAGATCGGGGTCGAAAGAACTAAGACCGCGATCAGCGAGGCCGACATGATCATCGCCGTGGTCGAATCGACCTCGCCCCTTCCTCAGGAGGAAATTGATTTGTTCAATCAGTTCCCCGTCGGTCTATACGCCATCAACAAATGCGATCTGGGAGTCGCGCTTTCTGAGGAAGCGATAAGCAAATTGTCCGGCGGCGATCGCGTCGTAAAAATCTCGGCGCTCACCGGCGAGGGGATCGATGATCTGCGGCGGGCGATCCACCGACTAATAGTCATCGAAGCTCAAACCACTAGTGAAGATGCTATAATTACGAACGAGCGTCACTACTCCGCGCTGGAATATGCGCTGGCGGCTTTGCGCCATGCCAGGCAGGATCTGGCCGCAGGATTTACAGAAGAAGTGGCGCTTGCGAATTTGCATCAGGCGCTGCGCAGCCTCGGAATCATAACCGGAGAGACGCTAATCACGGACATCATCAATCAGATCTTCTCGACGTTCTGCATCGGAAAGTAGCGCATGCCACTCTTTGACGAACAATTCGATGTGGTGGTGATCGGAGCGGGACATGCCGGTTGTGAAGCCGCGAACGCCGCCGCCGTAACAGGCGCGAAGACGGCCGTCGTCACATTCAGTCTCGATTTGATCGCCCAGATGTCTTGCAACCCGGCCATCGGTGGAATCGCGAAAGGACACCTGGTTCGCGAGATCGACGCGCTCGGAGGCTTGATGGGTCGGGTTATAGACCAGACCGGCATTCAGTTCCGAATGCTCAATCGCAGTCGAGGGCCTGCGGTCCAGGCGCCCAGGGCGCAAGCTGACCGCGCGCTCTATCGCCATCAAATGCGGCGCGAGCTTGAGGCCATCCCAAATCTCTACATGCGGCAAGGAGAGGTCGTAAGAATTTTGACAGAAGATGGGCGCGTCTTGGGTGTGGAGTTGATGGATGGCCGGTTCCTCAAAGCCGAAGCCGTGGTCATCACGACGGGGACTTTTCTGAACGGACTGATTCACATCGGCGCGAGGCGATTCTCCGCAGGACGTTCGGGCGAGCCGCCGTCAATAAAACTCGCAGAGAATTTGCGCGAACTCGGCTTCAGAATCGCCCGACTCAAGACCGGCACTCCGCCCAGACTCGACGGACGTTCGATCGACTTCAAGTCCTTCGAGGAGCAGCCAGGTGATGAAATCCCGACGCCGTTCTCCTTCAGGACCAGGGCCATCACTCAACGCCAGATTTCCTGTCACATCGGATATACGACTCAGAAACTTCACCAAACGATTCGTGACAACATCGGTCGCTCTCCGCTTTACAGCGGCCAGATCGTCGGCGTCGGCCCGCGCTATTGCCCCTCTATCGAGGACAAGGTGGTCAAGTTCCCCGATAAAGACCGCCATCAACTCTTTCTCGAACCGGAGGGCTATCACACCTACGAAGTCTACCTGAACGGTTTCTCGACCAGCCTCCCCGCCGATTTGCAGCGGGAGTTGGTCAACCAGATTCCCGGCCTTGAGAGAGCCGTGATGCTCCGCCCCGGCTACGCGATTGAGTACGACATGGTCGATCCGACCGAACTCTGGCCTTCCCTGGAGACCAAGCGAATCAAAGGCCTCTTTAACGCCGGCCAGATCAACGGCACTACGGGATATGAAGAAGCAGGCGCTCAGGGAATCATTGCAGGGATCAACGCCGCCAGATATGTCCACCGGCAAGAGCCATCGCTCATCGAGAGAGACTCCGCCTACATCGGAATCTTGATCGACGACCTGGTCACACAAGGTGTGGATGAGCCTTATCGCATGTTCACCTCGCGCGCCGAACAGCGACTCAAGTTGAGAATTGATAACGCTGATGAACGGCTCGGCGAAATCGGCTTTGATCTGGGAATGCTGCCGAAGGATCGTTATGACGAGTTCGTCAGTAAAAAGAACCGCAAAAATGAATTGCGTGAATATTTCCGCCGAACCACTGTTTCCGTACGCGCTGATGGTTATCGAGAGTTCGTTGAGACCTCAGGCGTCAGCCTTTCCGAAGCCGTGAGTCTGTCTCAGTTGGCAAAGCGGCCCGAGGTGACAGCTGAACATCTGGCTCATTTCCTGCCCAAAGATTTAAGGGAGCGATGTGAGTTCGAGGAAATCACTACCGTTGTCACCGATTTCAAATATGAAGGCTACTTGATCTCGCAAGAGAATATGGCGAACCGTCTGGCCAAAGCCGGCGGTAGAACCATTCCATCCAATCTGGAATATTCTCGAATCCCGGGTCTGTCTCATGAAATGGTCGAGAGGCTCAACCGAGTGCGGCCACAAACTCTCGGCCAGGCGATGAGAATTCCCGGCCTGACGCCGGCCGCCCTCTCATTGCTCACCATCCATGTAGAATTGATGTCTCGCCAACAGGTCTCTTGATGGCGCCGGAAATTGAACAGATGAGAAACATCCTCCTAGGAGCGCAGGCATCCCTACCTGCGCGGGCAGGGATGCCTGCGCTCCTAGTGATCGATCTGTTGTCGAAGTATTATGAGCTGGTGTTGAAGTGGAACAAGCGACTCCACCTGACGACTCTGACTCGGCCCGGGGAATTCTTTGAAAGGCACATCCTCGAATCGGCATTCTCCGAATCGTTGATTCTTCCTTCGGTAAATCAGGTTTGGGATTTGGGATCGGGTCTTGGCGTCCCGGGAATGGTGATAGCTATATTGCGTCCCGACTTGGATTTGAATCTGGTCGAGATCAGCCATCTTAAAGCCCTCTTCTTGGAGGAGGCGGCTGCCCATCTGAGCTTGAACAACGTGAAGGTCGTTGAATCCAGATTTGAGTCCGTCGAATGCCTATCTGAAGAATCCTGCCTGACTGTGCGCGCGATTGAGAGGATGGAGAAGATGATTCCTGAAATCCTGAGGTTGGGCGCCAATTCCTCGCAAATTCTGATCTTGGGCGCGAAGAATCTAGAAGAGAAGGCGCGCGCGCTTTTACCTATAGATGATATGCGAAAGATTGAATGCTTATTGATTCCAGGTTCTAACCGAAGATATTTAATAAACATCTTCCGTTCCACGTGAAACGCTGCGAGAAGAAGAGAATGAGAGAGCGGGGGAGCGGGAGAGCGAGGGATAAAAGAATGCATCTGATCCCCTTGTCTCCCCTCTCTCGCTCCCCCGCTCTCTCCCCCTGTGTCCCTCCGTTCCACGTGGAACACCCTCCTGCGCTTTTACTTGGCATTTCGGATGTGATAATTTTCGCGGCGTCATTAACTCTCATTTCATCGCATCTCGAAGAGAAATATGGGAAAAATCATTGCGATCTCCAATCAGAAAGGCGGGGTTGGGAAGACAACTACGGCCATCAATCTCTCCGCCTGTTTTGCTGCCGCTGACATTTCGACATTGCTAGTCGACATGGATCCGCAGGCAAACGCGACCAGCGGGGTCGGGATAAAGAAGGGCTCGTTCAACCGTTGCATCTACCATTCGATGGTAATGAATGAGCCTGTCGACAACATTCTGTTGGACACCGAACTGGAGCACATGAAACTTGCTCCCTCGGACCGCAATCTTGCCGGCGCTGAAGTCGAGTTGATAGATGTGGAGCAGCGAGAGTTCTATTTGAAGAAGGCCATCGAGAGTCAGCGCGATAGTTTCGAATACATAATCGTCGACTGCCCTCCGAGTTTAGGCTTACTGACCTTAAATGCTCTCGCCGCCGCGGATTCGATAATCGTCCCGATTCAATGTGAATACTTCGCGCTGGAGGGAGTGACCGATTTATGGGACACGCTGGTGAGGATTCGCAGAAACATCAACCAGACTCTGGGCGTCGAGGGATTTCTGCTGACGATGTTTGATGAAAGAACGAATCTATCGAACCAGGTCGTTTCAGACTTGAGGGATTTTCTCGGGGCGCAGGTTTTTCAAACAGTGATTCCTCGCAACATTCGGCTAGCCGAGGCGCCGAGCCACGGCAAACCGATCATTCTTTACGACATAAAATCTCGCGGCGCTGAAAGCTACTTAAACTTAGCCAAAGAGGTGTTGGAACATGACAAGAAGAGCGTTAGGGAGAGGATTGAGCGCCCTGCTCTCTGATTCGGTGTCGGTGGCGCATGGGGAAGAGCTGCAGGAGGTGGAAATCGATTTAATCGATCCAAATCCGGATCAGCCGCGGAGTCGCTTCAATGAAGATAAGCTCAACGAGCTCGCCCAATCCATCAGAGCGAATGGATTGGTGCAACCGCTGCTGCTGCGACGGGGCGCGAACGGACGTTATCAAATTGTCGCCGGAGAGCGACGTTGGCGCGCGGCCGAGCGCGCAGGCTTGCAGAGAGTACATGCTGTTATACGCAGCATCCCCGACTCGAAGTTGCTCGAACTGGCGCTGATTGAAAACATCCAAAGAGAGGAACTCAACCCGATCGAAGAGGCCTCGGCATATCAGCGGCTCATACACAATTTGGGTCTGACCCAGGACGAGGTGGCGCAACAGGTCGGGAAAGACAGATCTTCAATCGCCAATTATCTGAGACTGCTGAAGCTGCCTGAAGATGTTCAGAGAATGTTGGAAGACGATCTGATCTCGATGGGACATGCGCGAGCGTTGTTGGGATTGGACACCAAAGATCAAATAAGAAGACTGGCTAATGAGGTGGCTGAGAAGAAACTATCGGTTCGACAAACAGAACAGGCGGTGAAGCGCGTCACATCTCCCCAATCACCTGGTGAAAGGTCGACACCATCAAGCAATGATGCTAACATCCGCGCCGCTGAGTTGAAGATGAAGAGATTTCTCGGATCTCAGGTGCGCATTCATCTAGGTCCTAATGGAGGTAGGATCGAAATCGATTTCGGTTCGACCAACGAGTTAGACAGAATATATTCAATCATCATGCGTAAGTCAGATCCGTAATCCTTCCAATCATCCTTATCACATAATTTCGTCGGTTCCCAACTAAATCCTTAACCTGGAGGCTTACTTATGAAGTTCGGTAGCAACAAATCGCCTTACGTTGGCAGCGCTGAAGAGCCAACAGATTTACGCAGCTTCTTGGGCGAAGGCACTGAAATTACTGGTGAGGTCAGATTTTCAGAGATTATGCGTGTTGACTCCAATATCTCCGGGACCATCGTTTCGGATTCAGGCAGCCTGCTTATTATGGAGAAGGGCTGCGTCAAAGCTACAGTTCAGGTCGGCGCGGTCGAAGTCAGCGGAATCGTGGAAGGCACAATAACGGCGAAAAACAGCGTGAAGATTCATTCGACCGGCCGCGTTTATGGAGACATCTATACCCCTGCTTTGATTATTGACCATGGCGCTGTTTTCGACGGAAAGTGTCACATGCTCGAAAGCAAGAACAATGTGACAAAAGATTTTGCAGGGATTGAGCAGAAATCTTCGGCGGACACATCCAATTTGAAGATGGCGGATGCGATCTAATTTCCACCTCAGCTTTTATTCACATCAATCGGCGGAGAATTTTGGCGAGCGCGTTTCCCGTGACTGTGCGGCGGTAATGTTCCGTGGAGCGCACATCGGTGATCGGGGCGATCTCCTGAGAGATCGTCCTTCTTGCCCGTTCAATTATCGTCGCGTCGAGAGGCGCGTTTGTCAGTAATGATTCGGTTAGTTTCGCGCGTATCACTGTTGGAGCGACGCTCCCCAAGGCGATGTTGATGAAATTGATCTCCGCCCCCGTTATTCCGATTTTGACCGCGGTCACAATTTTCGAGATGGCTTGTGCGCGGCGAGCGCCGATTTTGAAAAAGAAAGACCGTTCGTTCGGTTTCAATTTCCGCATTCTTACCGCAAGCAATATCTCATCAGTATCCATCACCGTTTGACGATATCCGATATAGAACTGATTGAAGTCGATTCTCCTGACGCCTCGAATACTTCCGATCTCGACCTCAGCGTCGAAGGCCGCCAGCACAGGCAGGCTGTCGCCTGCGGGCGACGCGTTGACGATGTTGCCGCCGATAGTGCCGCGGTTCTGAATTTGAATCGCGCCTATGGTTCGCGAGGCTTCCACCAGCGCCGGGACGCTCGATAGAATCAGCGGAGATTTGATCAGTTGCGTATAGGTAGTCAGCGCCCCAATCCGGATCGTTTCGCCTTCATCGTCGATACCGCGCAGTTCATTCAAACGCCAGATATCTATGAACTCTTTGGCGTCGAGCGATCCGGCGTTAAGCGCAACCATCAGATCCGTGCCGCCGGCGATTATCTTCGCCCGGCCACCGCGTTCGGAGAGAAGTTCATAGACTTCATCGAGGCTGGTTGGCGCAACGGCTGTGGGGTCGTAAACCATGGGATTCTGTCTATAGACAATTGTTTAGAGAAAGCATCGATGCCACGCGTAAACGTTTTCGCTCAACCGCTTACTTACGAGCGCGGCGCCGTTTGGCTAGTCAAGGCTGCTCGCTCAATTGCGTCAATGATCTTGATATAGCCCGTACATCGGCACAAATTACCCGCAATCGCTTCCTTGATCTCGTCGCGTGTTGGATGCGAATTTGTGTTGAGCAGAGAACGAGCGGAGATGAGCATTCCCGGAGTGCAAATGCCGCATTGCGCCGCTCCGCATTCCAGAAACGCCTGTTGTAGTGAGTCGAGAGCGCCATCGCGCGACAGCCCTTCAACGGTGAGAACTTTTAGGCCTTGCATCTGGCAAATCGGCGCAAGACATGAATTGATGACCTCGCCATCAACGATTACGGAGCAAGCCCCACATTCGCCCTCGCCACAACCTTCTTTCGTACCGGTCAAACGCAGGTCCTCTCTCAGGACATCGAGCAGCCGCTTCATCGGAGGCGCATCGATCTCATGGTTGATGCCATTGATTTGAAAAGTTATTTTCATTGGAGAGTGACACAGTACCGCGCGCGTAAGCAAGAGGTTGACCTATAAGACGGCCGCTTGTTTAAGCGCGCGGTACTGTATCGATCTTTAAGACATATTTTCCAAAGCGTTCAGCAACCGTTCGGGCGTGATTGGTATTTCCGTGACAAATGCCCCGGTCGCGTTGAAGATCGCCGAAGCGATTGAAGGAGCCGCTCCGTCCATGGGCAATTCACCAACACCTTTCGCGCCGAAAGGGCCGTGAGGGTATTCCTTCTCCACAATGATCGTCTCGATCTCAGGAGCGTCGAGCGACGTCGGTATGATGTAATTTGTCAGGCGGTTGTTCAGGATACGCCCGCGATCCCAGACCAGTTCTTCAAACAATCCATAGCCAACGGCTTGCAGCGTTCCGCCCTCGATCTGTCCGGCGGCCAGCGCCGGATGAATTGCGCGGCCGATGTCTTGCGCGGTCGTGATTTTTAGCGCCGTCACTTCGTAAGTGTCCATATCGACTTCGACCTCGGCGACCTCGGCTCCGTAGGAGAAGACAGGGTAGGCGTCGCCCGTGTAAGTATCGTCGTCCCATTCAACTCCGGGCGGATGGGCGTAACGCGCATAGGTCCGCAAATCGCCGTGCAGATCGATGTACTCTCGCGCAGCCTCGCCAAAGCTCGCAAGCCGCTTCTCGCCGGCCGTGAACCAGCCATCAATCAATTCCACATCGGCTTCGCCGAAACGTTCTGCGACGAATCGAAGCAACTTCTCTTTCGCATCACGCGCCGCAAGCTGAACGACTCGACCGACAACCATGCATGTTCGGGAAGCCACCGTCGGGCCGCTGTCGGGCACGCGCGATGTGTCCGGCTCTTCGATTTCGACATCGTCATAATGGACGCCCAATTCATCGGCCACGATCTGACAAAAAATCGTGCGAGTTCCTTGCCCGATTTCCGTCGAGCCCGAGAGGACACGCGCGCGCCCTTCGGGCGTGATCTCCACGCCGGCTTGGGCTTTCATCTTCGATTCGCCGCTGCCGGTGAAGCCCGCGCCATGGAAGAAGAGCGAAAGGCCGACTCCCCGACGCTTCGATCCATTGTCGGTTGGCGAAATTGCTCGCCTCTTCTCGACGAAACCGGATCGTTCGACCGCGGCGTTCAGCACATCTTCCGAGCCCACGCTCCAATTCAGTCTCTGTCCCGTCACCGTAATATCGCCTTCTCGCAGCATATTGATGCGGCGCAGTTCCAGCGGATCAACGCCGAGTTCAGCTGCGATCTTTTCCATCTGCATTTCGTAAGCGAATGTGACTTGCGGCGCGCCAAATCCGCGAAACGCGCCGTTGGGCGGAGTGTTCGTCGCGACGGCGCGAGCGGTGATGCGGACGTTGTCACACATGTACGGCCCTTGCGCGTGAATAGCCCCGCGAGATAGCACTACTGACGAGAGCGTGGCGTAGGCTCCGCCGTCGAACACTATGTCAATCTCACTCGCCGCCAACCGTCCGTCGGTCATCACTCCCGTGCGATGGCGAATGATTCCGGGGTGGCGCTTCGGCGTCGCGGCGATGTCTTCCGCGCGGTCGTAAATCATTTTTACCGGACGCCCCGCCTTATGCGCCAGCAAAGCCGCATGCGCAGCGATCATTGACGGATACTCTTCTTTGCCGCCGAAACCGCCGCCGGTGGTCGTCTGAATCACAATCGCTTGTTCGTCGCTTAAATTGAAAAGTTGCTTGATCGCTTTGTGAACGTAGTAAGGGCATTGCATTGAGCCCATCACCGTCAACGAATCTTTCCCCGGAATCGCGATCATTCCTTGCGTTTCTATATAAAGCTGCTCCTGATGCGGCACACGGTATTCGCCAGTGACAATGTGATCGGCTCGCTTGAAGCCTTCGTCAACGTCGCCGCGCGCGATCAGAAAACTTTTGAAGAGATTGTCCGAGCCGTGAATGATCTCATCGCAATTCAGCGCCTTTTCAATCGTCAGCAGCGGATGCGCTTCCTCGTATTCAATGCTTATGTGTCGCGCGGCAATCTCGATCTCGTGTTTGCTCTCGGCGGCGATCAGCAGGATCGGCTCTTCGCAATGGCGAATTTCGGTCTCGGCTAGGAGGGGCTGGTCGTTTTCGATCAGCGCCACATAGTTTTCTCCGGGAATGTCGCGGTAATCGGCGATCACCACGCGGGACCAATCGTAGCCGGGATCGAAAGTAATCGCCTTGATCCGGCCTCGCGGGACGCTGCT